>JAADHZ010000167.1 GCA_013151575.1 Gammaproteobacteria bacterium
CGTGCGCGCACCACTGCGCGCCGCAGCCAGCGCGGCCTCGGTACCGGCGTGTCCGCCGCCGACAACAATCACATCGAATCGATCCTGGAAATACATGGGGCGCATTTTACCGTGTGGCGAAAAAGTATGCAGCTTAATGCCACTACAGCCGCACTTTTCCCTGCACACAGCAGCTCAAGTACGCCGCAACGGCGCCGACAGAAGGGCATGACTCAAATTTACCTCGCCCGCCAGCCCATTTACGACCGTGATTTAACCCTGGTAGGTTACGAGCTGCTGTATCGTGCCAGCCAGGAAAATTACGCCCAGGTGGCGGAAGGTGAAGGCGATGCGGCGACGGCGCAATTATTGGTCAACGCGCTGCTGGAAATTGGTCTGCGTGAGATCGTCGGCGAGCATTACGCCTTCGTCAATCTCACTGAATATTTCCTGAAAAATGGCCTGCCAGCCCCCATCGCCACTCACCAAATCGTGCTCGAAGTGCTGGAAGACGTTAACCCGGACGCAGAACTCATTGACGCGCTGAAAAAACTGAGAGAGGACGGCTGCACCATTGCACTGGACGATTTCATCTACGACGAGTCCAAACGCCCGATGGTGGAGCTGGCTCAGTTCGTCAAAGTGGACCTGATGGCAATGTCCACGGCCGAACTGGAAGAGCAGGTCAAACAACTGCGGACTTTCCCGAAGCTGCGCCTGCTCGCAGAAAAAGTCGAAACCCAGGAGGAATTTGAGCACTGTAAAACGTTGGGCTTCAGCTATTTTCAGGGCTATTTTTTTTGCAAGCCGCGAGTCATCACCGGCGCCAAAACACCCTCCAGCCAGTTGGCTCTCACCCGCCTGTTGGCCAAGCTACAAGACCCCGACCTCGATTTCGGTGAACTCCAGACACTAGTGGCCCAGGATGTCTCGCTCTCGTTCCGCATCCTGCGCTACATCAATTCTGCCTGCTTCGGCTATTCGAAACAGGTGGACTCCATCCAGCGCGCCATCACCATGATTGGCCTCAAAACTATCGCTGCCTGGGTCACCATCATCGCCATGTCGCGGGTGGACGACAAACCTCACGAGCTGATGCTCACCGCATTGATTCGCGCCAACCTGGCCGAACGACTGGCCGTCGCCTTCGGGCAAAATCCTCAACACGCCTTCACCGTGGGCCTGTTTTCCGCCCTGGACGCACTCACCGACCGCTCCATGGATAGCCTGCTGAAAACCCTGCCGTTCACCGAAGACATCAACACCGCCCTGCTGCACCACAAAGGCCCGCTGGGTCAACTACTGGCGCTGGTGTTAGCCTACGAACGCGGCGACTGGGAAGCCGTAGAACACTCCACTTTCGACACCCACGAGCTGGGAGACAACTACCTGGAAAGCATGCGCTGGGCCGAGGACATCAGCAAAGCGTTGCTTGTCCAGTGAATCGCTGCTATCAGCCCGCCCATCGCACGATGGTTTTCGATATCATGCGGCAGGGATCTTCATCTCTGATTTTTTTCATTCGTGGAAGCTGTTCCATTTCCCTGCCCCCAACAATAGGACGCCGAAACACATCGCCATGACCGACATCAAAGCTGTCATCGACACACTGGCCGCAAGAGCCAGTGACGTTGTGCTGGGCAAAGAACATGAAATTCGCCTGTCCCTGGCCTGCCTACTGGCGCGCGGACACCTGCTCATTGAAGACCTGCCCGGCGTCGGCAAAACCACCCTGGCCCACGTGCTGGCGAAAATTTTGGGACTGGAATACCACCGCATCCAGTTCACCAGCGACCTGCTACCAGCGGACATCCTCGGCGTCTCCATTTTCGAAAAAGAACGCGGCGACTTCCGCTTCCTGCCCGGCCCCATCTTCGCGCAACTGATCCTGGCCGACGAGGTCAACCGCGCCACACCCAAGGCACAGAGCGCGTTACTGGAAGCCATGGAGGAAGGACAAGTCACCATCGAGGGCGAAACCCGCCCACTGCCAGAGCCCTTTTTTGTCATTGCCACTCAAAACCCCACCCATCAGATCGGCACCTTCCCGTTGCCGGAAAGCCAGCTCGACCGGTTTTTGATGCGGATTTCTCTCGGATACCCTAACCCGCGCGCTGAGCGCAAACTGCTCACCGGCCAGGACCGTCGCGAACTGCTGAAAGACCTCCAGCCCTGCCTGGACTCCGCGCAGCTGGCCCGGATTCAAACCGCCGTGCCTCAGGTCCACGTGGCCGACGCACTACTGGATTACCTGCAAGCCCTGCTCCACAGCAGCCGTCAGTCCTCCCATTTTTCCGTCGGCCTGTCGCCCCGTGCCGGGCTGTCGCTGCTGCACAGCGCCCAAGCCTGGGCGCTGATGGCCGGTCGCGACCACGTGCTGCCGGAAGACGTGCAAACGGTGCTACCTCACGTGGTGGGCCATCGCCTGCGCGGCAGCAACGGGGGTGACGAGGACACCAACGCCGACGCCCTCATCGCCAAGCTGGCCGCAGTGGCTATTCCCTGAGCGCCCACCGGTGGCCAAACAGCCCGACACCCGACCCGGCCGCTTCAATCTTCGGCGTTTTTTGCAGGGCGAAGGCCCGGAGCCCGGCCCCATCCTGCTGACCCAAAACCGGGTGTACATCCTGCCCACCCGACACGGAGTTTTTTTCGGGCTTCAGCTGTTGGTAATGCTGGTGGCGGCGGTCAACTACAACAACAGCCTGGCCTACGCCCTCACCTTTCTCCTGAGCAGCCTGTGCCTGGTGGCCATCCTGCACACCTACCGCAACCTGCTGCATGTGCAGGTAGACGTGGCCCACATCCCTCCAGTATTTTGCGGCGACAACCTGTCTGCCCCCGTGCGGCTGGATAACACTCGGAAGGGCACCCGCTACGCCGTGGGGCTACAATTTCCCCCGCAGGACCCGAGTCGCGTGGACCTCCCCGGAGATCAGTGTTTCCACGCAGGCATGAGCCTGCCCACCCAGCAACGTGGCCGCCACCGGTTGGGGCGCCTCACCCTGCACACGACCTATCCGCTGGGCCTGTTTCGCGCCTGGGGCCACGCCCAGTTTGATCGGCACTATTTGGTTTACCCCCGGCCGGACGACTACCATCCGCTACCGGTAACGCCGTCCTATCACCTCAATCTCAGCGGTGATCGCGGCGTGGGCAGCGACGACTTCGCCACCCTGCGCCATTACCACCCCGGCGATCCCCTACGCCATGTGCACTGGAAAATCGTGGCCCGAGGCCAGGGGTTGCATATCAAACAATTCGGCGGCGACCGCGCCGAGGAGCTGTGGCTAAACTGGGATGACCTGCCGACACTGGACACCGAGGCCCGCCTCTCCCGTCTCACTCGCTGGGTGATGGACGCTGACACCGCACAATTCAGTTACGGCCTCAAACTGCCGGGCTCACAGATTCCGTTAGGCCATGGCCCCGCACACCGTCATCGCTGCCTGAAAGCCCTGGCATTATTTGGCGCAAACACGCCGGACACAGGCACCGCGCAGACGGTGGCGGCATGAAGCACCCTCCCCAAAACCTGCACCAACGCTTGCGCAGGGCCAATCACCCACGTCTGTGGTTGCTCGCCGGGCTGGCTCTGTCCTTCATTCCCCATCTTCCGCGCCTGCCATTGTTGATCATCGCCCCTAGCGTAGCGCTGCTGGTATGGCGCCTGGCCCACGAGCTTGCGTTAGTCGCTCTGCCCGGGCGTTTTGTTCGCGGCCTGCTGACGGTGCTAGCGTTGGCAATCACCTTCACCGCCTACCACACCCTGTTCGGTCGCGAGGCTGGGGTGGGGCTGCTGGTGGTGATGTCGTGCCTGAAACTGATGGAAATGCAGCAGCCGCGTGATATCACCGTGGTGGTGGGGCTGGGTTATTTCGTGGTGGCCACGGTGTTTTTATTCGACCAATCCATCCTCATCGGGCTGTACATGATGCTGGTGGTGGTGGTGCTGACCACGGCGCTCACAGCATTCAATCGCGGCACGGCACAGCCCCCTCGCTGGCTGAACCTGCGCCAGGCCGGACAAATGCTGTTGCAGGCCGCCCCCATCGCCCTGCTACTGTTTCTGTTGTTCCCGCGCATTCCCGGCCCCCTGTGGAATCTGCCCGACGACAGCACCGCTGCGGGCACCGGCCTTTCCGACAGCATGTCGCCGGGCAAAATCAGCCAGCTGAGCAACAACAACGCCGTGGCCTTTCGCGTGCAATTTGATACCAAACCGCCCCCGGCGACACTGCGATATTGGCGCGGCCCGGTGTTCACCTATTTCGACAGCAAAACCTGGTCCAATCCTGACCACCAACGGCGCCCCGGCGCACCTTATCAGCAACCCGGGTTTCGCGCCGCCGGGACAGCCACTGATTACACCGTCACCCTGGAACCCCACCAGCAACGCTGGCTGTTCGCCCTGGATCTGCCCTCCCGCCTACCGTTGCGCAGCACCCTGAGCCGGGAATTTGAACTCATCAGCAAGAGCCCGGTGTACCAACTGCGACGTTATGACATGCAGTCTTACACCGACTACCAGCTAGACCCGGCATCACCGCCTGACCAATTCCGCTATTTGCAGCTACCAAACAACGCGGCCCCGCGCGCCCGCCAATTGGCACGACAATGGCGCAATCGTTTCGCCAATGATGCCGACATCATGCAACAAGCCCTGCAATATTTCCGCCAGCAGCCGTTTTATTACACCCGCAAACCACCGCTGATGCCCGGCGACCCGGTGGACGAGTTCCTGTTTGACCGCCAACGGGGTTTTTGCGAGCACTACGCCTCCGCCTTTGTGGTGTTGATGCGGGCGGCGCGGATACCCGCACGCGTCGTCACCGGATATTTGGGGGGAGAAACCAACCCCCTCGGCGACTACTTCATCGTGCGTCAATCCGATGCCCACGCCTGGGCAGAGGTATGGCTGAGCGGCCAAGGCTGGGTGCGCGTGGACCCCACCGCGGTAATCCCCCCGTCGCGGGTAGAAGACAGCCAGGATCTGCAACGCATCGCCCCGGAGGCTGCCCTCACCCTGGCCCCGCCGGGCTGGGCGACGCGCGCCTGGCGACAGTTGGGCTTCGGCGTGGACAATATGAATCATTACTGGAACCAGTGGATCATCAACTACAACGACCAACAGCAGATGGCTCTGCTGTCCGGGCTGTTCTCTTACCTGGGGCTGAAAAACATCGACTGGCGTGACATGGTGGGCGTGCTGGCGGGCGGCGTCACCCTAGTATTGGTGGCGCTGGCGCTGCCCCTGCTGCGTTTCCGGCGACGGCGACGAGATGCCATCACCGCCATTTACACACGTTTCTGCCGCAAATTGGCACGGCGTGGCCTATCTCGGAATCCAGCCGAGGGTCCGCAGGATTTCGCCCTCCGAGCCATCCTGGCATTGCCCGGGAACGCTTCCGCCATTGTCGATATCAGCCGACGGTATCAACAGCTACGTTACGCGCCGCGCCCACCCACGGACGGCCTGCGTCATTTTCGTTCAGCGGTGCGGCGCTTCCGGCCATAAAACTCGCACGACGGTTTACCCCTCGTTCACGCATGTGTGTATCATCAACACATGACTTGGACACCTAGCCTCTCGCGCACACACCGAATCGCAGCCCTCCTGTTTTTACTGCTGCTACTAAACGCCTGCTCAACCGCCGCGCTCAACGCGCCGGATAGGGGGCTCAACGGAGGGCACGCCCTCCAGGAACAGCAATTCCAACAAGGGAAATTGCTGTTCCTGAATAAAGCCTACGGCGATGCCGCCGTGATTTTTCTGCCCCTCGCACAGCAAGGGCACCTCGGCGCGCAATACACCATCGGCTATATGTACTATTACGGTTACGGTGTGTCGCGCAACGAAAGAGAAACCCTACGCTGGCTATCAGTGGCCGCCGCACGAGGCTACCCGAAAGCGCAAAAAGCACTGATGCGCATCAATGGCAGCAGCGCCCCAACGTCCCCACCAAGCAAGCCCTGAAACGATGTAAATAAACTGAGGCCTCCAAATTTTCGCTGTACGAATAAAAAGGAACATGCCGATAAATATCAGCGGCATTCATCTTCACGAACCTGAAACCAATACGATTTTTCCATCCAGCCCCGCCCAACCGTTAGCGGGTTTTATTTGCCGTTGACCTCGCCAGCAATTCCCGCAAAGAAAACTCGCTTCAACCCTCTAAAAAAATAGCTTCGTGAAACCGCATATCCACCTTGAAAAGAAGAGCAGAAAAACACCACCCAAAAGGAGTAAAATGCGCATGCAGCATTGCTGGCGCAACCACCCCACAAGAACTCCCTGATGTCGAAAAAACTGCGCGATGATGGCCACAAATTTAATGGATAACTAAATTAATGGATGACTTAAATAAAAAAATGGCCAAGGGCGCAGCGTGGATGATGCTTTTCACATTCACCCAGCGGAGCCTTGGCATAATTAGTACGGTAATACTGGCTCGTTTACTGATACCTGAGGACTTCGGACTTGTCGCAATTGCAATGTCCATTTTTGCCGCCCTGGAGATCATGGGTGCATTCAGTTTTGACCTCGCATTGATTCAAAATCAAAAAGCCTCCCGACAGCACTACGATACAGCCTGGTCATTCAATGTGCTCTACGGAATTTTCGCCGCCATTGCCCTTGTATTACTTGCGGAACCAACCGCGATTTTTTTTGAGGAACCAAACCTCGACGGAATAATGTACTTTCTTTCCCTGGCCACACTTATTCAGGGGTTTGAGAACATTGGAATAATTGCATTTCGTAAGGAACTGAATTTCAGGAAAGAATTTAATTTTCTTATCACAAAAAAAATTATATCTTTTTTGGTAACCGTTTCACTTGCCTTTACTTTTAAAAACTATTGGGCACTTGTCGCCGGAATCATTACCTCAAAATTTGCGGGCGTGTTGATAAGCTACATGATGCATTCATATCGGCCACGTTTTTCTCTTGCCAAATCAGCTGAGCTTTTCCATTTTTCAAAATGGGTGCTAATAAACAATGTTTTAATCTTCTTGAACATTCGAGGTATTGATCTTTTAATCGGCAAAACGGCTGGAGCACAATCTCTCGGGCTATATAGCATTTCATATGAAATATCCAATCTTCCTACGACCGAACTAGTCTTTCCTATTACCCGCGCGGTATTTCCCGGATATGCCAAGATGTCGGGAAATCTCGCCACACTAAGGAAAGGTTTTCTTGATGTTTTCTCCCTAATCACACTTTTTGCCATACCGGTTGGCTCAGGCATAGCAATTATGGCCGACCCCATCGTCCAGTTTTTTTTAGGGGAAAAGTGGCTGGATAGCATTCCTCTTATCCAAGCCCTTGCTGTAGTAGGAATATTTCGTGCACTGCAAGCCAACACAGGAGCAATATACCTAGCGCTGGGGGTTCCAAAAATAATCACATATTTATCTATATTTAATATAATACTCATTTATCCCACCATCGCGTGGGCCCTTACCACCAGCGGAGTTTTGATGGCAGCCTGGGCCATTGCAGCAGTGGCTTTGGTGTCTATGCCCATAAACTTTATAGTCTTAGCGCGCAACTTGCAGCTTAATCTTATGCAACTGATAAACAGGCTCTGGCGGCCTGTTGCCTCTTCTTTATTTATGACCGCAATTGTTTTATATACTTCAACCTTGTGGGGGGAGACATCATCCACTCTAGTACTTTTAACTCAACTGATATTATTATCTGCAGTTGGTGCAACGGCCTATTCCGCAAGTCTTTTTTTATTGCTGCGCACATGCACCAAAAATCCCGAGGCATCCATGGAAGTCAAGCTTGCGGGCATTGTAAAAGAAAAACTAAAATCCAGAATCAAAAGACCTAAACAACCCTCTGATTAAATGGTCATGCCACAACAGGACTTGTACAACTTATGAAAAAGCATCCGCTAATTAGCATCGGTATGCCCATTTACAATGGTGAAAAATTTTTAGATTCTGCGATAAACTGTATCTTGAGCCAAACTTTCCAAGATTTGGAATTCATCATATCTGACAACGGCTCAACTGACCGAACACGTCAAATATGTGAAAAATATGCTGCTAATGATGATCGCATCCGATACCTTCGCTATGACCACAACCGCGGCGCCGCATGGAACTTTAATAACACATTTAAATCAGCGGTTGGACACTACTTCAAATGGGCTGCTGCTGATGACACATTCAGTCCCACGTACTTGGAAAACTGCCTCAGGGCAAGCCAAAGCGATCCAGGGGCAGTACTGGCATTTTCCAGAGGCGCAGGTATCGATGACCAGGGAGTCCCAATCAAAAATCTGGAATTGGATGGGTATCTAGACCTGACATCAAATGATCCACGCATGCGGTACCGCGCGTTAATGAAAATGTTCCAATGCTCAGGGAAACGTGTCTCGGGGTGGAAGGGAACATATATATTCGGTCTGATTCAATCAGACGCACTTCGAAAGACTCGTTTGATCGGCAATTACATAGGTGCAGACACGACGCTACTAGTAGAACTTATACTGCTGGGAAAATTTTATGAGGCGCCTGATTGCCAGTTGTTCATGAGACGCCATGAACAATCGTTTTCATGGCCCCAAGCGAAAACGGAATGCAAACAAGAATTTTATGACCCCGCAACCAAAAATCATCTTTCTCTGCAATCATGGACTCGCCACAAAAAAACCTCATCAAGCATTCTGCAATCACCGCTGTCCTTCCACCATAAGTTTGATTTGCTAGGATCAGTTGCTAAAGAGGTTTTTTGGAGCCGGAAAGAACTGTGGGGCGAATTCATGAGCGAAATGAAGCGCAGACGAACCCTCAAAGAAACCTCCTCTCCACGGGTGGATTGAGAACAATTTTCACTGGAGTTAGATGTGGCGTTTAGGAAAAACGAAAGCCGCGTGAGGAAAAACAATGGGCTAGAAAACATGGCGGTGCTACGCCACATCACACTCAATTTGTTACGCCAAGAGCGTTCATTGAGGCGAGGCATTAGAACAAAGCACCTCAAGGCCAGTGAGACGAGAACTATCTGCTCAAAGTGCTGAAAATTGCAACATGATTTATATGTGACAGTCCTGAATACGGCCCAAATAGTTGACACGGGTAAATTTGGAACCCCCCTCACCTCCCATACTGCCCAGTAAAGCCCACACTGAAAACAGCCCATTGAGTTCGCAGTAGAACTACTGCGGGGTGGCGTCCGGGGCCAGTGCTACTGCATCCGTCACAAAATAATCCACTAGTGCGGTATAGGCTGGCGAACCACTGCCCCAGGCGTTGGCTGCGAAAACACCGATGTTGTTTACCTGTAGACCGTGTACGTAACTCACGGCGGCGGTCCAGTTCTGTCCATCTCCGCTGTATAGCAAGGTCCAGGTGTCTCCTACCCGTTCCACGCGCAGGTACATAGGGGCGCCCAGCGGCACGATGCTGTTCACTTGCACCGTCGGCTCTCCGTTGACAAAACTGGCCGAAAATATCCGCAGGTTTGTGCCGTCACTAAGAAAATCAAAGCGCAGGAAATTGCCGTCATTCTGTTCCACCAGGATCCCTTGCACCTGGTACCGCTGGCTCGGCAGTGAATCAAATTTCACTTCCGCCACAAAATCCTGGTCCGCTGTGTTCTGCATGAGCCGCAAGCTGTCGTTACCTGAAACCCACACATCGTGCGCTTGGCCACCGGTAACACTGAGTGCAACCTGGTTTCCGGTCAGGACAATGCTGCTGTCACCCAGCGGGTCCACCACAGTCCAACGGGAATTCAATGTCGAGGTATTAAAATCATCCGATTGCGGGCCCAGCATTCGAAACGTCTGATTCGGTGAGCTGCCGCTGTTGCCGCTGCTGTCAGTCGCCGTTAGCTGGAAATAGTAGGTTGCACCAGGTGTTAACCCGGTTAGCTCAACAGTGTGGTTGGTGCCTACGGCGGCACTCGTGAGAACGCCGAGCTCGTATCCGTTGGTGACGCCATATCCGAGCTCGCTGCTGGCAGGCTCATTCGTCACCCAGCTGATCGTCGCACTAACTTCAGTTGTCACGACTTGGGTGCCGCTGATTGTCGGTGCGGTCAGGTCTTCCGAAAAGAAATTAAGCTCGGCACTGCTGCTGGTGTTGCCATCCGCATCACTGCTATTTATTTGGTAGTAATACACGGTGCCGAGGCTCAGCCCCGTCAAGGTAATGCTGTGGTTTTGTGTCAGTGTCGCACTCGAGACGGTGCCCAAGTCGTATGTCCCTGGTGCGGTGCCGTACATGACTTGACTGTCTGCAGGTTCGTCGGTTGTCCAGCTCAGCGTCGCTTCCTGACCCCCGCTGTTCATCACGATATTGCTGATTGTCGGCGGGGTGGTGTCCGGGGTCAGTGCTACTGCATCCGTCACAAAATAATCCACTAGTGCGGTATAGGCTGGCGAACCACTGCCCCAGGCATTGGCTGCGAAAACACCGATGTTGTTTACCTGTAGACCATGCACGTAACTCACGGCGGCGGTCCAGTTCTGTCCATCTCCGCTGTATAGCAAGGTCCAGGTGTCTCCTACCCGCTCCACGCGCAGGTACATAGGGGCGCCCAGCGACACGATGCTGTTCACTCGAATCGTCGGCTCTCCGTTGACAAAACTGGCCGAAAATATCCGCAGGTTTGTGCCATCACCAAAGAAATCAAAGCGCAGGAAATTGCCGTCATTCTGCTCCACCAGAATCCCTTGCACTTGGTACGGCTGGCTCGGCAGTGAATCAAATTTCACTTCTGCCACAAAGTCCTGGTCCGCGATGTTCTGCATGAGCCGCAAGCTGTCGTTACCTGAAACCCACACATCGTGCGCTTGGCCACCAACAACACTGAGTGCAACCTGGTTTCCGGTCAATACAATGCTGCTGTCACCCAGCGGGTCCACCGCAGTCCAGCGGGAATCCAATGTCGGGGTATTAAAATCATCCGATTGCGGACCCGGCGCAACCGTCCCTAAAGTTGTAAACGCTATATTTGCTGAATTACTGCTATTTCCGGTGCCATCGGTCGCTGTAATTTGAAATTGGTAGGTCGTATCAGGATTTAATCCGGTAAGCACAATAGAGTGACTGGTGCTCAATGTTGCGTCTGTGGCAACTCCCTGCTCATAGCCGTTGGTCACGCCGTACGCCAGCGACGCCGTTGCAGGTTCATTCGTCACCCAGTTTATGGTGGCCCCCTCGTCTGCGCTAGTCACCTGAATATTGCTATTCGTTGGTCCTGTCGTATCCCCTACGGGAACAATCGTCACGTTGCCAAAAGTTGCATCGACATGATGCGCGGCCAAAAGCAGGGAACCACTTTGGGGATCCGTTACCAATTCCTGGGCGACCAGATTCCACCCCGCCGGTTCCGGTTGCGCTTGCTCCCACATTTTAAGGCTGTACACACTGCCCTCGTTAGGCGGCGTTTCTACTCTCATCTTCAGTACATACGGAATACCAAACAGTAAGTTTGGCTCGCCACTATCCGCGATGATGCTGCCTTCGTTGCCCATTATTTGAAGGCGCTCGCCCCCTGCTGCCGGTTGTTTCCAGCGATACCAGCCAAACCCCCCAAACGACCACCAACCAGTGTTAGGCTGTGCTCCATTCCAGTCAAAATGTCCATTCCAGCGCAAGACAACACCAATTCCCGGACTAAAAGAGGGGCCAGGATAGACATAATTTGGCTCAAGTCCATGCACGGTAAATGGCACGGTTACTTCATAATCGGTCCAGGCCATATCACCAATGGCAATCAGCCTGTCGTAGCCCAACTCCAGCGGTCGTATTTCAGAGCCTTGTATTTCCCAAAACCCATCGACAACTTGAATAGCATCTTGTAATTGCGTGACGGCTGACCAATCAACGTCATATGGAAGCTCCCAAACCACACTATTGCTAAAATCGACGGTAACAACCTCAACAGTAGAGTAATCAAGACTATCAACCGCCGTGATCTCGACGCTATTTAAGCCGACAGTCACATCAGCTATATCGATTTCAACATTGAAGTCCCCGGTGGAATGCAAACGATCCCCGTCAGGACCAAGAGAGAGCTGCCGAGCGGGTTGGCCGTTCAGGCGGTAAGACAAGGATTTCACGCCATTTGGATCAGTGACCTTTCCTACAATATTGATCCAGCGCTGAGGGGTGCCCGAATACCCAAACCTTTGATTTGAGCCATACCACACGTCAACCAAAGGACCTGGAGTTACAGTGTCCGCAGTGGTTACAAACTGCAATATCGGCGACGACGTAATATTGTTGTTGGCATCCCGTGATGAAATTTGGAAGTAGTAAAGTGTATTCGGCAAAAGATTATCGAGCAAAACGTCAAGTTGTTGGCCAGCAGATACTGCGGTAATTTCCCCGAGTTCCAAACCGGCCGTTATGCCATATTCAACCCCTCCGATCGCTGGCTCGTCACTCGTCCAGGTTATCCGGGCTCGCGTCGGACCTTCCTCAGCCGCAATGTTTGAAATAACCGGGGGCGTGCTGTCAAGAGGGTCGTTTACATCTTCAAAAACAATAGGAGACGCCGTGTTGAAAGCATAATCAACCACTGCGGTAAAGGCGGGGGAATTGTAGCCTGCGTTGCCTGCAAAAGGGCCTACCCGTGTAACGGACATTGGAAATAAAAACGCAGCCCCCTGGCTCCAACTAATACCATCGTAGGAATAAAACTGGGTCCATTGATCTCCCTCCCGTTGCACACGCAGGTATAGCGGCGAACCACTTGCAATAACTTCCTGATGCTGGACGGTTGAAACTCCAGCAACAAAACTAGCTGCAAAAACACGCGTAACAGAACCATCGTGCAAAAAATCAAATCGCAAAAAATTTTGATTATCTTGCTCAACAAGCAGCCCCTGAGACTGATATCGTTGCCCTAGGTTCGATTCAAATTTTACTTCAACCCCAAAATCGACATCATCAACATCCTGCAGAACACGAGCGGCATTGGTATCGGTTTCCCACAGGTCGTGGCTCAGCCCACCGGGTACAGAAATAGTTAACTGGGTGCCATTTAGCTGAAATGTACTATCGCCGCGCGGATCAACGACAGTCCACAATGAAGTATCCAGCGGAGAAGCGCTAAAGTCGTCAGATGTAAATGGCGCGGCCAGAACAGTCACACTCATACCAACAAACAAAGATAGTGCGACAACCACACTGCGATACAACTTACCCAATTTAACCGTCATAACAAACTACCTTCCGTAGGTACTTCAAACTCTGCAACCAACCCTAGACATCACTTCATAACCAAGCAACTGACATTAGGAACTCAAACACACCCAGCGCCTACACCACCGCACTATTTCGTCCTACGATGATTAATCCTCTGCTAGCCGCTAGAGACTACGATCATTCACTACGAGGCGCGCCTCGCCAATGGTAAAAACGCCTGCTTTGTGCTGCCCTGAATGCTGACGGACCAACTGAACCCGCCAAAACAGCCTTGACAGTGCGCTAATTTGTAGTGTCCTGAATAAACCGTATATTCAGACATTCGGGGCCCCAAATTGTCGCAGCAGGGCGTCATTCGCAGGGAATGGGCACCTTCCCAAGAAGGGAAACGCGGCGGCAGCGAATTTAGGGGTTCCCTTCGGGCGAAGCGCTACTGCCACCGCACACTATATATCAACAGTCAGATGCACAAAAAATGCCACTTTATTTTTTTCTTTTAATTCAACCGCTTACAAAACTCATTCATGACAAACCTACTCGTCGTGTAAAAAAAACCGACGGGCCAAAATTTCGACTCATTTAACAAGTCTTCACTGCACAAAGGACTTGCAGAATAGGCAGCGGCGGGAACTGCACCCTCCGAGCATGTGAACTGACGGCCTAGCAGAAGCCGCTCATTAACGCACTGGAAGCGCAGATGAGAAAGGGAAGAGCTACCCACATCGTGTATGTACAACGAGCTGGGTTGGCTACAAACTCCATATTGTTGCTGGGATTGCCTGCGCTGATCTTATTGTCAGAATCTTTGGCCGAAACCTGGCAAAAAATAGGGGGAGGTGAAATAGGCGGCAACATCTTCGTGTAAATGGCCTTGATTTCCTTTCAATACCCAATTTTTCCTGCCCTAAACACCACGCTGTTGTATTGTGCCCATGCACTGAACATATGTATGAATGGCAGTCTCGATACGGCGCAGGCCATTCTGAGGAAATTTTCTTGCGAAGAGAGCAAGAGGATATCGCCAAATACGGCCCACCGCGCAATGCCCTGGGCATTCCGGCCAATGCCGGAATCCAGTAGAATTGGGTGCTCCTCAATTTGACCCCCAATTGTCAGTAAAATTGACCATTACTTGCCGCGAAGAAAATACCTAAATGAATATTATTGACGAATTTATACAAAAAGAATCCGCCAGCGGAATCCTGCTGATATTTGTGACCATTTTGGCGCTGATATTGAGCAACACGGCCATGTCACCATTGTACGAATCATTTCTGCACATCCCGGTGGAAATCCGAATCGGCCCCTTGCATCTTGATAAGTCACTTTATCACTGGGTGAATGATGGGTTGATGGCCATTTTCTTTTTGCTGATCGGCCTGGAAGTAAAGCGAGAAATACTGGAAGGCCACTTGTCTTCTTTAGGTCAGGTCGTATTGCCAGGGGTTGCCGCCGTGGGTGGAATGGC
>JAADHZ010000082.1:0-14587 GCA_013151575.1 Gammaproteobacteria bacterium
GCCCCGGGCTGGATCTTGCCGAACCGGAGTTGCGTTTGATTCCCGACGAACGTCGCATTTCCGAAGCCGGCTGGACCCGCAGTGACATGTCGCAGATCGTGCGTGCCTTGGGCGACGGCCTGTTTGTGGGCGACTATTTTGATGGCCAGCAACGGCTGGACATGATCCTGCGCGGACAAGAATGGGACACTCCGGAACAGCTGGCGGCCATCCCCCTCGCGACACCCGACAGCGGCGTGCTGCCCTTGGGTGAACTAACGCACGTGGTGCGCACTGCCGGGCCGGACGAAATCCGTCGGCTTAATCGTCGGCGCACCATCACGCTCGAAGTCAAAGCGCCGGAAAACATGTCGCTGGAACAGGCGATGAGCGTGTTAAAAGAAAAGGTCAACCCCGTTGTCGAACCGCTGTTGCCGGAAGACGGCGAGATTCATTACGGCGGCACCGCCGACAAACTCCAGGTCGCATTAAAAAGCATGAGCAGCAGTTTTTTGCTGGCCATCGCTATTTTATACCTGCTGATGAGCGCGTTGTTCCGCTCTTTTCTCGACAGCCTGCTGGTGCTCCTCGCCATCCCACTGGCCACCGTCGGCGGGGTGCTGGCCCTGCAACTCACCAACCTCGCGGTGACCCAGCATATGGACCTGCTCACCATGATCGGCTTTATTATTTTGCTGGGGCTGGTGGTGAACAACGCCATCCTGCTGGTACACCAAACCCGCGCCGCTGAACGCGAAGGGCTGGCGCGCCGGGATGCGGTGAATCAGGCCGTCCATTTACGGTTGCGCCCGATCCTGATGAGCACGCTCACCTCCATCTTCGGCATGCTGCCTCTATTACTGATACCCGGTGCTGGCACCGAACTGTATCGTGGCCTCGCCGCCGTGATCGTCGGCGGCATGAGCATCAGCACCGTGTTTACGCTGATCCTGCTGCCAAGTCTGTTGCGCATTGGTGAAACCACCGGGCAGGATAAGCCTCAGACAGTGAGTGTGAGCTGATTTTCATACCGATGCAGAATGCGTGGTGCTTGTGTCGGGCGTGGCGCTTTTTGTAGGACCAATCACCGGTTCCTTAACTAATATCCATTTCATTCATCAGAGCGGTTAGTCGTTCCAGCCGTTGCAGTGGATCGTCTAACTGTAAAAAATATTGTTTTTGTTCCAACCGGATGGGCAGTAGTTCTGCCAGACGGCTGCTGACCCAGCTGGCGTCGTCGTATTTTTTTTCCATTTTCATGAACGGGTAGCCGAGCTGTTCGAGCAAACCACGCAGCACTTTTGCTGCACGGTTGAATTCCTCGGGCAGGAGGCAGCTTGTTTCATTATCCAGCAATTTTACTTCCGCCATCGTCAGCTGATTGGCCAGCACTTCACGGGAAATGATGTCGAAGCGTTGCTGGCCGCGCGCGGTGATACCCAGTATGCCGTCCGGCTGTTTGTTGAAATAACAAATTTCGGTGAGGGTGCCGGTGTCGTAAGTATCAGCGGCCTTGCCCACTTCTGAGCCGTCGCGGATCAGGCACACGCCAAAGCCAGATTCAGTTTTCATGCAGCTGCTGACCATGTCCAGGTAGCGCGGTTCGAAGATGCGCAATGGCAGGGTGCCGCCGGGAAACAGCACGGCGTGCAGTGGGAATAACGGGATGATGACGGTGCTCATTGCGATTCGCCCCAGCGCGGAATCAGCGTGTGTTCGATGTGTAATTGATCCAGTATCCGTGCCGTCACGAAATCGATCAATTCGTCGATGGTCGTTGGCTGGTGATAAAAACCAGGGCTGGCAGGCATGATGGTAACCCCCAGCCGCGACAGTTTCAGCATGTTTTCCAGGTGAATGGCGGACACCGGCATTTCGCGGTGCAGCAAAATCAGCTTGCGGCCTTCCTTTAGCATCACGTCGGCGGCGCGTTCGATGAGATCCCGGCTGGCGCCATTGGCCACGGATGACAGGGTGGCCGAGGAGCAGGGGCAAATCACCATGGCGCGGGCGGTGTTGGAGCCGCTGGCCACTGGCGACATCCACTGGTCGCGGCCAAAGACGTGCAGCTGGTTGTCGGCGGCACTGAAGCATTCGCTGAGGAAAATTTGTTGTTCATCGGCCCGCCCTGGCAGGTCGAGGTTCGTTTCGGTAGCGATGACCACCTGTGCGGGTTGCGAGATCATCAGGTAGACTTCGCAGCCCGCATCCAGCAGGTTTTCCAGCAGGCGCAGGCCATACTGGGCGCCGGAAGCGCCGGTGATGGCGAGGATGATGCGGTCGGGTTTCACTGATGTTGCCTGCCTGTATTGTTTGCACCCTCTCCCGGAGGGTACGGAGCCTATAGGGCGGTGGTGTTTTGCCGCACCTTCAAAAAATGTAGCAGTTTTTCGTGCAGGCCTCCGAAGGCGCCGTTGCTCATGATCAACACGTGGTCACCGGGGCGCGCGGTCTTGGTGATGTGCACGACCAGTTGCTCAATGTCATCGAAGACCTGCACCGCATCCAGCGCAGCGGTGACGTGCTCGAGATTCCAATCCAGCCCGCTGGGTTGATACAACAGCACCTCGTCAGCGGCGGCCAGCGATGGCCCCAGCGTGTTTTTATGAATGCCGAGGCGCATGGTGTTGGAGCGGGGTTCCAGCACGGCGATGATACGCGTGTTTTTTGTCGAAGGCCCCACGTTGGCGCGCAGCCCGGCCAGCGTGGTTTTGATCGCCGTGGGATGGTGGGCGAAATCGTCGTATACGGTAACGCCGTCGATCTCACCGCAAATTTCCATGCGCCGTTTCGGGCTTTGGAATGTGCCCAATGCCTCGATAGCGTATCGGGGCGGCACTCCAGCGTGGCGCGCGGCGGCGATGGCGGCCAGAGCGTTGTTGACGTTGTGGGTGCCCAAGGAGTCCCAACTCACCACCCCCTGTGGTTGGCCGTCGAAGAACACCTCAAATTGACCACCGTCGGCCTGTGCGAGTTTTGCATGCCAGCCGCTGCCGGATGGTGCGTTGAGGCTTTCCACCGGCGTCCAACAACCCATCTCCAGCACACGCTGAAGGTGGGCGTCGGCCTGTGGCGCAATAATCAGTCCGTTGCCGGGCACGGTGCGTACCAAGTGATGAAACTGGCGTTCGATGGCTTCGATGTCGGGGAAGATGTCGGCGTGATCGTATTCGAGATTGTTGAGCACCACGGTGCGTGGCCGGTAGTGCACAAACTTGGAACGCTTGTCGAAAAATGCAGTGTCGTATTCATCCGCCTCCACCACAAAAAACGGCGCGTGACCGGCGCGGGCCGAGAGACCAAAGTTGCGCGGTACGCCGCCGATCAAAAACCCCGGTGTCAGCCCGGCGTCTTCCAGAATCCATGCCAGCATGGATGCGGTGGTGGTTTTGCCATGGGTGCCGGCAACGGCCAGCACCCAGCGGTCTTTGAGCAAATGGTCGGCGAGAAAGGCAGGGCCAGAGGTGTAGGCCAGGCCACGTTCCAACACGAATTCCACTGCCGGGTTACCGCGCGACAAGGCATTGCCGATCACCACCAGATCAGGAGTTGGCTCCAGCTGAGCGGAATCAAAACCTTCGGTGAGGGTGATGCCCGCCTCCGCCAGCTGCGTGCTCATGGGCGGGTACACGTTCTGATCCGAGCCACTGACCTCAAACCCCAGCTCTCGTGCCAGCAGGGCAATACCCCCCATGAACGTGCCGCAGATGCCGAGGATATGAATGTGCTTCACCGCAGTGAGGCTCACGAAAAGCTGGCCCCGGCGATATGCAGAGCCACCATCACCCGCATGGAGGTGTAGACGTACAGTAGTGAAATGCCGATCCCGGCCCACAGTGACAATTCCAGAGCGTGACGCAGAATGTTACCGATCACCGCGATGACCCAGATAAACAATGCCACCAACAACATCGCCGAAAAACCGGAAGCATTTTCTCCTAGTTGTTGCATCCAGCTCACCAGCGGCCAGCTGAGCAGTTCGAACAGCACGCCGGTGCCGCACAGGGCTGTCACCGTCTGCACGAAGCGGGCACCGAAATCCCGGATCCACAGACCAAGATAGGCCAGCCCGATCATCAGGCCGGTATCCACCCCGGCGGAGAGCAGGGCCAGCCCCATGGTCTGATCCGCAAGCGAAATACCCAGCCCCACCAAAAAATAGGCCGCGATGGAAACGCTCAACAGAAAACCCGAGCCGGGCAGATCCTGCGGCGCGGCGCGCAGCAGGCACATGTCGATGAAGATTTTTAGCAGGGCAACCATGGAGAAATTATCGCGCCTTGTTGTGTCGCTGTTTTTTCAACGTTGTGCTTGAGTGATATGGTGGTGGTTCCAAAATATGGTTGGACTCGAAGACTGGCGCATCATAACGCGACAGTCGCGCCGCAGCATACCCCATAGGCGATCGTGCTTAAAAATTCTTGAACCCAGGATTTAGGTGGGGTATTGAGGTTATCCATTTGCAGGATATCGAATGGCAAAGCCAGCGGCAGCCTCAATATTTCATCATTACTTGTATAATTTTAAACTTTGCAAATGCACTATCAAGCAGGTTGTTTTTCATGTCCAATATCACTTTCTGTTGGGAACTCGGCGGTGGCTATGGGCACCTCGCAGGCTTCAAATCTTTAGCGCAGCTTTTATTGTCAAAAAACCATAATGTTTCTGCATCATTGAGAAACGCAGACAGTGCCCACAATTTTTTTGCGGAAATGTCCGTGAATTATTTTCCCGCCCCAAAGTGGCAGTCACAAATAAAACACACGGCCCCAACCATTAGCTATGCCGATATTATTGCTCGCCACGGGTATGATTCCAAAGAATCACTATTGCCTCTTGTTCAACAATGGCGAAAACAATTTCGGGAGTGTGAAACTGAACTGATTATCGCCGACCATTCCCCAACTGCTCTGCTTGCGGCCAGAACATTAAACCTGCCGTCCACGCTCCTTGGTAACGGTTTTTTTGCCCCACCCGCAGAGCAACCATTGCCCTCACTCACGCCCTGGCTTGATACTCAGCCAGAATTTTTAACTCATATTGAAGATAATGTACTACGTGTTATTAACAGTATTTTGAGTCATTTTGATGCCACTACGCTGGACTATTTTTATCAACTATTTGAGGTTAAAGAAAATTTTTTATGTACCCTTCCAGAGTTGGATCACTACAACAATCGCGAACCTGACGCCTATTGGGGGCCGCTATTTGACATGACAACGGGTGTACCCGCGCATTGGCCGAAAAACCAAAAAAAACACATTTTTATCTACACCAAGTCCAGTTATGTATTGTTACATAACTTACTAACAAGCCTCGAAGGGATAGACGCTGATATCCTGGTACATTGCTCCGGCATGGACGAAAAAACCATACGTCGATATTCCACGAACAATGTTCGATTCTCTGCACATCCCATTCAACTGCAAAGCATCGAAAACCAAGCAGACCTCGTGATTTGCCACGCCGGTCATGGAACCGTCGCTGCCAGCCTGCTCATGGGCATCCCGCTGGTATTGTTGCCCACTCAACTCGAACAGCTTATGACGGCAAGCAAACTCAGTCACTTAAAATTAGCGGGTTTTATTGGTATGAAAGATAAACAGCCGGATTTTGTCCCGTTAATCGAATCCATCCTACACAATGCTGAATGCAGGCAGCGGGCTAACTTATTTGCTAACTACTACAAAGGCTTTGACCCAAAAGAGCAGCTGGAAGAAATTGTATTTTCCTGCGAGGCTATTTTGGCAAACCAATAAAAAAGGCGCTGTTAAGCGCCTTTTTTATTGCCCATCTTCAAAAAATTAATGTTTACGTTGTTTTCTACGTCGAGCAAAAGCAAGCCCCAGAACTCCGCCGCCCATCAAAAACAATGTTCCCGGCTCTGGGACCGACGTTGTGGGTACGCCTATAACGTTGGTAGGCGAGAAAATTGGGCTTGAACTGACGCTATTAGGATCACCAAACTGAGATTTACCAGAACTTGTTCTGCATCCTCCCCCGCCAACCTCGCTGACATTTCCATAGCCGTCACTACCATAACCATCGTCGCCACAATTCTGCCAGAGGGTATCACTACTGGAAAATGTCAGTATGTCATATTCAAGGGTGAACACCTGCCCGGCGTCAAATGCCCCCAGACTCAGCGTCCCGGTGTAGGGGCCCCAAGCATAGTATTCAGAACCCGGAGCGTAGCTGCCAAGTATCGTCCCCGCCATTGACAGATTTACGCCGTTATCATCGTTGAGCAGGCTGGCGGAACTGGTGAAAAGGGTATCGCCATCGAGTGTGATGGCAACATCGTTCCCTGCCAGCACAAAATCCCCACTAAGCCCTGCACTATCGTATGCGGAAAGGCTGCCCCGGTTAATAGTGAAATCGAAAAAATAATTCTGGGTAACGCCGCTGGTGTTAGTAAATGTCATGGATTGTTGAATGCGGCCCTGTGCCGAAAATATCCCGCTGCCACCCGCTCTACTATATGTCCTGCCCGAGTCGTTACCCCTACCTGCTGAACTTGCCACACCTACCGTACCACCAGCAAATGCAGAAGCACTAACCGCTGTTGAACCAACATCAGTTTCTGAAATTGTGCTGCCGCCAACGGTCGCCGTCGCATCGGCATTTAGCACCACCGCTTGCGCGCTAGGCGCTATGGCAGCCAAACCAAGCCAAATCGCCGTCGATAAGGCACTTTTCTCAAAGGGTGCCATTTTCTTAATTTTGTTCATCACTCACTTCCCCTTTGATTTCTTTTGAAATCAGTTATTAATATATTGATATATCCTTATCATCTTATCTTTAACTTGAGCAAAAAACATGCCGCAATTTTGAAACCAACCAAGCAATTGATTCATAGCGAAAAAATTTCCTTGATCAATATCGGCTTTTGCATTATGTAAAGGACTTCGACAGTGTTAACGATGCACAGACAAAATGGGACGAAGCCTCATCCCACAATACTGTCTGCAAACTATTCAGCCTCACCACTACCATCGGCGGTAACCTAGCACCCATGGCTGCGCCCACGGGGCGGCAGACTCAATTTTACTCGATGGCCACCGCACTAATGCAAGCCGTCACTTCCGGCTTTTTTTCTTAACGAATTTTTTCAGCCGCTGGCGCTTGTCAATTTGGCGCTTGGTCAACACATTCTTTCTTCCTTGGAACGGGTTACTGCCCGTCTTGAAATCAATGCGCACCGGCGTACCTTCCAGCCGCAGAGCCTTGCGATACACATTGGCCAGATACCGCCGGTAGGCAGCGGGCACATCCTTGGTTTGATTACCGTGAATGACGATCACCGGCGGATTACGTCCGCCCTGATGCGCATAACGCAATTTAATACGCCTGCCACGCACCAGTGGTGGTTGGTGGTCATGCACGGCCTGTTCTAAAATGTTGGTCAATTCCGGCGTGGGGAAATGCCGTGTCGCACAACGGTAGGCATTGAGCACGGGTTTGAACAGGTCGCCGACCCCGGTGCCGTGCAGCGCAGAAATAAAATGCACGCTGGCAAATTCCACAAATTGCAACCGGCGGCCCAGTTCGTACTTCACCCGTTCCCTTTCTGCCGGGTCGAGGCCGTCCCACTTGTTCACTGCAATCACCAGTGAACGTCCGGCGTCCAGCACGAAACCCAGCAAATGGGCATCCTGATCGCTGATGCCCCGATGGGCGTCGATGACCAGCACCACCACATGAGATTGCTCGATGGCTTGCAAGGCCTTGATGATGCTGAATTTTTCCAGTTTATCATGGACCTTAACGCGACGCCGCACGCCGGCAGTGTCGATAAAGGTGTAGCGCTGACCGCGCCGTTCAAAGGGCACGAAAATACTGTCGCGAGTGGTGCCCGGCATGTCGAAGACCAGCACTCGCTCTTCCCCCAAAATGCGGTTGATTAACGTGGACTTGCCCACGTTGGGACGGCCGACGATGGCGATTTTAACGCCGTGGTCTTCCTCGTCCGTTTCCTCTTCCGCCGGGGGCAATCCCTCCAGCACCTCTTCCATCAGGCCGCGCACACCGCCGCCCTGGCTAGCGGTAATACCCAGTGGCTGTCCTATGCCCAGGGTATAAAAGTCTGCCACCGCCATTTCCAGCGGGCTACCGTCCACCTTGTTTACCACCAAGTGCACTTGCTTGTCGCAGCCACGCAGGCGACTGGCGATCTGATGGTCTCCGGCCAGCAGGCCGTCGCGGGCGTCCACCATGAACAGCACCACATCGGCCTCTTCCACGGCCAGCCACACTTGTTCGGCCATCAGTTCGTCGAGGCCGACGGCATCACCGCTCAGGCCGCCAGTGTCCACCACGAGGTAGGGGCGGTCGCCCACCCTGCCCTCGCCATATTTTCGGTCACGGGTCAGGCCGGGCTGATCCGCCACCAGAGCGTCACGAGAGCGAGTGAGGGCGTTGAACAGTGTGGACTTGCCCACGTTAGGGCGGCCCATCAGGGCGATTACGGGCTTCACTTTATCATTTCTCTTTTAATGTTTTGCGGCGTTTAATGCGTTGCTGGAGCTGTTGCAGGCAACTGAAACGCCGCAAGCGCGCCCACGTTATCCCGAAGATACAGTACTTGGTGCGAGACCACGGGTGGCACCGTAACCGAACGATGCGGCTCTTCAGCGTCTTCGTCGCTGTCCCACACCATCCGAAAACGCCCCCACAGCTCGTCCAGGCTTTGCCGCGCCACAAACTCCCCATCTTCATCGGAGAGCCAGTGCACGTAACCGTCATAGTCGGCCACAATGACGTCGTCGCCCAGCACTGCTGGCGCACTGAGTTCCCGACCGCGTAAATTTTTCTGACGCCACAGGGTCGCGCCCGTATTGGCATCCAGGGCCCAGACGTTGCCTTCTACATCACTAATGAAAATTTGTTTTCCTCCTACCGCCAAGCCAGTGTAGGAGGACATCTTGCGCGCCCAAATCGTGCCACCATCCTCAGCAGACAACGCGACGACACGCCCCTGGTAACTGGCGGCATAAATAACGCCATCAACGGATTCAAACAAACCGTCGATATCCACCAGACGTTCCAAATCGTTACGCCCACGGGACTCACCAACGGTTGTCTCCCACAACAGCTCACCGGTTTTGATATCCAGCGCCACCAACTTACCGTCGGCGAAACCGGCCACCACCCGCTCGCCCATCAACAGCGGAGTGCTACTGCCCCGCAGGGTCAGTTTGGGAATGCTGCGGCTGTGGCTCCACACCCGTTTACCGGAATCCACGTCCAGCGCCGACAGCTTGCCATCGACGGTTTGCACAATCAGCAGCTTGCCCGCAACTTTGGGTTGGGCAAGCATTTCACTGCTGATTCGGACACGCCAGCGTTCGGCACCATCTTTCTGGTCGAGGGCGACCACTTCCGCCTCGCGAGTGGCCACAAAAATCATACCGGCACCCACTCCGGGGCCAGCATCCAGGGCATCGCCCAGCTCGCGAGACCAGATGACCTCGCCGGTATCCGCGCTTAACACGCTCACCTCACCTCGACCATCGGCGAGATAAATTCGGCCATCCACCACCGATAACGGCAGCTGCGCGTGAGCATCCTCCGGCACACCTCCCGCCGGAACCACCCACAGAGTTTCCACCGTTTGACGCGTCTGCACCGGAGTGAGCGGTGTGGCCTCTGTGTACGCTTTAGGCGAGGTGCCGCAGGCCGACAAACCCAGGGCCAACAACAACGCCGCGCTAGTAATAAACACACCACGCATGATCAGGACACGCCTCCAACCTCGGGGGCGGGGCCGAGGTCATCAAGCTTCATCTGCAATAAACCGCGCCCCTGCACCCGGGATTCCACCGCGCCCAACGCACGCGTGTAGGCCGTGCGGGCAAATTCCGGTTTGCCTTGTGCAACGTACACATCACCTTTCAGGGTTTCGTATTCGACGAGATAACTGCCAGTGTCGGTAATGTTCAGCATGGACAGCGCCTCATCGTATTTGGCGTCGGCCAGCAGCAGTCGCGCCAAACGCAAACGGGCCTCCTGTTTCACCGATTCCTGGCTGGCGTTATCCAACGCCCAGCGCAAATGCGAAGAGGCCGAGACGACATCGCCCGCCTCCAGCTTGATCTTGGCTAGCGCCAGCGATGCTAGCGCGGCATACGGAGTGCCAACGTATTGACCCAATAACTGAGCGCCCTCGTTGGCGGCCTCATCGGTTTTTCCACGCGACAGGTTTTCCATCATCAATTGGTACTGCATCGACGCTGATTCTGCATAAGTGTTCTGGTTTTCGATCCAAGCGCGCCCTCCCCACAGCGCGGCGATGCCCACGGCGATACCCCCGATGACGGACCACTTGTTGTCGTGCCACCATTTTTTGATGGCTTCTACCTGTTGTTCTTCAGTCGAATACATTTCCACGATTGGCTCCGGTGCTCTCTTTTTATTGCTGAGAAAAGTACTTATAATTTTTTACTAACAGTGCAGGTCTTGACGATGTACTCCTTAGTACTACGCCAACAGCCCGGTCATCCATTCCGCTAGGACATCCTGCGCCACGGCCTGTTGCTCCCGTTCCTCGCGCAAAAATTTGATACCCACGCGCCCGGTTTCCAGCTCATTCTCACCCAACACCAGCGCGATACGGGCGCCGCTGCGGTCGGCCTTTTTAAATTGGCTTTTGAAACTGCCACCGCCGCAATGGGTCATCAGACGCAACCCCGGCACCTTGTCCCGCAGTTGTTCGGCCAGCACCAGGCCAACCTGTTGCGAGGCTGCACCCATCAACACCAAATACGCATGGGGAGCGGTCTGCGGTTGCATGTTGTCGCGCACCAGCTCCAGCAAGCGCTCCAGTCCCAGCGCAAAACCGGCGGCCGGTACGGGCTTGCCGCCCAATTGTTCCACTAGCCCGTCGAAGCGACCACCGGCGCACACCGTGCCCTGCGCCCCCAGCCGGTCGGTGACCCACTCAAACACAGTGCGGGAATAATAATCCAATCCCCGCACCAGACACGGGTTAATCACGTATCGGATATTGGCCGCATCTAGCAGACCACACAATGTGGCGAAATGTTCACGGGATTCATCGTCCAAATACTCAGTCAACTTGGGTGCGGCTTCCACCAACGGCCGCATGTCTGGATTTTTAGTATCCAGAATACGCATCGGGTTCGACAGCAGACGGCGCTGGCTTTCTTCATCCAGCTGGCTGTGATGCGCCTCAAAATAAGCCACCAGTTGCATGCGATACACCGCACGGGCCTCGGCCGTGCCCAGAGAATTGATCTGCAATTCCAGGTCATCCAGGCCTAATTTTTTCCACAGACGAGCGGTCAGCAAAATCAGCTCAGCATCAAGATCAGCCCCAGCCATACCAAAGGTTTCCACGCCCACCTGGTGAAATTGACGATAGCGCCCCTTCTGCGGGCGCTCGTGGCGAAACATGGGCCCCATGTACCAGAGGCGTTGCACCTGATTGTACAGCAAGCCCTGCTGGATACCGGTGCGCACACAACAGGCCGTACCCTCCGGGCGCAGGGTCAGACTGTCGCCGTTGCGGTCCTCAAAAGTATACATTTCCTTTTCGACGATGTCGGTCACTTCGCCAATGGAACGCTTGAACAGCTCGGTTTTTTCCACGATGGGAAAACGAATTTCCTCGTAACCATAGGCCGCCAGCACCTCGCGGACGCTGCTCTCCACACACTGCCAGTAAGGAGTGTCCTGCGGCAGGATGTCCTTCATCCCGCGTACCGCCGTTATAATATCTTGCGCCAATTGTTTAACCCGAATGTGTTGCTGATTTTTTGAAGGCTAGTAGCGTTTCTTTTGTGCTGGCCTTTCCAGCACAAAAGAAACGCTGCGGAGGTATGTCCGAATTAATTGCCCTTGTTAGCGATGACATCATGTAAACTGCCTGAAACATACTTATGCAGAATACTAGCCACCAATGTTTGATAGGGAATCCCTTCTTCTAATGCTCTCCTCTGAATTGCGGACAAATCCCTTCCAGACAACCTTATATTAATTCTTTTATCTTTCTTGAAAGTGGCCACAGCTGCCTGCTCAATTAATTTCTTCCGCTCATCAGTCATCACTGATTCAAATTCATCAAAATCATAAGCATCTAAAATTTCCTGCTCTTCTTGATCTAACTTAACTTTTTTCATGGTTTCTCTCCAAGATACTGCTTAGTTGCTTTTCTACTAGGCACTACTGTTTTAAGAAATATCTCTTCATCATTTTCAACGTATGGCACCAAATATGCGTAATCGTCTATTGCAACAATAAACACTCGTTGGTTGGAGTATTTTTCTTTATTGGTGTGTACAACATCATCAAGTAAACAGCCCGATTGAAGAGAAAAAACAATCTCTTCAAATGAAATTCCTCGCTCTTCCATGAGTTTGCGATTTTTATTGGGATTCCAGTTAATGGGTTTCATAAAGGCAATTGTAGCCATTTTGTGTGCCTATTGCCATCACGAATGGAGCGCTACGCTCACCGCAAATTTGGACCACAGCGCTTCGCTTTGTTAGCGTCAGTATGGCGGATAGAAAGAGCATGGTTTTTTGTGCTCATGCTGAGCCTCCCGCCTGACCTGCTCAATAACTTGATTTTTCAAAGCTTGATACCGTTCTGATAGCTGGTGCACAATAATTAACAACGCTAGGTTCAACAAAGTCCCACCAATAGTCTGAAAATTTGCTACCCCATGCAGAGATTGATTCCGCTATTTGTAAACAATATCGAATGGATCGTCTGAATTATCGAGCGTGGATATATGGTCTCTAAACTCCGAAAGCGCTTTTTTCAATTGTTCATTCGCCAGTTCGTTATGAATAAGAAATAACAAATCTCTAAGGCTAGAACACTGCTTTTGATTCCACCTTCCATTTGGATCGTACTCCCTTACTCCACCTGTCTTTTTTGGTACATTGAACGGTGTCGTTACTCGGCCATCCATATCGACATATGCACGGCATACTTTCTTCGAAATGGCTTCGAGAAGAGGAAAACCAAGGTACGCGAGAGTTAATGATGATTCCTGTAGAAAATATCTAGCGTGATGAGAGAGCTGCTGTTCTAGCTCGACCTGCTTTTGCCATTCTTCGCGATCAGCAGTTGGCTTTCTACAATGTGCAAGGGATGCTCTAACACAAGTTTCGAATAATTTTTTAATTTCGTACTCTTCATTATTGAAGAAGTTTGTTTCTCTAAATAAGATAACCTCAGAACACCAAGACCATAGACCAGCCCTTTCAAGGTGAGTTAAATGGGTTTTCGCCGAAAATACCGTCATTTTAGCTACAATATACAGGCTTTATAGGAGGTTCCCTAGTGCGTTTCGTTACAGATACAACTAAAAACCTCCCAGTCTTCGCAGCAACCCTTTGTATGTAACGTTTTGTGAACTAAAACCTCACCTTGAAAGGGCTGGCTACTACGCCCAATACATAGCACTAGCCAAACTCATCGGCCAACAACAAAAAGCCCAACACTACCTCGCCGCCGGTTATGGTACCTTTGGTTATGAACCCAACGTGGACTACTTCTTCGGCATCCCTCGAGCCATCACCACCGGGGGAGCCGTCATGAACATCCCCATCCTCAACATCACCGCCACCGACAGCGCTCCCGACACGGCCGCCGAAGACAAGAAAAACTACACACTACAAATTGGCATCCTCAGCTCCGCCCTGGAACATGCCGTCCCCGAACAACTGTTTACAACAGATCCCGCCAATCCGGCTGATGCGATCAGTGCGGTCAAGGCACTTTCAAAGGCCAGCGCCCAAGGGCAACGGATTTACCACATCACACAAGCGAACCAAAACATCGCCTTAGCAAACATCAATCACGACCCATATACCATGGCGGAAATTCGAAATGCACTGGCGGTGGGTAAGGAAGTGATGACGCATACCGATGTTGTCTCCGTCCCCGGCTGGAGTGGGGCGGGGTATATCATCATTGATCCAGTGACTGGAAGTGGGGCTTATAAGATTGGAGGTGGGTTAAATGGGAGTTTATTGGGGTTTGATATTAGTTTTTCGCAGAGTGAGGCAGTGGGTGTCGGCTTGTTTATAATATCTATTTTAGCAGTACTCGCTTCAGCCCCGCTTTCGGCTGTACTAGTAATAGCTATTTTTGCAATAGCTATTTTTCATGCTGTAATGACAACAATGGCTGTGGTATCCGAGTCAAACACATCTTCTTGCCCGGGGTTAACTGAAATGCTTTGGGGGTTTTCTGCTTTAACTACATTGTTGCCTAAATTTTTTAATGTATCTGGAGGTGCCCTGGTTATGAGTTTTTACAACTTTATTGCACGTAATACAGCCGATAGTGTGGTACCGGCATGCGATGTTTTACGTTAATGGATAACTTTTATTTTTCAATATTAGTAACAATTTTGGCTTGTGGTATTGGGGTGATTATACTTTGGTATCGAAAAAAATCGTCTCCTGAATTTCCTGGAATTAATGGTGTTTTAGCGCTTTGGGTGTTTTATGGGTTTAGCAGTGTTGCCATTTTGATGGCATCCAGGGAGATCGGATTTGACTATTATTTATTTGATGAAATTATTATATGCCTAATTTTTCCTAATATTATGGCTGGCGCACCATTTACAAAT
>JAADHZ010000082.1:14599-16320 GCA_013151575.1 Gammaproteobacteria bacterium
CTAAACTAACTTTTATGGCCATATATTATTTTGACAATTGAATGGGTAAATCCCAGCAATTCCCGCCAATTCTGTTGTCAACCAAATATGGCGAAAATGGGATAAAAGTTCGATGAACAGGTGCCTGTGTAGCCCTTTTTTGGTTCTTTAGACAAGTAGCTTCGACATCGCCAGCCTCACCATTTATACAGTCTATACAGCTAACAATTACATTTATAAGTCTTACTCTATCCGACAAGTGTCCTTTATCTGTAGCTATTGCTGGTGTAGTTTCTATTTCTGTATTTGTTGGTCAGGCAACTGTTCTTATAGGTGCTGCAACAGCTGCGGGTTCTGCAGTAAATCCGTTTTTGGGAGGTGTTGTTGGTTTTGGTCTAGGGCTTGGCGCATCTCTAATTGCTGGCGAGATGTCAAGATCATTTTCACAAAGATGCAAATGAGCAAATGAATAAAATTTACCTTTTTTTGGGTGCAGTGTTTATTTTCGTTGGGCTGTTAGCTCTGGTGCTAGGATTAGGGCCGTATAGTGAATCGGTACCAGTATCTGGGTACATGGCTCGAATAATAGTAATATTGTGGGGTGTTTTATTGGTTCTTTGCGGAAAGAAATATTATGGAGGCGGTTTTACGTCGTTAAGTGGTTCAGTTTTTATTGGGGTAGGGATTTTGGCAATGGGACGTTCGATTGAGACAGGTTTTTTTGGGAACCCCGGTGAAGAATTTGGTGTTGCTCTAGTATATTTACTAATATTCATCTTTGGTTTTATGATGTTAATGAAGGGGCATAAATTGCATTTAAATAATAAAAATAATTGAATTAAGAGCTATAGTAATAACTTACCTTGTGTATTGGCTCCATCGATATACCCATAAATAAAGGGACACAATACTTAACTATGTTGTCCGCCGAGAGGGAAAATAAAGATTACCAATTCAAACGCAGCCAACAGCCCTTTGCCCCCGAGCAACTGCCTAACCGCAGCCCCAAGCCCCAACCCGGCAATAGCCCCAAACTGCAAACAGAAGACTTCACCGCCGCCGGCCTACACAACACCCCCTACGTCAAACTGGCCGCCCTGAACGACTTCACCTTCGACAAACTCGCCGGAGCCAGTGATCCCGCCTATCTGGCTGCCACGCCCGAGGTCACCTTGAGTCAAAAGATCAGGCCCAGACATTGAATTATGATCCGGTGACCATCTACCACTGGGTACGCAATAACATCGAATGGCAACCCGCCTGGGGTGCGATGCAAAGTGCCGACCTCACCTTAAGCGCCGGTCGCGGCAACGCTATGGACATCGCCAGCCTCACCGTCGCCCTGTTGCGCGCCTCCCAAATCCCCGCCCGCTACGTCCACGGCACCATCGACATCCCCGAAGCCAACTTCCGTAACTGGGCCGGAGGTTTTGACCACATCAACGCCGCCACTGACTTTGCCGCCTCCGGTGGCATACCCACCACCTCCATCATCACGGGTAGTCAAATCACCAACGTCCGTATAGAACATATCTGGGTCGAAGCCGCCATCGATTTTCAGCCCTCCCGAGGCGCCAAAAACCGCGATGCCGATTCTTGGGTCGCCATGGACCCCAGCTACAAACAATATGACTATCTCCAAGGTCTGGATGCCGTACAGATCAGCGGCCTCGACCCCGAGCAACTGGCCACCGACTTCACCAACAGCGGCACCGTGAATGAAGCCGAAGGCTGGGTCAGCG
>JAADHZ010000085.1:0-14893 GCA_013151575.1 Gammaproteobacteria bacterium
AGTAGTGATATCTAAGTTGAGCAATATGAACGGACTCAGAATCAACTTTGTAAATAATTCTGTGTTCATCATTTATCCGCCTGGACCAGTAACCGGATAAGGCATGTTTAAGTGGCTCTGGTTTACCGATACCTTCGAAAGGTGAGCGTTGAATATCTTTAATTAGAGAGTTGATACGTTTAACCATTTTTTTATCAGTTTTTTGCCAGTACAAGTAGTCATCCCATGCGTGGTCGGAAAAAATGAGATTCATTCATTCAATTCTCTTCGTGACCCATTTCCACTCTCAAGTTGAGAAATAGATTCAATGAGCCTTTTCATGTTCTTAGGGCTACGAAGGAGGTAAGCTGTTTCCTCCAGGGATTCGTAATCTTCAAGAGAAAGCATAACAACTGATCGTTCATTTTTTCTTGTAATAACAACAGGTTCATCATGGTCATCGCATATGCTTTCCATGGTTTTTGCAAGGTTAGATCGTGCTGCTGTGTAGCTAAGGGCTTTCATAGTAATCGCTCCTTTTTATGGTACATGTACTCGTTATTGTACGTCACGGGCTTGCGCATAAGCAAGACCATTCAACTCGGACATAGAGGCATGTTAACCTCATAGGACAACATTGCGTGGGTTTTACAAAACTTCGGCCAGCATTAACCCTGCCGTAAGACATTCAATTCACAATACTGTCGGTAGTACCGGTCAAGCGACTAAACGGGGCTTCTGCTGTCGTCGTCGCTCGTCCCTTCGCAGGTGAGCCAAATTCTTTCGCTGTAATAGTAAACCGATGCGATGAAGATTAGTGGCGACAATGGACAGGGCTACATGCCGTTTAAATCCATCTGGCCCATAAGACAGGCAGCGATTTAATCCCCGTATTTCAAGATTGTTGATGCACGCTTCTACTCCAAAGGACTCACGCATATGCCTGCCTATTTCTCCCAGGCCACCTTCGGCTTCCTAGTTGAGCTGTCGCAGAATAATGGGCGAGAGTGGTTTAACGACAACAAACCCCGTTACGAGGAACACGTGCGCGGCCCAGCGTTGGCATTCATCGAAGACATCGCCCCCGAACTGCAACTTATCGCGCCGCGTTTTCTTGCCGTACCCAAAAAGGTCGGTGGCTCGCTGATGCGCGTCTACCGCGACACGCGCTTCGGCAAGGACAAAACCCCGTACAAAACCAACATTGGCATTCAGTTTCGGCACGAAGTAGGTAAAGACGTGCATGCGCCAGGCTATTACCTGCACATCGCACCACAGGAATGTTTTTTCGGGGTCGGTATCTGGCGGCCGGATTCAACCGCGCTGGGACAGATTCGTGAAGCCATTCGCGACAAGGGTGACAAATGGTTGGCGGCACGCGACGACGGCGATTTTAAGCAACGCTATGAATTGGGCGGTGAATCCCTGAAAAATCCCCCACGCGGTTTTGCCAAAGATCACCCGCTGCTGGAAGACCTCAAACGCAAGGATTTTATCGCCATCGAACATGTCGACCGGGAGCAGATTTTATCGACGGATTTCTTGCATGATACCGTGATACATTTTGAATACGCCACGCGCTATATGCAGTTTTTGTGCGGGGCGTTAGGGGTAAGGTTTGATTAAAAAATGGGTACCAACAGTCGGTGTTTTAAGCAAAGACAGGCTGAAGCAGAGAAGCTAATGGTATACGTTATTGCGTTTCATTCTTTAGGTTGAATCCTGCACAACAGTCTGTAACCATCGTGGGATGAAATTATCATTCACTAAAATGCACGGTCTCGGTAATGACTTCGTGGTTATCGATGGCTACACGCGCCCGGTTGAGCTGAGCCGCGATCAGGTGCGTTTTCTGGCGGATCGGCGCTTTGGGGTGGGGTGCGACCAAATCTTGCTAGTGGAACGCCCGAAGTCTGACAAGGTGGATTTTCGCTATCGTATTTTTAATCAGGATGGTGGTGAGGTGGAACAATGCGGCAACGGAGTGCGCTGTTTTGCACGTTTTGTGGTGGAAAAAGGCCTTACGAAAAAAACTGAAATCGCCGTGGAAACTGTTGCGGGTGTCGTGTATCCCCGTCTTGCCGCGGATGGCCAGGTGGTAGTCAACATGGGCTTGCCGCGTTTTGATCCGGTGGAAGTCCCCTTCGAGGCAGAAGCCGTGGCCGATCGCTATCCGCTGGTGCTGGACGATGACGGTGCAAAGGTGGAGCTGGAAGTGGGCGTGGTGTCCATGGGTAACCCCCATGCCGTGCTGAGGGTGAGCGATGTTGATACTACCCCCGTGCTCCGATGGGGGCCATTGATCGAAACTCACTCTCGGTTTTCCCTCCGCGTAAACGCGGGTTTTATGCAAATAGTGGGGCGAGACCGAATTAAATTGCGAGTTTTTGAGCGCGGAGTGGGAGAAACTCTCGCCTGCGGCACCGGTGCCTGCGCTGCCATGGTGGTGGCGCGACGCTGGGGATTGGTGGACGATGATGTTTGCGTGGAGCTGTTGGGTGGGTCTCTACGGGTTTGCTGGGCGGGGGAGGGTTTGCCGGTGGAAATGACCGGTCCGGCAGAGACGGTGTTTGATGGCAGCATCACGGTGTAGTTTTCTTCTGTGTTGCCTTGTTAACGGCAGGGCGACGGCATATAAATTATGGTGGTTTTTGGCGAGGCGGTGCTCACACCGACGGACTGGGCGGAGAATTTTCGGCTGAACAATTACAGTGCGGCGGCCGCTTTCTGCGAGTGTTCCTGCGGGCTTGGCAACGGTGAGCTAACGGAGTCGAGAATGCCGCCGATGGTGGCGAGTTGTGCGGTCAGCTCGTCGGACTGTTTCTCCAATCCCGCAATATTGTCGGAAAGTTTTTCCCGAGAATTTTTAATTTTTTGCAAATTAGTCAATCGTTTTTCCAACTGTAATTTGCGTTCTCTGATGCGCGCCGCCAGGGGGCGCATCACGGTGCCAGCCCAGTCTTCTGCATCCTGATTGGCGCGAAAGAAAATATTGCGCGCATGGCTGACCATGGAGACAAAAAACTTTTTCACCACGAAGCTTTGTTCCGTCATGGTGGTCACCGAGCTGCTGCGAAACTCTTCAGCTTTTTTGTACAGTTGGTCCAGCTCCCGCGAGTACCGCGCGGTGGCGAATAGCGTGGGGTTTAGGTCGGAGAACCCGTGTTCGTCACGAAAACGGTCGTAGATGGTTTGTACGATGTCGTTGGATTTTTCTGCCTGATAGTTCACCTGCATCATGCTGTCGCGTGCGCCGTCAAAAAAAGTTTTCATGCCGCTCTTCATGCCGTGGGTCGTCCAGCTGTCCACCATGTCGGCGCGGGTTTTGGCGATGAGGTGGTCCAGGTTATCGAGCCCCAAAGCCTCGATCAGTGCAATGAGCTGACGTTTGAGCACATGTCGACTGGTTTGAAAATTCTCCACGTCTTTCTGGTAAATGCTCTGTTCGGTGCGTAGTTTTTGCATGGTGTCCATGAGTACGTCGGCACTTTTCCCGGACAGGGAACGCAGCTCGTTAAGCTGGCTTTGCACCTCCACTTGGCGTTGGTTGAGCACGGCCTTGGTGGTGTCCACCATGACGCCAATACGGGAGATGATGTTTTTGCACACTAAGTGCTGCTTGGCGGGCAATACGTCTTCGGAGAGGCTGGCTTCCAGCGCTAGCAGGCCACTTTTTTCCAGTAGCGCGTCATTGTTCTTGACTCGTGCCAGCAGGCCCTTTTGTGCCGAAACGGGGTAAATTTTGTCCACTTCGATATTAAGCAGCTCGCCTGTTTTGGTGACCTGATCGTGAATATTGGCGTTGATGGTGGCTTCGTCCTGCAACTCGTCCCACAAGGTGTCGATTTTGTTTAGTACCACGATGAGGCCGGTCTGGTGGTTTTCACAAAATGTCTGGGCATACTGGTGCCAAATATCCATGTCGCTCTTAGTGGCACCGGTGTCGGCGGCGAGCACAAAGATCACCGCCTGGGCATTGGGCAGCATGTCCATGGTGAGTTCGGGCTCGGAGCCCATGGCATTAAGGCCGGGGGTATCCAGGATGACCAGGCCCTGTTTCAACAGGGGATGCGGGAAGCTAATCATTACGTGCCGCCACATGGGAATTTCGACACTCGTCGGGGGCACTTCGGCACGCAATAGATCTTCGCGTGCGTAGAGCCCCAGCTGGATGGCGCTTTCCACTGGCACGGACTTGGTTTTGATGATTTCCTGAAAGGCTTCGGCCATATGCTCCGGCGACTCCACATCCAGGTCGGTGTTGATCCAGTTGTCCTTGTCCTGCCGGTATTCGCTGATACTGGTGTCTTCCAATCGGGTCTCGATGGGCAGCAAGCGAATATAGGGCGTTTTTACCTTGTTGTCGTAAAACAGCTCGGTGGGGCACATGGTGGTGCGTCCGGCGGAGGAAGGTAGCAAACGGCGTTTGTAGTCGGCGAAAAAAATGGCATTAATAAGTTCGGTTTTACCGCGCGAAAATTCTGCTGCGAAGCCGATGGTGATGCGGTCGGAATCCAGCGCATCAAGAATTTCGTACATGCGCAAGTCATCCTCGAGGTTATTCATGTCGTGCGCGGACAGCCAGTCCCGATAGGTCTCTATCTGACGGATGATGTCTTCTTTCCAGCGACTGTAGACTTGCAATTGTTCGGTAAACTGATCTTTTGCCATTCCGTAATACCCGCGACATTCCACGTTCGTTCAACCATTGACCGCGCGTGTGACGGTCACCAAGCGCGGCGACGACCTCGGTATCCATTAACGGCCGATGCGGGGGGAAGTTTAGACCGCGCTATTCATCGAACACGGGAGGCTGCCGCCGTTCCGACAAACGGCGCATGCCAGGTTACCAGCGGGGGTAACCCATCATCAGGGAGGGGGGGTAATACCCTCCGGTAGGCGGCGAGGGCTGGGGATACGCAGGCGTTTGCAGCGGCCATTGTCTCCACTCATTAAGAGGATGGAAGATTTTGGCACCGCGAAAACCTTGGCGAGAAAACGGATCAGGTGGGCGTTAGCTCGCCCTTCCACCGGCGGAGCGGTAATGCGCACTTTGAGGGCGTCGCCGAGAGGGCCGACAATGTTGTCGCTGCTGGCGCGGGGCTGCACTCGGACACTAAGAATCAGGTCCTCACCATCCCAGCGATGCCAGGAAGCGGTTGTCATTCAGCCGAAGGACAGGCTGCGTCCCAGGTCCCGCATCGGCGCCACCAGCAAAAAAGTGAGCAATTGCAGCAAAATCAGCACGATGATGGGAGAAAGATCAAAACCTTGAATGGGGGGTAGCAGGCGTCGTGCCCGCCCCAGCAAGGGTTCATTGAGGTTGTACAACAGGGATGCTGCGGGATTGTGACCACCGGGGCTGATCCAGCTGAGCACTACTTGGATCAAGATGGAAATGAAATAGATGCTGACCACCAGCGACAGCAGCTCCGCCACCGTCAGCACCGCCAGCCCTGCGAGATGAAACGTCACCCCCTTGAGCGCGCCAACCAGCATCAACTCCGCCGCTTGCAATGCCAGCATCAAAATCACTGAAGCCAGGTCGATGCCCAACACGCCGGGAATGATACGGCGCAGGGGCTTCAGGGGAGGGTTGGTGATCTTCACCAGGAACTGGGACACCGGATTGTAAAAATCCGCGCGTACCAGCGCCAGCAGAAAACGAATCATCACCGCGCCCGTGTACAGACCAAACAATGTCTGAATCAAAAACACCCCGGCGTTACCGGCGTAGGATCCTCCCATCATGCTTCTCTCCTGAAATTTAGCGGGCTTCGCCCAACAGTTTCGCCAGCTCTCGCGAGCGATCGTGTGCCGCTTTGAGTACCTGGGAAAACAGTGCATCTATATTGTGTTCGTCCATCACTCGCAAACCTTGCTCGGTGGTGCCCCCCGGCGAGGTGACCCGCCGCCGCAGCTCCGCCACCGGTTCGCTGCTTTCAAGCGCCATTTTGGCGGCGCCCAACGCGGTTTGCAGCGTCAGCAGATGAGCGGTTTCTGTGCTGAGACCTAGCTCTATTCCCGCCGCCGCCATGCTTTCCATTATGCGAAAAAAATAGGCGGGGCCGCTGCCGGAAAGGGCCGTTACTGCATCCATCTGTGCCTCGTCGTCCACCCATAGGGTGAGGCCAGCGGTGCGCAAGATGGATTCGGCCAAATCGCGCTGGTTTTCCGACACGGCAGCATTGGCGTACAGCGCCGTCGCGCCGGTCTGCACCAGGGCCGGGGTATTGGGCATGGAGCGCACCACGGCGGACCCATCTCCCAGCCAGCGGGAAATATCTTCACAACGCACACCAGCGACCACCGATACCACCAGTGCTGCGCGAGTTTGCAGTAGCCCGGCCAGTCCTGTACATACCGCGTGCAGTACCTGCGGTTTTACCGCCAGCACAATCACATCGGCTTCTGTGGCGGCCTCAACATTGTCCGCCGCGATGTGCACGCCGTATCGCTCCTGTAGGCGCGCCAACACATCGGGGTTAGTGTCGGACACAGTGATGGATGCTGGGTCCAGATGGTCAGCAATCAAACCACCGATAAGGCTGGAAGCCATGTTGCCGCCGCCGATAAAAGTCAGTTTAGTTTTGTTCATAGTGATTCCGATTATGCCACAGAGTGTTTGGGAGACTATTGTCGGGAGCATCGTTTGCTCGCTGCCGATAGCGTGAGCCGAAAATCCCCGTGCCCACGCGCACCACGGTAGCGCCTTCCGCAATGGCCGCTTCAAGGTCGTCCGACATGCCCATGGACAGCGTGTCCAGCACAAAACCTTCAGCGCTCAGAGCTTCGCTGGCCGCACGCACGCGGCAAAAAACGGCCCGCTGCTGCGCGAAGTCCGAACTGCGGGCGGGAATGGCCATTAGCCCCCGCAGGTGCAAACGAGGCAGGCTATGGACCCGTTCTGCCAATGCCTGCAACCGATCTACGGATACACCGGACTTGCTGGATTCGTCACTCACATTCAACTGTAGGCACACATTCATTCGCGGCAAATCAATCGGGCGTTGCTCATTGAGGCGGCGGGCAATTTTTTCTCGCGACACGCTATGTACCCACTGAAAATGCCGGGCGATGCACTGTGTCTTGTTGGATTGAACAGGGCCGAGAAAATGCCATTGTAGGTGATGGGACTGCAACGCCGCGATTTTGTCCACAGCCTCTTGCAGATAACTTTCACCAAAAGCGTTGATGCCAGCCTCCGCCAGCCCGGCGATGTCCGCCGTCGGCTGGGCCTTGCTCACTGGCAAAATCTGCACGCTGCCTGGTTCGCGGCCAAAGCGTTTTTCGGCAGTGCGCACACGCAGCTCCACTTCCCGCAGGCGTTGCAGGGGAATCAGCGGCATGAGAGTGGAATCAGACATGGCCAATGTACCTCGGCTTGCGCTATGTTTACGGAAATCATCATGTTACGGTTCAGCGTCGACGGGCCAGGGAACCTGGCTGGGGCCGATTCAAGTATTAGCCACCCCGGTCGTTATGGCGTTGATGCCGCCCGGGCCTCGGGTCACTGGCACCCTATCCCGACATTGTAACGCAGGAAACATCATGGATATCTCAGAACTGCTGGCCTTCAGCGTCAAAAATAACGCCTCTGACTTGCACCTTTCCGCTGGCGAACCACCGATGATTCGTGTGGATGGCGAAATCCGCCGTATCAATGTCCCGCCCATGGAACACAAAATGGTGCATGCGCTGATTTACGACATCATGAACGATCGTCAGCGCAAGGACTACGAAGAATTTTTGGAGGTGGATTTCTCGTTTGAGATCCCCGACCTGGCCCGTTTCCGCGTTAACGCATTTAACCACCAGCGCGGCGCTGGTGCGGTATTTCGCACCATCCCCAGCACCATTCTGAATTTTGAGCAGCTGGGTTGCCCGGCGATTTTTGCCGACATTGCGGAAACCCCCCGTGGCCTGGTGCTGGTAACCGGGCCTACCGGTTCCGGCAAGTCTACCACCCTGGCAGCCATGGTGGATTACAAAAACAGCACCGATCACGGTCATATCCTCACCATCGAAGACCCCATCGAATTTGTGCATAAATCCAAGAAATCCCTGGTCAACCAGCGCGAGGTACACCGCCATACCTTGGGCTTCAACGAGGCTCTGCGCTCAGCCCTACGGGAAGACCCTGATGTCATTTTGGTGGGCGAAATGCGTGACCCGGAAACCATTCGCTTGGCGCTGACTGCCGCTGAAACCGGCCACTTGGTGTTCGGCACTCTGCACACCAGCTCCGCTGCCAAAACCATTGACCGCATCATCGACGTATTTCCCGCAGCAGAAAAAGAGATGGTGCGTTCCATGCTGTCGGAATCCCTGCGTGCCGTTATCTCACAAACGCTAATGAAAAAAGTCGGCGGTGGCCGCGCCGCCGCTCACGAAATCATGCTTGCCAGCCCGGCTATTCGTAACCTGATTCGCGAGGCCAAGGTGGCGCAAATGTATTCCGCCATCCAAACCGGCCAAGGCATTGGCATGCAAACCCTCGATCAAAATCTTCAAGCCCTGTTGCAGAAAGGCATCATCACCAAACAGGAAGCAGCCTCTAAGGCTGCCAATAAAAGCATGTTTTCCTGAGGCGTTCCGGAATTGCTGCTGATGCCTACCCGGTATGTGCGTCACCCGGAAAAACCATTGGAACAATAACGAGGCACTATGGCAAAAAATGCTCTGAACGTCGTCCAGGATTTCCAGACACTGCTAAAAATGATGGTGCGTAAAGGGGCGTCCGATTTGTTCATCACGGCGGGCCTGGCGCCCAGCCTGAAAATAAATGGGGAAATTTCCCCGATTTCGGAATCGCCGATCAACGCCGACCAGGCGCGCAAGCTAGCTCATTCTCTGATGAATGATACGCAGCGGGCGGAATTTTCCAGTACGCAGGAATCCAACTTCGCCATCTCTCCACCGGATACTGGACGTTTTCGCGTTAACGTGTTCCAGCAAAAAAACCACGTGGGCATCGTGTTGCGGCGTATCAAAACCGACATCCCCACCTTCGAGGATCTGAAAATTCCATCGGTGTTATCGGAATTATCCATGGCCAAACGCGGCATGGTGATCGTCGTGGGTGCCACCGGCACCGGTAAATCCAGCACCCTCGCCGCCATGCTGGGATTTCGTAACCGCAACAGCCACGGCCACATCATCACCGTGGAAGACCCCATCGAATACGTGCACGAGCACAGCGGCTGCATCATCACCCAACGCGAAGTGGGGGTCGATACGCACTCTTTCGAGGCCGCACTGCGCAACACCCTACGCCAGGCCCCGGATGTGATTCTCATCGGCGAGATTCGCACCCGTGAAACCATGGAGCACGCCATCGCCTTCGCCGAAACCGGACACCTGTGCCTCACCACCCTGCACGCCAATAACGCTAACCAGGCTCTGGACCGGATTATTAATTTTTTCCCCAAAGAGCGCCGTGAACAGACCCTGCTGGATCTGTCCCTCAACTTGCGCGCCATCGTTGGCCAGCAACTGATTCCCACTCCGGACAAAAAGGATCGCCGGGTGGCCATCGAAATTTTGATGAACACGCCGCTGGTGGGTCAGCTGATTCGCGACGGTCATGTGACGGAACTCAAAGACGTTATGGGCCGCTCCAACCAGCAAGGCATGGTTACCTTCGACCAAGCCCTCTATGAGCTGTACAAAACCCAACAGATTTCCTACCAGGATGCCCTGCACCATGCTGACTCCGCCAATGATTTGCGTTTGATGGTTAAGCTGGGCCAGAAAAACAGCCCAAAAAAAATGAACGATTCCCTCAGCGGCATCACGTTGGTCAACATCGACGACAGCTGAAGATCGGCGAAAAAATGCCGCGAGGAGAAAGGGGCATTTACTGCGGACAAACCCCATGCCCCCGCACCGGCAACCGCAATGACAGCAACGCCGCCAGCAGCACGAAGGCTGCCGACCACCACAGACAACCTACCAGCCCTTGGGTCTGGTAAACCCAGCCGGACAGCACGGTACCGGTGAGGCGGCCACCGGCATTGGCCATGTAGTAAAACCCCACATTCATTGACACTTTGTCGTGATCGGACCAAGCCACAATCAGGTAAGAATGCACGGCAGAGTTGATGGCGAACACGATACCAAAGAGGCTCAATCCGACGATAATCACCCGGTCCGGCATCATGCCCTGTTGCAAAGCCAGGGCGATGGCGGCGGGAATCGACACCAAGACAAAGGCCCACCAGCGCGCGGTCGCTCCGTCAGGATGACGCCGCCGCAATACCATTGGCGCGCAGGACTGGACGATGCCGTACCCGATCACCCACAGCGCCAGAAATGCACCCACCGCACTGAAGCGCCAGCCCAACACCGAAAACAGAAACATCGGCAGACCCACGACGAACCACACATCCCGCGCGCCGAACAGAAAAAAGCGGGCGGCGGCAAGTCGGTTGATCGCGGGTGTGTTGGAAAAAAGCTGGCTGAATGTGGGTCTGGATGACGTTTTGCCCAGCCCTCGCGGCAGCAGAATGGCGGTCACCATCAGCACCAACAGCAGACTGCCCGCCAGTATGAGCAGGGTGCCCCGAAACCCCACCCACTCCAGCAATATCGCACCGAGGAAAAACCCCATACCCTTCAGCGCGTTTTTTGAACCGGTCAGCATCGCCACCCATTTGAACAACCGCGATGCATTTTGTTCAGGTACAAGCCGTTTCACCCCCGCCTTCGCCGACATCTTGTTCAGATCCTTGGCGATGCCCGACAGGGCCTGCGCGAACATCACGTAGCCCACACTGAGCCAAACCTCCGGCACTGTCAGCATTACCAGTGCCAGCACCTGCATTGCCATGCCGATATGCAGGGTCAGGTTGAGGCCGATGCGCGCCCCCAGCCAGCCGCCCACCAGGTTGGTAACGATGCCGAAAAATTCGTAGAACAGGAACAGCATCGCCACCTCAAACGGCGAATAACCCAACTGGTGGAAATACAGCACCACCAGCATGCGAATCGCACCGTCGGTGAGCGTGAATGCCCAATAGCCGCCGGTAATCAATAAATAGTTGCGGCGATGATGGTGAAAGTCAGCTTGCATTTACAAACTCCGTGCGACCTTCGCCACTAGCTCCATCAGGCGATTGACGTACCCCCATTCGTTGTCGTACCAGGCGTAGATCTTCACTTGCGTGCCATTGATGACCAGCGTGGAAGGCGCGTCGATGATGGCGGAGCGGGGATCGTTGACGTAGTCCACCGATACCAGTGGGCGTTCCTCATAACCCAAAATACCGCTCAGTTCGCCTTCTGCGGCCTGCTTGAAACAGGCATTGATTTCATCTGCTGTGACCGGGCGTGACGCCTCAAACACAAAGTCGGTGAGCGAAGCATTGAGCAATGGCACTCGCACTGCGTGGCCGTTGAGCCTGCCCTTCAGTTCGGGAAAAATGTGGGTAATTGCCTGGGCAGAGCCAGTAGAAGTGGGAATCAGCGAGTTACCACAGGCCCGCGCCCGGCGCAGGTCTTTGTGGCCGCGGTCGACGATGGTCTGGGTGTTGGTGATGCTGTGGATGGTGGTCATGCAGCCGTGCACAATGCCGATCTTTTCGTGCATCACCTTCACCACCGGCGCGAGGCAATTGGTGGTGCAGGAGGCCGCTGTCAGCAGATGGTGGCGGGCCGGGTCATAGTGGTGGTCGTTAATGCCGTAAACAATATTGAGCGCGCCGTCGGTGGGTGCGGCAACGATCACTTTTTTCACGCCCTGTTCAAAATAGGCATTGAGCACTTCTGGTTTTTTGTGATGTGTGCCGGTGGCCTCGATCACGATGTCACACTCCGACCAGTCGCTATCGCCAATGGTCACATTGGACGAATGGGCCAGGGTTTTGTCGCCAATGAGCACGTGGCCGTTTTCTGCGGCCGTGTCGTGAGACCACACACCGTGCACTGAATCGAACTTAAGCAGGTGGGCCGAGCCCACTGCATCGGTGGCGATGTCGTTGATGCGGGTGATTTCAAATTCTGGGTTGCCCCAGCCCGCGCGCAAACCCAGACGTCCCATGCGACCAAAACCGTTGATACCCACTCGAATCATCACTATCACTCCTTACCGTATATCCGCATAAGCAGATGTATCGGGTCTTTAAAAAACCGGATTGCCCCGGCTTGCGCACTTAATGTATTGCCAGTGTTTTAAGCCACCCAATTCACCCGCACTGTTTCTGTTGGCCGGTGGCCGCCAGTGTGGCGAGATCCGATTGCATTTCTTCATTGCCGTCACCGCATTTGCGTATATGCTCAAACAACGGCTCGCAACACCCTTCCACGATGCGGTAGTGAACCCACACGCCCTCGCGCCGGGTGGACACCAGACCGTTGTTGCGCAGGTAAGCGAGGTGACGCGATACCACGCTCTGCGATAAGCCCAGCGTCTCCACCAGATCACACACGCACAACTCGCCGGTCTCCAGCAGCAGGTAAACGATCCTTAGCCGCACGGGTTCGGAGAGGGTCTTGAACAGGGCCGCGAGTGTTTCTGTCGTCATGTCGGGCATTATATTCGCCTGGCCAAATGTGTCAATTTTTCCAATGCCTGGGGCGTGTTAGCCGGGGTTCAAGTTGACTTGGGGTGCGATTGAAATATTGATAAACAATATTTTAATGTGACCATGCTCAGGCTCATTTTTCACAAAAGTGATTTTGGGCCATTCACAGGTTTTGACAAAATTAGTGGCATTTCAGCCGTCCGTTTGAGCCACTTTCTAATGGAAGTGAATTGGCGAACCACCCGATTGGTGTTTAAAAACGCTGTGAAACCACGGAGCATTGTATGTTTTACGGCTTTTGCTGTGCCATGCTCCAATAATATTGGAACCTCGCGCCGAACCTGGGTTCCCATTCATCGGGGAGCATCTCCCCGCAACAACGCCCGCTGCGGGGATGATGATAGAATGCGTCCGCACAAACAACGACGCCCCGTAGGCATTCTTTCGATCTTTCGATAACAACGGACACCCACCGGAGTTAAAAACTCATGAGCGCATTGCCCGAATTCAGCAGTAACATCAGCGATCAAATCAACATCATGCCCGCCGCCCATACCAAGCTGGTGGAACTGATCGACTCCGAGGAAGACATCAACGGCGTGCGTATTTTCGTCTCTGGCGGCGGCTGTGGCGGCATGACTTACGGCATGACGTTCTCCGAAGCCGTATTACCCTATGACGGCGTACTGGAACAGGACGGGCTCACCGTGTACGTGGATGCCGTGGCTTTGAGTTTCCTCTCTGGTGTAGAGATCGACTATGTGGAACAGGGCATGGGCGCGAGCTTCGTGTTTAAAAATGCCTTTGCCACCACCGGTGGTACCGGTGCCTGCACCGCCTGTGGCTCAGCCGGCGGCGGTTGCGCCTGAGCACGCACCCTCTGCGTAAAACCTCCCCGAGAACATCGGCAACGTCACGCCCGCGACTGTTGCTGCTTGCTCCTCATAGCAGCTACCGCATCACGCCCTACATCAACGCCGCCGAGAAACTGGGCGTTGATGTGCTCATCGCCTCCACCAGTGAATATTCGCTGGTCAGCGCAGTGGCCGACGGGTTGCGTATCGACCTCAATCAACCGGACCGGGCCGTTGCGCTCATCGTTGAGGCTGCCCGTCAGCACCCCTTCTCCGGCGTCATTGCCACTGACGATACCGCTGTCACCCTGGCTGCCCGAGCCGCTGAGGCCCTGGGACTGGCGCACAACGTCCCAGAGTCCGTGCGCCTTACCCAGCGTAAGGACTTCGCCCGCCAGCGTCTTTTCGAACACGGGCTGCCGGTGCCGACCTTCCGACGCATCGACCTTGCGGCTGACCTGCTGCCGCAGGCGCAAGCCCTGGAGTACCCCTGCGTCATCAAGCCGCTGAGCCTGTCCGGCAGCCGGGGCGTGATTCGCGTCGACAGTGCGGCGGACTGCGTGCATGCCTGCAAGCGCATCGGCAACATCGTGCGCGAATTACCCGATATAGAGGAGCAACGTTATCTGCTGGCGGAAGCGTACCTGCCCGGTGCCGAGGTGGCGGTGGAGGCGATGCTAACGAACGGCAAGCTGCAACTACTCAGCATTTTCGACAAGCCAGATCCGCTGGAAGGGCCTTTTTTTGAGGAGACCTACTACATTACTCCGTCGCGGCTGAGCCCGGCCATGCAACAACATATCACCCGGCGGGTCAGCGAGGCCTGTACTGCCTACGGGTTACGCACCGGCCCGGTGCATGCTGAACTGCGTATTCACAATGGCGAGGCGTGGATTCTGGAAGTGGCAGCGCGCACCATTGGCGGACAATGCGCCCGGCTGCTGCGTCACGGCACGGGCTACGGACTGGAAGAATGGGTGATCGCCCACGCGGTGGGACGGCCGTTGCCCCCTCAACCGCAGGACAGGGCGGCGGGAGTGCTGATGATCCCCGTCCCACAGGCTGGCGTTCTCCGGCGCGTCGAAGGTCTGCCCGCCGCTCGGCGCATTACGTATGTCACCGATGTGGAAATCAGCGTGCGCGAGGGGTACGAACTCGTCCCTCTGCCCGAAGGCTCCGCCTATTTTGGATTCATCTTTGCTGAGGGGCCGAACCCGGAATCCGTGGAGCGCGCGTTGCGCAACGCTCATGCAGCGTTGAATATCGTGACGACACCGCTGTGGCATTTGAATTAGTATTCGACACACGATTCCAAGCGGCCACAAATATCGTTATGTCACCAAAACATCGACATCAGAGCAAACAAAAAACAGCGTGCGCGGCCCTGCTTCTTGCATTGGTGATGTTATTGGCACCCGCAGCAGTATTGAGTGAATCACTTTCCGAATACTGGCAAAGCAGCCACAGCGACACGTTCACCCCCCCTTCCCGGGAGGATTTGAAAACCGCCGAACAACTGTTTCGCCGACTGTTCAA
>JAADHZ010000085.1:14947-22068 GCA_013151575.1 Gammaproteobacteria bacterium
AACCGGCACCCGCCACAACGATGTACCCTTGCTAATCTTGCGTGAATTTGGCGAAGGCGCTACTCAGAATGTTTTCAAGGGACTGGGCTTTTTTGCCTTTGCCGTTGACCGGGAATCTGAGACTGTACTCCAAGCCCCCCATAGCTTTAATGAGTCAGATACTGCCGATATCGCCATACAATTGATGGCCGACGGTAATTTTCGCGCAGCAGCGTGGAACACCGCGCCCGCCGCCATACCCACCCATCCACAACTCCGGCCTGAGCGTTTCCCGGTTCCGCCCGACGACTACCTCACGGCCTTCACCCGCGCGCTGCTCTCTTCATTTGCTGAGCCTCGTATCGTTCAGCTGCACGGCTTCGACCCCGAGGATATGTACACGCCGTCGGCACGGAATTCTCACATCATCGTGAGTGGTTACGGAAAAACCGGCAACAGTGCGACCGGGCGACTGGGGCGATGTCTGAAGGGAAAGTTGGAGAATATCGTTCGCGTATTTCCCTTTGAAGTTAAAGAAATGGGAGCCATCGTTAACACCGCTGGAAAACTCATGGCGGAGAGCGGTAGCCAAGGTTTTGTACACCTGGCCATGAGCACGGGTTTTCGACAGGAGTTACGTAGCGACCCAGAGGTGCGTCAGAATCTGTTCAGCTGCCTGGTACTCCAGCAAGATGACAATGCCGATGACGAATGAATAACCCGGCCCCGATAACGGCAATCAAATTTAGCCGTACTGAAAATCTTCCGGCAGCAACGACTTCAGTGTTTGCATAACATCCCCCAGCGCCTGTCGGGAGTACGGTTCGGGAGGCAATGCTCCCCACACCGGACGCGGCCAGACCGGGTCATTTTTGTAGCGTGCAATGTGATGCACATGCAGTTGTGGCACGACGTTTCCCAGCGCTGCGATGTTGAGTTTTTCCGCAGAAAAACCGGTCACGAGAATATCGGCCAATAGCGCTGATTCACGCAACAGTTGAATTTGATCCGGTTCGGAGAGTTGATAAATTTCCGTGACCCCCGGCCGGTTCGGCACCAGTACCAACCACGGATAACGTGCGTCTTTCATCAACAACAAATGACACAGGGAAAAATGACCGATCACTTCGCAATCCCTGCGTAATGTCGGGTGAATGTGTTGGATGCCACGTTGCATATTATGTTTCTGTATCACTACGGCCCCGTTAGTTTGCTATGCGCAGTTGCCTGACGGGCATAGCATCTGGTCATTTAACTCCGTGAAGCGTTGGTGGCATGAAAACTCATAATACCCTTGCGTCATTCCGGCTTTCGCCGGAATACCCAAAGCGCTTCGCGGGGTAGGCTCTGACGGAAATGCAGTTAACGGGACAGCAGTATTTCTGTATGTGCCGCAGTAATACGTTGTCCATACACGCGTTGGCGGGCACGTTATTTTTTTGCGCCCGGTGGTTGGAAACCTTCCGGCAGATCACCCATTTCACCCTCTTTGAACAGAAAACCCAGCATGTGTTTTTCGATCATCTCGATGCTGGTGGGGTCGGCGGTGCTGAGTCCATTTTCATTAATGATCATGGTGAGACGTTCCAGCCATTTTTGCCAGCTTTCCTTTGACACCTGTTCATAAATACGCTGGCCCAGTTCCCCCGGATGGGGTACGGCGTCAAGGCCTTCGGCCTGCTGATTGAGTACGACACATTGCACCATTCTGACCATGAACATTTTCCTCACGCGTAAAAACTAAAAATAGTGATGTTGCAATCAAACGCCGGGCAACCACTTGGCCGACGGTTTACCTGTTAGCTAGGTGGACGCTTTTTGTCTGACTCGGTGGCGTCGGTGTTGGCATCATCCGATGCCCCCCTGGCCTCTTCCGCTTCGATGCGATCGAGCTCAGCATCCATGTCTTCGTCGCTGAGAGGCTCGTATTCTTCGTGACCAGAGTTGTTGGAGTTATTACTGTCCGTATCGCTGGCATCGGCGTCCTGATAATTCGTTTCACTTCCCCTGTGCGCGGCAGCCGCGGCGGCACGATTCCCGCCACCCATGCTGTGCTTCTCTGCGTCACTCTCTGGCTTGCGGGTGTACCAGCGTGAAAACACCAGGCCCAACTCGAACAAAATCCACATGGGCAGGGCCAACAACGTTTGGGAAATCACGTCAGGCGGTGTGAGCAACATGCCGAACACAAACGCGCCCACAATAATGTAGGGCCGCTTGGCCGCCAGATCCTCGGCTGTCGCTAGGCCACTCCATACCACCAGTATGGTGGCGATGGGCACTTCAAACGCCAAGCCAAACGCAAAAAACATTTTCAGCACAAAATCGAGATAGCGGCTGATGTCCGTCATCACCTCCACTCCTTCGGGCGCAATACCGATGAGAAACCCGAACACCAACGGAAACACCACAAAATAGGCAAAGGCCATGCCAGCGTAAAACAGTAACGTGCTGGAAATCAGTAGCGGAAACACCAGGCGTTGTTCGCGCTGGTACAGCCCCGGCGCGATAAAACCCCAGGCCTGATAAAGAATATAGGGCACGGCTAAAAATGCGGATAACACCAGCGTCAGTTTGAATGGGGTGAGAAACGGTGACGCCACTTCGGTGGCGATCATGCTGACGCCTTCCGGCATGTGTCGCAGCAGAGGCTCGGCCAGATAGCTGTACAGATCATTGGCGAAGGCAAACAAGCCCAGAAAAATCACCACGACCACCAGCACCACACGCAACAGGCGGTCGCGCATCTCGATGAGATGTTTGACAAGAGGCTGTTCTACGGTGGGCGGAAAGGGTTTGGGGTCAGTCATGTTTGTGTGGGCTTGCGGCAGAGTCGGTGGGTGCAGGAGCCGACTTCTCCAGAGGCGATGGAGGAGCATCGTGGTCCACTGCCTTCACCGCATAATCGGATTTAGCGCGGGGCACGGGGCCTCGATGAGTTTCCCCACGGGGAGTCTTTTCGAGAATATCGTGCAGGGATTTAACGCGGGACTGTTCTTCCAGCAGGTGTTTCAACTCGTCGGCCTTGTCCACCTCGGCGTTGATATCCGTCTGCACAGAATGCACAAAACGTTTCGCGGTGCCGACCCACTGGCCGACGCTTCGCGCTACGCCGGGCAGGCGCTCGGGGCCGATGACCAGCAAGGCCACGACACCGATCAAGCTCAGTTCCCAGAATCCAATATCAAACATGAAATAAGTCCGCGACGGCTAAAATATTCAGACCTTGTCTTTTTCTTTGGTGGTCACTTCACCCTCGATGACATCACCTTCTTCATTATTCAGACGCGTGGGTTCTTCGGGTTTTTTTTCGTCCTCGTTCATTGCCGACTTGAAGCCCTTGATCGCAGAGCCCAGGTCACCGCCCACGTTGCGCAGGCGCTTGGCGCCGAACAGCAGCAACACGATGACCAATATAATACCCAACTGCCAAATACTGATTCCCATTTTTCATTCTCCAATTGACTCACAAACCCCTGCGGGCCTTGCGTAAAAATATTTCTTGCTTAGACATTATGTATTGACCTGCCCAACCTCAAGCACGTGGGTTAAGCTGAGGTTGGATACCCTGTGGCTCTGAGCCACTATTGAGAGGGACAGGTCGAATGAGTTTAGCAAATACGTTGGACTGGATACACACAAAGCCACGATTGCAGTAGCGATTGCTGATCGCTTGTGGCGAAAAAGCCCGGTATTACGGTGAAATAACCAAAATACGTCAGAGGCCATCAACAAGTGAGTCACAAAGCTGTCTGCTGAGGGTGAACCCCTTTCCTTTTGTTATGAGACCGGGGCCGTGCGGGTATGGTGGCCTATAACCGCCAGATCAATCGATTGGGTCATTATTGTCGCGTGGTGGCACCCTCCCTGATCTCCACGAAAACGGGTGAACTCACCTCGGTCTGGGTGCCCAATCAGGAGCAGGAAGCCATGCGCGACCTGACACGGTTACGTGAAGACATGAAAGGTCTGAAGCGCGTGACGAAACAACGCTTGAATGCCTTTTTGCTGCGTTATAGTCGATCTTATGACGCGGGTAAACGTCGTTGGACCCAGGTCCATTTTCGTTGGATGGAAGGACTTAAGTTTGACGTTGCCGTCCAACCGATTGTTTTTCAAGAATACATTGACGCCGTCAAGGAAAGTGAAGCGTGTGTTGCGGGTGTTGAAAAAGAGATGGAAATGGCCTTGAAGCATTGGGAGTCGGCCCCCGTTGTTGAGGCGCTCATGGCATTACACGGAGTGAAACAGATTACCGCAATGACGATCATGGCCGAGCTTGGAGATATCACCCGGTTTGACTCTCCTCGCCAATTGATGAGTTTTTTTTAGGGTTAGTCCCGAGTGAATATTCCAGCGGACCGACTCGTCGGCAGGGAGGCAACACCAATACAGGGAATGGTCATGTCAGGCGAGTACTGAATTGAGTCGGGTTGGTCTTACCGATTCCCGGCTCGTAAGACAGCGCACCTGCAACGACGAGCCGAAAAGTGCTCAACGGAAGTGCAGACGATTTCATGGAAAGCCCAGAAACGCCTGTGTGGGGAACCTTAACTCCACGCTGAGTTTTATTAATAGGCAGGTCAGGAAATATTAAGTCGTGAGAGTGAATGGTGTCCCCGGCAGGGGTCGAACCTGCAACCTACGCCTTAGGAGGGCGTCGCGCTATCCAATTGTGCCACGGGGACGAGGGGTGAAATATTTTAGTGTAATTTTTGGGTTGCGTCAGCTTTCAATCGTTTTCTTCTTCTGTCTAACTCGTAACGCCTTTCATGGATGGTGCATGGCTTTGGCCGGTGGAGTTTTCGCGCTGGGTTGCTTTGGGGTGATGAATGCTCAACCGATGCGGGTTTTTCGGTGCTCGGAAAAAGTGCCTTTACTCATTTGCCGTATTGATTAATCTGGCGGGATGAAGAGAAGAAGTGGTGGAGCCGAGGAGGATCGAACTCCCGACCTCTGCATTGCGAACGCAGCGCTCTCCCAGCTGAGCTACGGCCCCGTTTAACGGGAGGGAGTGTAGCATTGGCACCGGCCTGGCTTCCAGCCGAAAACCTTCCAATCTATCCCGGCATTAATCGTCTGGTTTCAGGTTTTGACAGACGTGTTTGACAACATTGTCCACCTGCTCATTGCTGACGGGGGGCGGGTTGGCTTTCGGGTGTTTTTTGAGTGTGGCGATGGTCAGTTGCAGTTGCGATACGTAACGGCGGCAGTCTACGCACATCATCATGTGGAACCACATCCCCAGCCTTTTCCATCGGGAGAGCGAGCGGTCGAGGTAATCGCTGGAATGTTTTGTAACGTCTTGGCAGTTAGGCATAAAACTCATCTCGTTTCGTGTTCCTCGATGGCCTGCTGAATTCGGCTTCTGGCACGATGCAGCAGGACTCGCCCGTTAGACTCAGAAACCTCCAAAACCTTACAAATTGTTTCCATATCCATGCCCTGCATGTCCCGCAGGGAAACCACCGCCCGTTGCATGGGGGGCAATGCCCGCAGCGCCGCATCAATGCAGGAGCGCAACTGGCTGCTGGCCAACAGGGCGTCCGGTGTGTCGGCATGCCACATGGCGGGTGGGCTGGCCCAGTGGGCGTTGGATTTGAATCGAGCGGGGTCAACGATGGGTTGTTCGCTCATCGTATCGTCCAGGCTGACGGAGCGCGATTCGTGCCGTAACCGGCTTTTGGCGGTATTGCTGACGATGCGCAGAATCCAGGTTTTCAGGCTGGAGCGACGCTCGAATCGTGGCAGCGCCCTGAGCACGGCAACCCAGGCCTCTTGTGCCACTTCGTCGGCGAAGGCCTCTCCCACAATGGCGCGGGCAAGGTGTATCATCAGGCCGTGATACGCGCGGACCACCTGCGCATAGGCGGTTTCATCACCTGCCAGCAGTTTGGGGATGAGTTCGGCGTCGGCGGGCAGGGGGGGCTTACTCAATTCCGGACGCCTTGTGGCGGGAATGGCGGCGGGCAAGAAAATCGGGGGCGATCGTGTTTTTCGCGCCGGATTTTTTTGTAACGCGGGATGAACTCATGTCACTGTTCATGTCACTAAGCATCACTTCCATTCACTCAAGTTTGTCAGTAGTTATTTTGCCCGCACATCAGGGTGGCTACAAGCGTGGTGAGTTGTACTTCTTCAGTAACAGCATCTACAGAACGCTGTTTTTCCCAAAGGTTCCTGAGGTGTAAGACGTAAACAATGATTGAAACACTTTCGTTGCTTGAAAAAACATCTTTTCCCCAGTTGTCTCGGGAAGGCGTGTCAACGTTGCAGGTTAATCTTGGTTATTTGTGTAACCAACAATGTCTGCACTGCCACGTCAATGCTGGCCCGAAGCGCATTGAATTGATGGATGAGAAAACCATAAAGGATGTGGTTGAATATTTGAAGGCCATGTCGATTACGACGCTGGATCTCACCGGCGGCGCCCCGGAAATGAATCCTCATTTTCGCCACCTGGTGAGCACTGCGCGTGCTTTGGGTGTTGACGTCATTGATCGCTGCAACCTGACTATTTTGGAAGAACCTGGTTACGAGCATATCGCTGAATTTTTTGCGGGCCAGCAGGTACAGGTGATGGCTTCGTTGCCGTGTTATCAACAGGACAATGTTGATGGTCAGCGCGGAAAAGGAGTGTTCAAACGGAGTCTTGACGGCTTGAAACGACTCAATGCCCTGGGTTACGGGCGCGAGGCTAGCGGGCTTATATTAAATCTGGTGTACAACCCCGCCGGGGCTTTTCTGCCACCTTCCCAAAGCGTGCTAGAACATGATTACAAACAGCAGCTGAAGGATGAACACGGCATTGAATTCAATCAGCTGTTTACGCTTGCCAATATGCCTATTAAGCGTTTTGGCAGTAGTCTGGTTTCAAAAGGTGAGTTTCATCAATACATGGCATTGTTACAGCAGGCACATCAGGATAAAAATCTATTAACAGTGATGTGTCGGAACCTCATCAGCGTGGACTGGCAGGGTTTTGTTTACGATTGTGATTTCAATCAAATGTTAGGCCTGCCGTTGCTAAATAAAAACCACCCAAAAACACAACTCAGTTCATTGTTAGGAAAGAACCTCGCAGGGTCCCCTATTGTTGTGCGCGGGCATTGTTACGGATGCACTGCGGGGCAGGGCAGCAG
>JAADHZ010000058.1 GCA_013151575.1 Gammaproteobacteria bacterium
CATCACGCAGCATTTCGTTAAGTACTCGACACAGCGTTTTATGGAGTTTGTTATCTTTTTGGCGGAGCGCTTCGTAGGCAGCCCAGGTGCTGCCTTCAAATGCCAGTGATCTCATCCAGCTCCCCTGCCGTGGGCGTGTATCCTTTTTGTTTTGAATGGCTGGCCGATGACGTAGCGATTTGCTGCATGAGCTCTGCATTTTGCAGAACGTAAAGGGTCTCCTGTTCACGCTCCCAGTCTTCGGCGCTAATAACAACAAAATCTTCACCACTGCGGCGCGTGACTTTGAGCGGCAAATGGCGCTCAATCACCTGCTCCACGAAGCTTTTCAGATTATCCCTGAATTTATTGACACTGACGATATCCATTGATCGAACCCTTATTATGTACGGCTATTCCGTACATAATAAGCAAGGATGCCAAAATTGCAACGCCCCAACGAAGATACGGCAAAAAATGCCCAAGAAAATCGTAGATTACGAGTAACTACTCAGGTAGAAAGATTACGGTAAGCCATTGTTTTTGTTTGTCTAAATTGTTCTCAAAGTGGGCAAAAACCTTTGCCCCGCCCGCAACTCACCGTTTGACCGCTGGCGCGCAACGCTCTACGATTTATCGTCTGACCCAGGTATAAAACACCCGGAATCAAAACACTTCGACATTGTCGGCACAGCCGTGATTCAAGTGAGCCACTAAGTCATTGCGCGCCCAACCTGTCTTCCTGCATTAAAATACGCGTTATTCTGTAGACCGCAGCGTAAAACACCCACAACTTGAGGATTGTCCCATGCGACGTCATGCCCTTTTTCCACTGTGCTTGCTGGCCATTTTTTTGTTCCCCGCCAGTGCGATAGCCGGAATCAATATCATCACCGATGGCCCCAGCCTGCTCACTTCTTGCCACTATGCTTTGAAGGGGCTCGACAATGATTTCGATGAACTCTCTCCCGAGCAACAAAATGATTCTTTCGTGTGCATGGCCTACCTAGGAGGCATCATGGGCGCCACGCACCACGCTGCCCGGTTGGCAAAACTTCGCTACGCGCAAACTAGTGCGGGCAAAGGTGACCAACGAGACTTCAATCTGTACTGCATCAATTGGGAATTGAAACATCACGAACTGGCGCGGCTGTTACTACGTTACGCGCGCCGGAACCCGGACAACGTCTACGGTCCTGCCTATAAACTGGTATTTCGCGCTCTCGAAGACGCCTATCCCTGCCGTTAACGAGCCAAATTTTCGTTATCGACTACACTCCATGCCAGCGCAGGATTATTCCCGCCAGTGTTGGGCTCGTTGCGCCACAGGCGCTACCCTTTATTTTTCACAAAATATTTCACAGGAGTTTGTCCATGACTATTTCCCGACTATCGCTGGATAGCGGCGGTTTTTTTCAGGATGTTCTGGGGGAAGACGGAATAAGCCGCGAAGATATCGAAACACTCTCCCCCCGGCTGGACAAACTGCGGCGGCAAATCACGCAATGGCGTGACAGTAGCGAGGTCAACTTTTTTAACCTGCCGAATAAAACTGACTTGGGCATCGTCGAGAAAATAGGGCGGGACTGCGCCCGCAATTTCAAGCAAACCCTGGTGTTCGGTATCGGCGGCTCATCGCTGGGTGGTGAAATGCTGTCCCGTACCCTGGGCCATCGCAACCCCCGCAACCAAGTGCGTTTTTATGACAACGTAGACCCCAACACCTTCGACGAGGTCAACGACACGGACTGGTCGCAAACCTTGTGCATGGTGATATCCAAATCCGGCAACACCGCCGAAACCCTCAGCCAGTTCCTCACGGTATTGCCGCGAATGGAGCGTTACTTAGGCGAGGAAGGCGTGCGCAAACACACCATCATTATCACCGAAGATACTGAGGGCGCGTTGCATAAAATTGCTGAACAATTGGGCATCGAGGTGGTGCCCCACCCCTCTGTGGGCGGGCGTTTTTCAGTATTATCCGTGGTAGGGCTGCTACCCGCCTATATTTCCGGCGTGGACATCAGTGGCGTATTGGAAGGAGCCCGCGCCATGGCCCGACGTTGCGAACTGGAAGACATCCTCGACAACCCGGCTTTTTTCAATGGTGCCGCGCAATACCTGCACTCGGAAAAAGGCCGCAATATCAGCGTGTTCATGCCCTATGCCGACAACCTGCGTTTAGTCGTTAACTGGTACCGTCAGCTGTGGGCGGAAAGCCTGGGGAAAATCGACGCCGAAGGCAGACACCGAGGCATGTCGCCGGTGGAAAACCATGGCGTCACCGATCAGCACTCACAATTACAGCTGATGCTGCAAGGTCCGGACGACAAGCAGGTCACCTTCCTCGCCGACCCTGGCGTGCGCCACAAAGGCCGCCGTATTCCCACGCGGTTTCAGGATCTGCCTGCGGTCGCGCCGCTGTCCGGCCATACCATTGGTGAGCTGTTCATCTCCGAACTCAAGGGCACCCGCGAAACCCTGACCCGGCGCGGCCGTCCCAATCGCACCATCACCCTGCACGACCGCGATGCTTACGCCATCGGCGAACTGATTATGTTGCTGGAAATGGAGACCGTGGTCGTGGCCGAGCTTATGGGTGTTAACGCCTTCGATCAGCCTGCCGTGGAAGAAAGCAAGGTGCTCACTCGCAAATATCTGGCGGACTTGCGCATGGCGGAGTTTTAGACAGTATCGTGAATGCTTCCAACGCTGGGAGCATCCAAAAGGCATAAATGGGCGGGGTGAGGTTCAAAAATAACTTCTGAGCGATTAGCCCTCACCCTGATGACGCCTTACGTGAGTTTGCCCTAACGCAACGATAGAAAGGACTTTATTCTGAAGGCCGCGTATTATCCGATGACGAGGAAACGTGGCGGGTGACCTCCAGTATGGAGCACTTGGCACCCCTGCAGGCTATTGATGAAAACAAATCAAAACCCGTTTACAGCGGCATCCACACCGGGCCGTCGGTAAACAGCAGCCCAGCGATGACCGAGCGCCCCGGCCACAGGTGCTCAATACCGGTGCGATAGTATTCCATCTGCGGCCGGTAGTGCATGGCCAGCGCTTCGCGTTCCGATCGGTTTTCAATGGCGTGGGTTTTGTAGTCCACCAACCAAATACCATTTTCGGCGACCACTAGTCGATCAATAATCCCGTATACCGGCTGGTTTTCCCTGCACTGATTTTCCACGTAATAGTGCAGGGGTATTTCATTGTAGGCTTTGAGATAGTGGCTGGGGTCGAACAGGTGTGACAGCGACGGCTCCTCGAATACAGCAACCGCTGCTTGAAACCATCGCACGAGCTGAGGGTCATCCGCCGCAAAATTCATTTCATTGGCAACCCGCTGTGGGATGTTTTGCGTTTGTTCGCACAACAGTTGCAGCATGCGATGAATAGCGATGCCCCGGATGCGCCCGTCCGGGTCGGTGACGGAAATGTCGACGGGGGTGGACAACACCCGGCTGGGGGAAACGCTGCCGTTGCTGTTTTCCCGAGGCAGGGCTCGGTCCAGTCCTGCTGGTGGCTGTGGACTGTCTGGCGTGATGTTTAACGCCGCCATTTCCCGAGGCTGTTCGCCGCTGGCCTCTACCAGGTCCAAAATGCCGCCTGGGTTGTCGGTTTTTGCTGATTCCGCAAAAGCCTCCTGCATTTTTCCGTACCAGCCCAGGTCATTACCACGGCTGGGGCAACAGCCGGAAATATACAAAAATTGTTTGGCGCGGGTGATGGCAACGTACAACAGGTTGGCGTCTTCCCGCGCTTCTGCTTTTGCGTGCTGTTCCAATACTGACGTAGTGAATGTGTCACGTTGCTGTTTTTTACCCGTCAGCAAAAAACAGTGTGGCCGGGGTGAATCTGTGGGCCAGTCCACCAGTGTTTGATAGGCGCGGTTATTGGTGACGATGTTGCTGCTGTCGGCCACAAACACCACGCTGGCCTCCAGCCCCTTGGCGGCATGGATGGTCATCAGCCGAACGCGGGCACTGGTCTGTGTCGGGGTGCCTTCGTCAGGCGCATCCTGTTGTTTGTCCCGCAATTCACGCAGACGGGCCACGAAATGTCCGATGCTGGGGTAGCGGCCACTGTCGATTTCCAGCGCCAGTTCAATGAAACGCGTGAGATTGGCCTCGACGCGATGGCGCAGGTGTTCGGGGTAAGCGGCACGGTACCGGTTCACCACGTCGCCTTCGTTAAAAATGCGGTCCAGCAGATCGTGCACCGGTGTTTTGCCAACGCCTTCACGCCAGGTAGCCAGCAGTTGATGGGCGCGTTGCAGCGAGGCCCCGGTGTCGGGTCGCGTTGCCAGCACGGTGAGCCGCTGCACCCAATGTCCTTCCCTGATGCTCGCCAATGACATGAGATCGTCGTGGTCGCAATCAAACAGCGGCGAACGCAGCAAGTTGGCCAACGCCAGATTGTTAAACGGGGTGACCAGCAGCTCCAGCAGGTTGAGCAGGTCACGGGCCTCCTGGCTTTCCAGCAGGGTGCCGCGATTGGCTCCGACATAGGGGATGCTGGCTTCCCGCAATGCTTGTTCGTAACTCGCAGCATGGCTGCGGTTGCGCAGCAAGATGATGATGTCGCTGTAACGTAGCAGCCGTGCTGCGTCCACCGGTCCCACCAGGGTGTTGGCGGACATCATTTGGGCGATACGTTCGGCGATGAGTCGGCCTTCGTTCAGGTGTCGCTGGTCCGGGTGCCGTTCGCGGGGGGTTTGTAGTGGGTTGCGTAGTGGCGGTGGGATGTCATCGTCGGCATCGTGCGCAGTATTCTCTGCCTCCACCAATGGCAGGAACTCCACTTGCCCCCACAGTTGTGGATGGTGAGTGGCATGGCGGGTGAAGTGGGCGAGATGCTGCCCCAGCGGCCCCTCACCAAACACCTTGTTGACGAACTGCATGATGGCATCCGCAGAACGCCAGGAAACATCCAGCGGCTGGCTAATGGCATGTAGCCGTTCGCTCAGCCAGCGTTGTGCGGTGTCAAACAGTGCCGGGTCGGCACGACGAAAACGATAAATGGATTGTTTGTTGTCGCCGACCAGAAACACACTGCGCCTGCGTTCGTCTTCCCCCGAGGCCAGTTCCTGCAACAACGGCAACAACAGCCGCCACTGGGTTGGGTTGGTGTCTTGAAATTCATCAATGAGCAGATGGTCGAGCCGTTGGTCCAGCTTGTACTGGATCCAGTGCACGTTGTCGCCGTGGTTCAACAGTTGATACGCGCGCCATTCCAAATCAGCAAAATCCAGCACGCGCTGTTCTTCCTTCAAACGCTGAAAATGGTCCAGCAGACGCACTCCAGCGCGATACCAGCTGGAAACCCGTTCCAACGTTTGCTGGGCATTGAGTTTTTCGCGCGTTTGTTCGATGCGCTGGCACAGCAGAAAATGCAGGTCGAGAAAATGCTGCTGGCCGTCTTCACCCATTTTTGTGGCTTGCACCTTGGATGGTTTGCGCGCGCGGGCAGTACCAGCCTTGGTGAAAAAAACGTCGGTGGCGGAGACAAACCGTAGTAATGAATCCTGCGCTGGGTCGCGCGCCGTGGCCAGGGCATCCAGCAATTTGAGATTGGAGGCCGTCGGATGTTTTTGCAGCAACGCGGCGAATTCTCCCAGCAGCGTTGCTGTGTCGCCGGTGAAAAAATCTGCTCGCAGGTCTTCGTCGGGCGAGACCTGCATTTGTTCACTTAACCTCGCTAGGGCGAAGTCCAGCGGTTGGTCTTGCATCTCGGTGTAGGCCCACCAGTCACTGCGCTGGGCGACAAAACTGTTCAGCGCGTCGGTGGTGTTGGAGAGCCCATCGCAATGGCTGAACAAGACTTCCAATGCCTGTGCCACGTTACCGTCGGGGGTGCGACTGGCCTCGTCACACAGGGCTTCCCAGGCCACATCCCGCCACTCGGCACTGGACTCCAGTAGCTCGAAGCCCGGCGCAATACCGGCCTCCAGCGGGAAACGACGCAGGATGTCCTGGCAGAATGAATGGAAGGTCGTGGTCTTTACCGTACTGGGGGAACCGAGCAGTTTTTCATACAAGGTGCGGGCGCAGATGCGGGTGGTTTCATCCTGTGGCGCACCCATTTGCCCGAGCAGCTCATCCAGTGCTTCGGGTGGGCAGCGAGCCAGTTCCAACAGGCGAGCGCTGAGCCGGGTCTGCATTTCTGCGGCGGCCTTGCGGGTAAAGGTCACGGCCAATATGCCTTCTGGACGAGCACCGACCAGCAACAATCGCACCAGTCGCGTCACCAGCAACCAGGTTTTGCCGGTGCCTGCGGAAGCGCTTACGGTGGCGCTGAGTCGGGGGTTAACGGCAGGTTGGAGCTGAGTCATGGAGCGTTACTGTATCAGTCGGCTTGTCATTTTGCGTCCGTAATCGATCAATTTCTGCTGAATTTGGAGGAGAGCAAGAAAAAAGCGTGTAGGAATTTTCTGAAATACGTGTAGTCCTGAATAACAATTTGTTCAGGGCTGTACAAAACTTTCCCAGCATCACCTTGTTTATACTGGAAAAAGTAAACTCGAGCGGTTTTTATCAGTATCTAGTGTATAAAAAATGGCATTATTACGGGCTTGTTTCGGCGTAATAGTTTGGTATTCTCAAGCTCAATTCCAGCTTCATCCAATTGAGTGATGGCAAAGGACTGTGTCATGGAAGACACAAGGGATTGCTTGTCACGGATGGTTCGTTACAGGAATTGATGCGGCCAAGGATGGCCGATAGGGAGGTAACGAAGGTGGCTACTGGGACGGGCCGCCTTCGCTCTTTTACCGCTCCTCGTTATTCAGTTGTTAGCGGCAAAAACACCATGAATGTTTTCACGTCGATATTAGTTCGTTGCTTGATATCCCAGGCCATCTACTCCAGTTGCTTTTGTCCTCGGACGACACAATATCAGGCTGTGCCTATGACGGGAAAACTCCTCGGTAATGGCGCAGGGCGACCGCATATCAATTAACGAAAAAACATCATCTTTATTATCGCGGCGTTCATCGGGCGCTGCCTTTGCATAATGTTAACTTTCTACTATTTTTTCGGTGCATCCACCACAAGGTTTGATAGGTTAGCACGCCTTCAGCAACGGCTGCCAAACTGCTATCTCGCTTAGGTCAATAATCGATTCCACTACAGCTGGAAATCGATTTAACAGGCTCTTTGCTCAGACATTGGTCAGCTCCTTAGCCATTTTCTATTTTAAAAAATGTACCTGAAGCGGGAACTAAACTATCACCTACTAAAGTAGGGGATGACATATTCATTGATCATGCTGCTGTCGATACCATCTAGTATACCCATACTATTCTCCTGTTTTTGATTTTTTAATGTGTCCCATGCAACACATGACGGTTGTATCGTATGTGCTGCATGGGCAGGTTGCTGTTTTAGTTTTTCAGGATACGCAACTCGACGCGCCGGTTGGCCGCACGACCGTCCGCAGTGGCATTGTCGGCAAGCGGGTTTTCCGGGCCATAACCTTTAGCGCTTAACATGTCTGCTGAAACGCCCTGCGTAACCAGATAGCCACGAACGGTCTCAGCTCGTTTTTGTGAGAGACGGACATTGTAAGTGGCCGATCCCTTGTTGTCCGTATAACCGGCAACTTCAATATTGAGGTCTGCATTGCGGCGCAGGGTGGCGGCGGCTTCATCCAGCACTTCTGCGGAGTTTCCGGTCAATACCGCTGAGTTGTTGTCGAAGGTAACGTCTTTAAGGGCGATGATTTCTTTCAGCTCGCAGCCGTGATTGTCGGTTTTAGCATTCTGCGCGGTATCAGAACAGTTGTCGGCGCTGTTTTTAATGCCGTCATTGTCATCATCCCGCTCGCAACCTCGGGTATCTACCCCGGCATTCGGAACAGTATTGGGGCAGCTGTCGGCACTGTTTTTGACGCCATCGTTGTCACTGTCCAGTTCACAGCCCTGAGCATCAACGTTGATACCTTGTGCGGTGTTGGGACAACTGTCAGCGCTGTTTTTGATGCCGTCGTTATCACTGTCGCTGTCCTGCTTGCAGCCACGAGCATCGACGGTGGTGCCTTGGGCAGTACTGGGACAACTATCAGCACTATTTTTAACGCCGTCTTTATCATTGTCCCGTTCACAGCCGAGAGAATCGACGGTGGCTCCCGGAACCGTGTTGGCACAACGGTCTGTGTCATTGTCGATACCGTCTTGATCATCATCAGTGGCGACGACTGGTGCAGGTGAAGTGGAATTGCCGCCGAAGGGGAAGGCTAAGCCGAGACCAACTATCCAGTCACCGAAGTTATCTTCCCTGGGGATGCTGTTATCGTCACCGTTGTAGCGATAGCGTGCTTCAAGCCGCAGCATCAAATCAGTGTCTACAAAACGTCCCATTAGTCCGACACCGATTTCGGCGATGGGGTCAGTGCTGCGGCTGCCCGGCACCGTGGTGCGCAAAGCGCCGAGGCCAATCAGGCCGTAAGGTGCGATGCGGCTGCTGCGATCAGGGAAATACAAAGCATCCAGGCTCAGGCCGCGCTGTTTGAACTTGTTGGAACCAGCTTTAAAGTCAAGGCTGTCGGATAAGAGATTTAATTCAATATTCCAGTTTTTTGAGACTTCCTTACCAAGGCCGAGTTGCAAGCCAAAGTTATCATCTGCAATTCGGTCATCGTCAGCAATAATATAGTTGAGCGATGGACTGATATACCATCGTCCCTCATTGGTTTTAGATTCTCCTGCAAGGGTTGCTGTGTTGATGGTAAGTACTGTACCTAGCACGATTGTTGTTAAGCCGTAACGGTTCAGCATGCTTTTGCTCCATATTGTTATGAATTTGATCCGTGGATTTAAAGATAATTTTTCATACATAATGAAATTTAATATTTTTGATAGGAGTATGTCAGTTTTATCGTCGCGCCAATGCCAAACAGGTGTTTGCATTGCCCGAATTAATTTCTGCCGTGTTCGGGTTTTTTCCTAAAATTTCCCTAATTGTTAGTTTGCCAGGGCACTCGCCCCTTATGGAAATAAGAAAATGAAATAAACGTTTTGGGTCTATAGGCTATGTGGCTACGCTTGTTTGCTTGCTTTTATGAAATATGTTTTCCAGTAAATCATTTTTTTATTTTCTGGGTTTTCAAAAAGCGCGTACCCATTTTGATGTTCCCTTTTGGGAAATATTTTAATTCTTTTGCCTTCCCGCTGCTTAGCAATATTTTCACCTCGGGGTCTGGCAACTTGAATGCCAAACCTACTGGAGACCATGAGGCGCATATTGTATTATTAATATAGAGGGCTGCACCACTAAAAAAATGCTTAGTTTCCATCGGGAGAGAAATTTCGTCTTCTAAATTTATTGCTAAAATAAGATTGGATAGTTTTTCTAAGTATAATTTGGCCACTTCTAATACGTTCTAGATTTATTTCGTTAGCAGTATTTTTACTGTTTTAAATGCAATGTCACGTAATGGTATAATTGACTTATATTCTTCGCATGTGAATGTGTCTACGGCTATTTCATACGAAGGATATTCAACGATCAATATAAAATCTGGTGTTCCACCCTGGCCAAGATTTTTTTTAATCACATATTTTTGTAATACGACTCCACCATGCGCCTCTCCATTTGCATTAGATCGTTTTGAATATTCTTTAAACTCCGGAGAATCCATGCCGTTTTCTCCAAGCGTTCCTTCTAATATTGCTATACAAGTCTCCATGCCTCATTCCCTCTATAGTTGGTGTTATAAAAATACGAGTGTATCAACAACCTACTGACAACAGCATGCCAGTAGGAAAAATATCTCATTTTTTGCACATAATGCCTTAGACAAGCAGCGTTTCCTCAGCGGACCAAGAGGCTGCCTCGTTGGTTATGGCGAATCGTCGAGTCGCCCCTTGGTGCTCGGTTGACTTCCTGATTTCAATGGCATCGTTGGGCCAAATTTATGCTGAGCCGTGTGAGTCGCTACCAATAGAAATAACATCCAACCCGCCCATGTACGGTTGCAACCTTTCCGGTACGGTGATGCTGCCGTCGGCGCGCTGATAGTTTTCCATCACCGCCACCAGAGTGCGGCCTACTGCCAGGCCGGAGCCGTTGACGGTGTGTACCAGGGCCGGTTTTCCGGTCGCCGGGTCGCGCCAGCGGGCCTTCATGCGGCGCGCTTGGAAATCCTCAAAATTGGAGCAGGAGGAAATTTCGCGATAGGTGTTCTGCGCGGGTAGCCACACTTCCAGGTCATAGGTTTTGGCGCTGGAAAAACCGGTGTCTCCGGTGCACAGGGTCATGACTCGGTAGGGCAGTACCAGCGCTTGCAGAATGTTTTCTGCATGCTGGGTGAGCGCCTCCAGCGCGGCGTAGGAATCCGCCGGTCGCACCACCTGCACTAACTCCACTTTTTCAAACTGATGCTGGCGGATCAGGCCACGGGTGTCCTTGCCGTAGGAACCGGCCTCGCTGCGGAAGCAGGGGGTGTGGGCGACGAACTTGCGGGGCATGTCGGCGTTTTCGGTGATGGTGTCGCGCACGATGTTGGTGAGAGGCACCTCGGCGGTGGGGATCAGCGAATAGCCTCCGTCCTGCGTTTGGAACAAGTCCTCGGCGAACTTGGGCAGCTGCCCGGTGCCGCGCAGGCTGTCCTCGTTCACCAGGTAGGGCACGTAGGTTTCCTGGTAGCCGTGGGAGCCGCCGGTGTGGGTGTCCAGCATGAACTGGATCAGCGCGCGGTGCATGCGCGCCAGCGGGCCGCTGAGCAGGCTGAAACGGCTGCCTGCAATTTTGGCGGCGGTCTCGAAATCCATGCCGCCGATGTCAGTGCCCAGGTCCACGTGATCTTTCACCGTGAAATCGAACGTGCCGGGTTTGCCCCAGCGACGGATCTCCACGTTGTCATTTTCGTCGATACCCAGCGGCACGCTATCGTGGGGCAGGTTGGGCACACCCATGGCGATGTCGTCCAGTGCTTGTTGCACCTTTTGCAGAGCCTCATCGGCGGCCTTGAGTTTTTCACCCAGGTCCGCCACTGCCGCCAACAGGGGTTCCACATCCTCGCCATTGGCTTTGGCGCGACCGATGGCCTTGGCGCTGTTGTTACGCAGGCTTTGCAGCTCTTGCGTTTCCACTTGCAACGCCTTGCGTTGCGTTTCCAACTCACGGATGTGGGCCACGTCCAGGGTGAATCCGCGTCGTGCCAGTTTTTCTGCCACGGCGTCCAGGTCGCTGCGTAATAATTTTGGGTCAAGCATGTTGGTTTCCGTTCAGTTTGTGTGTGTGTGCAACATGAGGTTAATCCGCCGCCGGATTGAACGAGGGTTGATTGTAAAAGCGCAAACACGCGCACGCTATCAAGGCTGTTTTGACGGTGCGCTAGCTAGCTTGGGCCGATGCTGATAAGCACTCTCTCGCCGTTTTCCAGATCAACCGCAAACAACAACGACATCGGTCGGAGAGATAAGGCGTGCCTGGCGTTTCCCCCGCTGTCTTTTGTGGCCACAACCAGTGTGTTTGCGCTTGAATTCAACGGCATGACGGCCTGCCAGTGTGCGAATCCATCGTTGATGGTTGCCGCTATGCCATTGACCGTGATGGCAGCGATGCTTGTTTCATCTGCCGCCGCATCCCGACAGCATAAAGCCAAAAACAATCGTTATTATCAGTGTTGTATTGTGTTTCACATTCATCGCTTACATTCCCTTTCAGTGTGGTCCCGTTAATGTTATTTCCGTCATTCCGCGAGGGCCGAAAATGATGCACAAACAGGTTATTCATCCACTATTAACTGCACCGGCCAGCTGACGATATGCCCGGCCCCGACGATGGGGTACAGGTAGTCGATCATCGCCGCCACCTGCTCGGGCTCGTCGAAAAACTCGACGACCACCGGCAGGTCCAAGGACAGATCCAGCAATGACGATGAATGCACCGTGCCGGATTTGCCGAAACCGGCGATGCCACGAAATACGGTGACGCCGCGCACTTTGCCCTGGTCGTTAAGTTTCTTCAAAAAAGCCCGCAGATGCGCTTCTTCTTCCGTGAGGTAAACCCGCACCATGGTCACATTGATTGTTTTCATACCGTCCTCCCTGCCAGCACGCCCAGCCAGGCCGCGCCCAAACACAACACCACACTTAGCACCACGTTTAGCAACGCCTTCATTGCCTCGCCTTCTTCGATGAGGTTGAGGGTTTCGATGGAAAAGGTGGAGAAAGTGGTGAAGGCTCCCAGCAGTCCGATCAATAACGCTGCGCGCCACTGCGGGCCTAACGATAGTTTGTCGATCAACAAGACGAACAGGAACCCCATCAGCAGTGAACCAAGTACGTTCACTACCAGGGTGCCATACGGAAAGGCGCGTCCCAACAGGCCGTAGATGCCGCTGGACACCCAGAATCGCAGCAGTGCGCCGACGGCACCACCGGTGGCAATGGCCAGGGCCTGCATCAGCGAGGCCGCCCGTTGTCAAATGAACTATTCACCGCTATCCCGTTGGCTCCAGACCGTCATGCCGGACCGGTTCCGGTATCCAGAAAACCGATAAAACCACGGGATTCCAGCACTTGTGCCCCAGAGGGTATTCGCCGGAATGGCGGGATTATCCAAGTTCACGTTATTCAATACCATAAGTGGTAATTCCTGCACTGGCAGCGTCATTACCCAACAACAGGGTTTCGTCAACGCGGCGTACTGATGACCGGCCAATGAAAATTCAACGTCGAGCAATTCAGTCCGCATCACCCTTGTTCCCGCCACCACGGTTGCCGTGTTCGCGATCCAGCCGCCGCAGGTGGGCCAGCCGTTCGCCGATCTTGATTTCCAACCCGCGATCTACCGGCCGATAGTATACCCGCTCGCCTACAGCCTCCGGGAAGTATTTCTCACCGGCAGCGTAGGCTCCGGGCTCGTCGTGGGCATAACGATAAGCCGTGCCGTAGTCCAGTTCTTTCATCAGTTTGGTGGGCGCGTTGCGCAGGTGCAGCGGTACTTCTTCGGAGCCGCCGCTGCGAGCGTCACGCAGGGCGGCGTTGAAGGCGGTGTACACGGCGTTACTTTTGGGTGCGCAGGCTAGGTACAGCACGGCTTGGGCCACCGCCAATTCACCTTCCGGGCTGCCGAGGCGTTGCTGCACGTCCCAGGCGCTGAGGGCCAGTTGCAGGCCGCGGGGGTCGGCGTTGCCGATGTCCTCCGAGGCCATGCGTACCACGCGGCGGGCGATGTACAGCGGGTCGACGCCGCCGTCGAGCATGCGGGTCATCCAGTACAGCGCAGCGTCAGGTTTGGAGCCGCGCACGGATTTGTGTAGCGCGGAAATTTGATCGTAAAAGGCCTCGCCGCCCTTGTCGAAGCGACGCATGCCGCCGGACAGCACTTCGCCCAGCAGGGTCTCGGTGATGCGCTCTCCGCCCTGGCCGTCATCCTCCGCGAGGTCGGCGGCGATCTCCAGCAGGTTCAGCGCGCGGCGGGCGTCGCCGTCGGCGGCAGCGGCGAGCTGGTCACGCAGGGACGCGTCCAGTTGCAACGGACGTTGGCCCAGGCCGCGTTGTTCGTCGCGCAGTGCGCGGTCGATGACCTGGCGAATCTCGTCGGTGGCCAACGATTTCAGCACGTATACTCGCGCCCGCGACAGCAGCGCGTTGTTCAGCTCGAAGGAGGGGTTTTCGGTAGTGGCGCCGATGAAAGTGAGGGTGCCGTCCTCGACGAAGGGTAGGAAGGCGTCCTGCTGGGACTTGTTGAAACGGTGCACTTCGTCCACGAACAGCACCGTGGCCCGGCCCTGTTCACGACGCAGGCGCTGGGCCGTATCCACCGCCGCACGGATGTCCTTGACGCCGGACAGCACCGCCGACAGGCTGATGAATTCGGCCTCCACGCGGTGCGATATCATCCGCGCCAGCGTGGTCTTGCCCGTGCCCGGCGGCCCCCAGAACACCATCGAGTGTGGCTTATCGCCCTCGATGGCTCGGCGCAGGGGTTTGCCCGGCCCCAGCAGATGGCTCTGCCCAAAATACTCTTCCAGCGTTGCCGGGCGCATGCGGTCCGCTAGTGGTTGGTTCATCAGATTGTCGGATTGAGAGAACAAGTCGGGCATGGATTTTGGGGCGCAGGGTTTCCTGAATTAAGGCACTTGGTTAAGCCTAATACTACCGTCATCCCGGCGTAGGCCGGGGTCCAGAACTCACTGGTATCGCCATTTCCCTGGGGCTCGACTTACGCCGGGATGACGAAAAAGTGGCCGAACGAGCTTTTTTCGCTTGGCTGATATCCATTCAGGGGGGCCCCTCTGTCATCCCCCCTCACCGATCACGTCCACGCCCTTCGGGGGGATGAACTTGAAGGCGTCTGCGGGCAGCTTGACGTTATCCTGCACATTGGAAAAACCTAGCTGCGTGGTCTGGCCGAAGCCGTCCACCAGTTCCATGCGTCGCAGGTGGTGGGCGTCGAAACCCAGGCGCAGCTCCTCGAATCCGGTGTCTTTCTGGCGCG
>JAADHZ010000016.1 GCA_013151575.1 Gammaproteobacteria bacterium
TTCATGATGATTATTTGGGGCATTGGAATTACCGAGTAATTCCAGATAATTCATGAGATGTAAAAGTTATTTAATTCCCATCCCTAAGGAGCACAATGTACTCCTTAGTAACAACAGCTTTCGGCTGAGCTAAATGGTGGGCGCTGGGCGTGCATCACCCCGGTGTATTTTTTTCCACCCAACGCGAATCCCCTTTCACTTTTTCCTGTTTCCAAAACGGCGCTCGTGCTTTCAGCTCTTCAATCAAATAACGACACGCGGGAAACGACTCGCTGCGATGTAGCGACCACACGGCCAGTAATACAATGGGCTCGCTGGGATGAATTTCGCCGTAGCGGTGAATAATCAATGTATCGAGAATATCCCAGCGTTGTTGGGCTTCACTGGAAATAGTGCGCAGATGTTTTTGCGTCATCGCTGGATAGTGTTCCAGGGTCATGGCCTGCACATCAGTGCCATCGTTGAAATCACGCATGGTGCCGATGAAGATGGATGTAGCGCCAAATTTGCCAGCTAATTCTGGTTTGCTGTGTTGATAGGCCTGCAATTCCTGCCAGGGGTCAAAAGCCGTGCCACGCAATTCCATGAACATGCTCACCCCCCCGTCACTGGTGGAAAAAATGCCACCTCGTCCCCATCCTTTACGGCATCATCGAGGCTGGCGTATTCCATGTTAATGGCGGCCAGCATATTAGGGGTGTGTTCGTGTTTGTCAGTGGCAACTCGCCAGACATCCGCCGCGGTGCGAATGGTGCCGATATCCAGTTCGGCATCAGCTTTGCCGACGGTTTCCCGCAGGCTGGCGAAAAACTTGACGGTGATGCTCATGCTGAAATTTCCCGGTAGTGGAAGCATTGTGTACGATCGACAGTATACTCCGATTTTTTTCGGGAAACACATGGATAAAAATTCTTCCAAGCTCACCCATTTCAATAATGCTGGCGAGGCGCACATGGTAGATGTCGGCACCAAGGCCGTGACTCAACGCATAGCCGTGGCAGAAGGGCGCATTCACATGTTGGCAGGCACTCTGCAACTCATCGCCAGCGGCCAGCACGGCAAGGGTGACGTGCTGGGCATCGCGCGCATCGCCGGCATCATGGCGGCGAAAAAAACCTCGGAGCTGATTCCGTTGTGCCACCCATTGGCGATCACCAAAGTCGCTGTCGATTTGCAAACGGATGAAACCGCCAGCGCCGTGCGGTGCCAGGCTACCGTACACACCAGCGGCCAAACTGGCGTGGAAATGGAGGCGCTCACCGCTGTGCAGATTGCCCTGCTCACCGTGTACGACATGTGCAAAGCGGTGGATCGTAGCATGGTGATTAGCAATGTGGGTTTGCTGGAAAAGCGGGGAGGGAAATCGGGGCATTGGGCACGGGAATAAAACTTGCGAAAATTTTCAGCCTATTGGCCACAAAACCGGAGCACTTTTATCCATGCACCACTCATAACACGTGTTAATTGACGGATAGCCGCCCAGATTAAAAAATGCTGGCCGCTCGACTCACCGGGAGTAATCAGGGAAAATGGGCGTTTGATTTGCCCGACGGCAATTCCCCTTCAACTAGAATCAGCCGCACAGCGACCGCCATGTCAACACGTTACCTCACCGACGACCTCCGCATCGATGCCATTAAAGAGGTTATTGCCCCCGCCCAGGTGCTCAAAAAGCATCCTATTTCCGACACTGCCGCACGGACCGTGGCCACTACACGCCAGGCCGTGCACAATATTTTGACGGGGAAGGATGACCGACTGCTGGTGGTTATTGGCCCCTGCTCCATCCACGACCCTGGGGCCGCGCTGGAATACGCCTCGCGTTTGAAAAAAACACGAGACGAACTGGTGGACGACCTGCTGATCGTGATGCGAGTCTATTTCGAAAAACCCCGCACCACCGTGGGCTGGAAGGGGCTTATCAACGACCCCCGGCTCGATGGCAGCTTCGAGATCAACGAAGGCCTGCACTTGGCGCGCAAACTATTGCTGGACGTGAACAACATGGGCATACCAGCAGGCACCGAATTCCTGGACTTGATCACTCCTCAGTACATTTCAGACCTCGTCAGCTGGGGCGCCATCGGCGCGCGCACCACCGAAAGCCAAGCTCACCGCGAGCTGGCCTCGGGGCTATCCTGCCCTGTGGGTTTCAAAAACGGCACCAACGGCAGCCTACAAATCGCCTGCGACGCCATTCACGCCGCCAGCCAACCGCACTATTTTCTGTCGCTCACCAAGGCGGGTCGTTCTGCGATTTTCGCCACCAGTGGTAACGAAGACTGCCACATCATCCTGCGCGGCGGCCGCGAGCCCAATTATGATGCCGCCAGCGTGAACGCTGCTGGGAAATCCATGCTGGCGGCAAAGTTGGCACCGCGAATGATGATCGATTTCAGTCATGCCAACAGCAGCAAGCAACACCGCCGTCAGCTGGATGTGGCGCGGAACGTGGCGGCACAAATCGCCACTGGCGACACGCGCATCATCGGCACCATGGTGGAGAGCAACCTGGAAGAAGGTCGCCAGAATGTGGAAACCGGAAAAGACCTGCTGTTTGGCCAGAGCATCACCGATGCCTGCATCGACTGGGAAAGCAGTGTGCCCCTGATCCAGGGGCTGGCTGAGGCGGTGCGCAAACGCCGGGAGATACGCGCAACGGCCTGAACGAACGCACCGCGACCGAAAGGGGGAATTCCGGCTTCCGGCGGACGGTTTACAGGTGGCGACTGAACTGACCGCGCTCGGCACCCGCCATCAAATCCCGAAAATCGTCGCCGCTGAGATGGATCAATTCAGTGTGATCGCCCGCCTCGAAGTAAACATCGCCGCAATTCAGCAGACTGTTGTCCAGCGCCACATCAATGCCATAGGCCTCACCCAGCGGTGGAATGGCACCCAGCTCGCAATCGGAAAAAATATCCGTCAATTCCTGCTCCGTGGCCAGCGCCAGACGGCGGTCTAGCTGGTCATCCAGCAGCGAAAATTCCACCTGATGGCTGGCTGGCACCACCACCATCAGGTAACCCCGGTAATCCTCGGTTACCACGCATTTCGCCAGTTTTTCGCCGGATACATGCGCTGATTCTGCAGTTTTCAGGCTACTGTCGGTGCGCGAATGGGGCACAACATCGTATTTCACCCCCCAACGATCGAGATAATCTTGCAAAGTTGTTGCCACGGCCATGATCGTTCCTCCATGTTTTATCGCTGCAAAAAAAAAACAATCCCACAACATCCGTAGCTATAGTAGAGCCGATACGTTTTGTACAGCCCGACTGTCAACGCAGAAAATATCCTCGGGACGCGGACGGATGGATGTACCCTCCCCCTGCTCTGCGCTAGAATCCCGACTTAAACTAAAATCCACCACCACAATTGAAGCCTACCGCCATGCACTGTGCCATTTACAAAGGCCCGAAAAAAACCGACCACTATCTGTATGTGGAAGAAAAAGATAATTTTGAACGCGTGCCCGAGGCTTTGCGCACCCTGCTGGGGCCCCTGCAACTGGTGATGACGCTGACCCTGTCCGCTGAGCGGCCGCTGGCGCAAACCGACGTCAATGACGTGATGGCGGCGTTGGTGGAGCAAGGCTATTTTCTGCAAATGCCCCCCCCCGTCATCGAACCCAGGCTGGATAGCTGACGGCTTTTTTGACCCCAAAAAATGCTCAATAAAAAAGGCCGGTACAAGACCGGCCTTTTTCGTCACACCCTGAAAAGTGTGTTTACAGCTTGTCAGCGTTCTCCGCCAAGTACTCGGCCACGCCGTCCGGCGTATCCTTCATTCCTTTTTCGCCTGCGGTCCAACCGGCAGGACAGACTTCACCGTGCTCTTCGTGGAATTGCAGAGCATCAATCATGCGCAGCATTTCATCGATATTGCGACCCAGCGGTAAATCGTTAACCACCTGGTGACGCACGTTGCCTTCCTTGTCGATCAGGAAAGAACCACGGAAGGCCACACCGGCCTCGGGGTGTTCCACATCGTAGGCCTGGCAAATGCTATGAGTGATATCCGCCACTAGCGTGTAACCTACCTGGCCGATACCGCCGTCGTTGATGGCCGTGTTGCGCCAAGCGTTGTGGGTGAAGTGGGAATCGATGGAAACGCCGATCACTTCCACGCCGCGCTTTTTGAATTCCGCCAAGCGATGATCAAAAGCGATCAGCTCGGAGGGACACACAAAGGTGAAATCCAGCGGGTAGAAAAACACCACCGCAGGTTTGCCTTCGATGGTGTTGGCAAGGTTGAAATCTTCAACAATGCTGCCGTCACCCAGCACGGCTGGGGCAGTAAAATCAGGGGCTTTGCGGCCTACGAGAATTCCCATGGGCGTATCCTCCATTTGTCGGTTTAAAAAACCGGTTGATTAAAGTTAGTGTCACGATGCGATTGCTGGGCGGTGCCGGATGCGAGGCTGCCGACACACGCTGAGCGGCGAAGCTTATCACTCGCGCTCACGTTTAGAAAGAGTCTAATATTTCTGCAGCCAGGGGTTCGCGATGTCGTTGAAGAATGGGTACGCGCGCCGTGAATTTCAAGTGGCTACCGTCTATTTGCTGGACGCGGACCTTAAATGTGCCCGTTCACTCGACGGGAAATATCCGTCTTCATATGCTGCTTCCCGCAACAACGTCGTGCATCTGCATTTCTCGCGTGCGCCCGTCGCGTTCCAGCTTGCCGTGTTTGAGCATGAGCAGCCGGTGGTCCAGTCGCGAAATCAAATCGTGATCGTGGGTAGCGATCAGCACCGACACGCCCACCTGATTAAACTGCTCGAACAAACCCATGATTTCCTTCGACAGCTCTGGGTCCAAATTACCGGTGGGCTCATCGGCCAACAGCAGCGGCGGGCGGTTCACCACCGCGCGGGCGATGCCGACACGCTGCTGCTCACCGCCGGAAAGCGTAATCGGCATCAGTCGTTCCTTACCCAGCAGCCCCACCTTGTCCAGCGCCGCGCGCACCCGTCGACCCACCTCGCTCTGGTGATAACCGGCGATGATCAGCGGCAACGCCACGTTGTCGTACACGGTGCGGTCGTAGAGCAGATTGTGATTCTGGAACACTACGCCGATCTTACGGCGCAGCGCGGGGATGTGGCGGTTTTTCAGCCGGGTGAGGTTCTGCCCGTCGATAATCACATTGCCGCGCGAGGCTCGTTCGATGCACGCGATCAATTTCAACAAACTGCTCTTGCCTGCGCCGGAATGCCCGGTGAGAAAGGCCATTTCCCCCGGTTGCAAATGAAAGCTCACGCCCGATAAAGCCTCGTGGCCGCCGGGGTAGCGTTTGTTGACGTTATCGAATTGGATCATTTGAGGGCAGAGTAAAGGGGAAAGATGAAAGAGAAAAGGAGTTCATTTTTTGTAGGGTGGGCATCGCCCACCGAATCACTTTTTAATGCCATCGCAATGGTGGGCAATGCCCACCCTACACACTTTGTGGTTGAGCCGACTCAGTATTTAAACGCAGAGGCACAGAGTTTTTATGCAGGCAAAAAATTTCTTCCTGCGTACAATCTGTAACAGGCCACGGCGCCGTACATTTCAATTACGTTTTCCTCTGCGTCTCCGTGCCTCTGCGAACTCTGCGTTAACAACACCAAACTACCTTTCATCCCGCGCCAACAACGCATCCACAAACTCATCCGCATTAAACGGCCGCAAGTCGTCGATGCCTTCGCCGACACCGATGAAACGTATCGGCAGGCCAAGGCGTTTGGCCACGGCGAAGATGACGCCACCTTTGGCGGTGCCGTCGAGTTTGGTGAGGGTGATGCCGGACACGCCCACGGCGTCGCGGAATTGTTCGGCTTGCACCACGGCGTTTTGGCCGATGCCAGCATCCAGCACCAGCATCACTTCGTGGGGGGCGGTGTCATCCAGTTTAGTGATGACGCGGCGCACTTTTTTGAGTTCTTCCATCAGGTTGGATTGGGTGTGCAGGCGACCGGCGGTGTCGGCAATTAACACGTCGATGCCTTTGGACTGGGCGGATTGCATGGCATCGAAGATCACCGAGGCAGAGTCCGCGCCGCTGTGTTGGGCCACCACGGTAACGTCGTTGCGTTTGCCCCATTCCTGTAATTGCTCCACGGCGGCGGCGCGGAAGGTGTCACCTGCGGCGAGCATCACCGACTTGCCTTCGCTCTGAAGTTTTTTCGCCAGCTTGCCGATGGTGGTGGTCTTGCCCGCGCCGTTGATGCCCACCATCAAAATCACGAAGGGCGCGACGCCAGTGTTGACATCCAGTGGTTCGGTGGACGGCGCAAGAATCGCGGTCATGTCTTCATGCAGCGCGGCGAACAAGGTGTCGGCGTCGTTGAGCTGCTTGCGCTGGATACGGTCAGTGAGACCGGCGACGATTTCCTGTGTGGCCTCCACACCCACATCCGAGGTGAGCAGCAGGGTCTCGATCTCGTCCAGCACATCGTCGTCGATGGCCTTTTTGCCCAGTACCAGATCGGCCAGGCCGTCGGTGATGCCGCTGCGGGTGCGGGTGAGGCCAGCCTTGAGACGAGCAAACAGGCCTTTATTTTGTGTCGGCTGATCCTGAGGATTCGCTGGGGGCGTATTTTTTTTGAAACCAAACATGGGAATTTGTGGTCAGAGTGGCAGTTTTTATGGGCGAGAAACAACCAGCGGCAAACGGTTCGCCGACACGGTGTAATTGAGTGGACTATCGTACCATTCGCAAGCAAGCTGCGTCAGCCGCAACGGAATAACAAAACGACTTAACAACAAATCGAGAGGCTTATGAATTTACAGCACAAGACCCGTGCCGTGGCCCGCGTTGCCACGGCCACTGCGCTGATGGCTGCGGTGCTCACCGGCTGCGCCAATACCAGCACCGCCAGCAAAAGCAGCGTTACCGAGGCCGCTGCGGCCACCAACGCGGCCGTGGCAACGGAAGGGCATGTTTCTTCCAGTGGTGATGTACACGAATACCAGCTTGCCAACGGACTGAAAATCATCGTCAAAGAAGACCATCGGGCGCCGGTGGTGGTGTCACAGATCTGGTACAAAGTGGGCTCCAGCTACGAGTCCAACGGTACTACGGGCGTGGCCCACGTGCTGGAGCACATGATGTTCAAAGGCACGGACAAGCTCGGCCCCGGTGAGTTTTCGCGCATTATTTCTGCCAATGGTGGGCGCGAAAATGCCTTCACCGGGCAGGATTACACAGCTTATTTTCAGCAACTGGAAAAAAGTCGTCTGCCCATCAGCTTCGAGCTAGAGGCGGACCGCATGGCCAACCTGAACCTGCGCGCCGAGGATTTCGCCAAAGAAGTGAAAGTGGTGATGGAAGAGCGCCGCATGCGCACCGACGACAAACCCACTTCCCTTACTTTTGAGCATTTCGCCGCCACCGCCTTCGTCAACAGCCCCTACCACCATCCCATTATCGGCTGGATGGACGACCTGCAAAACATGACCGTGGACGACATGCGCGATTGGTACCAGCGCTGGTACACCCCCAATAACGCCACCTTGGTGGTGGCAGGTGACGTGGACCCGCAAGTGGTGTTTGAGCTGGCGAAAAAAACTTACGGCGCGGTTCAGGCCCGCCCTGTTCCCGCCCTAAAACCACAGGTTGAGTTCGAGCAACGGGGCATTCGCCACATCGTGGTGAAGGCGCCCGCGCAAGTACCGTATTTCATCATGGGCTACAAAACCCCGGTGGTAAAAACCGCCGAACTGGACTGGGAGCCCTACGCCCTCGACATGCTGGTGAGCGTCCTCGATGCGGGTGAAAGCTCACGTTTTGCCAACGAACTAGTGCGTGGCCAGCAGGTGGCCACCAGCGTCAGCGCTGGTTATGACCTTTATTCACGGCTCGACGACCTGCTGCTGTTTGACGGCACTCCCGCCAAAGGCAAAACCGTGGAGGACCTGGAACAAGCCATTCGTGCCCAGATAGAAAAACTCAAAACCGAACCGGTCGCTCAAAACGAGCTGGACCGCATCAAGGCACAAGTCGTCGCCAGCAAGGTGTACGAAAAAGACTCCATCTTTTACCAAGCCATGCAGATCGGCACCCTGGAAACCGTGGGGCTGGACTGGCGGCTGATGGACAGCTACGTGGACCGCTTGCGCGCGGTCACCCCGGAGCAGGTACAAGCGGTGGCGAAAAAATATCTGATTGATGACCACCTCACTATCGGGGTACTCGAACCCCAATCCCATTCCACCGCTGCCGCCAATGGAGACCATCATGCGCATTAATTTATTTCGCCTCTCCGCTCCGCTGGTTTTTGCCAGTGCACTGTTCAGCCAGGCCGCCAATGCTGGCCCTGAAATCGAACACTGGACCACCAAAAACGGCGCTAATGTGTATTTCGTACCCGCGCCTGAGCTACCCATTGTTGACGTACGCATCATTTTTGACGCGGGAGCCGCGCGCGACGAAAACGACCCCGGGCTAGCCCTACTCACCAATGGTCTGATGGCCGAAGGCGCGGGCGGGCTGGATGCTGGCCAGCTGGCGCAGCGGTTTGAATCCATCGGTGCCCGTTTCGGCAACACTGCCCAACGCGATATGGCCGTCCTGAGCCTACGCACGCTGTCGGAAAAAAAGGTGTTCGATTCCGCAGTGAAAACCCTCGCTACCATCCTCACCCAGCCGGACTTCCCTAAAAAAGCCCTGGCGCGCGAAAGCAGCCGTCTGCTGACCACGCTCAAACGCCTCAAACAGTCCCCTGGCGCGCAAGCGAACAAAGCCTTTTATAAAGCTGTTTACGGCACCCACCCCTATAACGCCCAGCCCACCGGCACGGAGGCTGGCATCAATGGCATCACTGTCGATAAGCTCCGGGCCTTTTATAAAAAATACTACGTGGCCCGCAACGCGGTGGTCGCTATCGTTGGCAACTTAGACCACGAAGGTGCAGTGCAACTGGCGGAATCCCTCATGGGGGATTTGCCGGAAGGACAGCCTGCGGCGGATCTGCCTTCGGTGGACGCGCTTGCGCAGGGCAATGAAATCCGTATCGAATTTCCCTCCGCACAGACCCACATCCTCATGGGCCAACCCGGCATGAAACGCGGCGACCCCGATTACTTTGCATTGTATGTGGGTAACCACATGCTGGGTGGCAGCGGCCTGGTGGCGCGACTGTCCAAAAAAATTCGTGAAGAACGCGGCTTGGCTTACAGCACGTACAGTTATTTCCTCCCCATGCGCGAACTTGGCCCGTTCACCATTGGCCTGCAAACCAAAAACGAATCGGCGCAGGAAGCTCTGGATGTCTTGCGTGAAACCATCGGCCAGTTCATCAAAGAAGGCCCCAGAGCTGAAGAGCTGGATGCCTCACAGAAAAACATCACCGGCGGTTTTCCGTTACGTCTTTCCAGTAACAAAAAAATCATCGACTACATCGGCATGATTGGTTTTTATCAGCTGCCCCTGGATTACATCGACACCTTTAACGAACGGGTACAGGCCGTCACTATCGACGACATCAAAAATGCCTTTCAGCGCCGTATTAAACTAGACAACATGGTCACCGTGCTGGTTGGCGGTGGTGTGACAAAAGACACCACCCCGGCAAAACAGTGATCGACATTTGCTACGCTACCAGCGAGCCTCCTGGCGTCGATGAATTTATCGACGTACTGGAGCGCTCGACGCTGGCCGCGCGCAGGCCGGTGGAAAACCGTGCCTGCTTACAAGGCATGCTCGACCATGCCGACCTTTTTGTCACCGCCCGCTGTGACAGCAAGCTGGTGGGCATCGCCCGCTCGGTGACGGATTTTCACTACTGCTGTTACCTGTCCGACATCGCGGTGGACCGGGAATACCAGAGCCGGGGCATCGGCAAACAATTGATTCGGGAAACCCGCAGCCCTCTGGGCCCGCAGTGCAAATTGATTTTGCTCTCAGCCCCGGAGGTGGCGGATTATTACCCGAAGATCGGATTCACCCATCACCCGCGAGCCTGGCTGCTGGATGGCGGTGCCATTTTTTGATCGCAGCGTAGTAATGGCCTAACAGAGAGAAAACCATGTCACAGATTCAATTACAGATACTCGACAAACGCGTCGGCACAGAAATTCCCCTGCCAGAATATGCCACCGACGGCTCTGCCGGCATGGACCTGCGCGCCTGCATCGACAACGCGCTGGACATTCATCCCGGCGAAACCCACCTGATTCCCACCGGCATTGCCATCCACATCGGCGACCCCGGGCTCGCCGCCGTACTACTGCCGCGCTCCGGGCTGGGCCACAAGCACGGCATCGTGCTGGGCAACCTCACCGGGCTCATTGATTCCGACTATCAAGGGCAATTGTTCGTATCCTGCTGGAACCGGGGCGACCAACGCTTCACTGTGGAGCCCGGCGAACGCATCGCGCAAATGGTGTTCCTGCCCGTGGTGCAGGCCAGCTTCGACATTGTTGATAATTTTAACCAAAGCGACCGGGGTGAGGGGGGATTCGGTCATACCGGCAGCCAATAACGAATAAACCTGATAACCTTCCTGTCATTCCCTTTGGCCACACGCCGACAACCATCAGACAGGACCTCACCCATGCCCACACCACCGATCCTAGACGCCTCCATTTTCAAAGCCTACGACGTACGCGGCATCGTCGATGAAACCCTCACCGAAGAAGCCGTGTACTGGATCGGACGGGCATTGGGCGCGGAGGCCGAGGCACGCGGCGAACAACATATTTACGTGGCGCGCGATGGGCGCCTGTCCGGGCCGAAACTGATCGCAGCGCTAAAACGCGGGCTCACCGAGGCCGGACGCGACGTCACCGACCTCGGCATGGCGCCCACACCGGTGTTGTATTACGCCGCCTACGAACTGGGCACCGGCTCGGGCATCATGATCACCGGCAGCCACAATCCGCCGCAATACAATGGCCTGAAAATGGTGCTGGGCGGCACCACCCTGTCCGGCCCCGACATTCAGGCATTGCGCAAACGTATTGAGGCAGGCAACTTTACCGAAGGCAGCGGCAAGGTGGCGACGGCCGACGTGGGGACGCAGTACATCGAACGCATCACCAGCGACATCAAACTGGCCAAACCGATGAAAGTGATCGTTGACTGTGGCAACGGCGTCGCTGGCGGCGTCGCACCGCAACTATTGCGCGCACTGGGCTGCGAGGTCACCGAATTATTCTGCGAGGTGGACGGCAACTTTCCCAATCATCACCCCGACCCCAGCAAACCTGAAAACCTGGTAGACCTGAAGCAGGCGCTAGCTGAACACGATGCCGACATTGGCCTGGCCTTCGATGGCGACGGTGACCGCCTTGGCGTCGTCACCCCCACCGGCAACGTCATCTGGGCCGACCGGCAAATGATGCTCTACGCGCAGGACGTGCTGTCCCGCAACCCGGGGGCAGAAATTATTTACGACATCAAATGCACCACCAACCTGCATAAAATCATCGAGCAGGCGGGCGGAAAAGCCACCATGTGGAAAACCGGCCACAGCTTCATCAAGGCTAAACTCAAAGAAAGCGGCGCAGCATTGGCCGGAGAAATGAGCGGCCACATCTTTTTCAAAGAACGCTGGTACGGCTTCGACGATGCGACTTACACGGCGTCACGCCTGCTGGAAATTTTATCCAAAGACAGCCGTCCAGCCGATGATATTTTTAACGCCCTGCCCGACAACATCAACACGCCGGAATTAAACTTTACAACACCAGAAGGTGAAAACCATCCACTGGTGGACAGGCTGGTCGCCTCGGCAAATTTTCCCGGTGCCAAAATCACCACTATCGACGGACTGCGGGTGGATTTTGAAGATGGCTTTGGGTTAGTGCGCGCATCGAATACCACACCCTGTTTGGTGTTTCGGTTTGAAGCGACAAATGAAGCGGCGCTGGCGCGAATTCAGGACGATTTTCGCACGCTAGTTGAAACGCAGGCGCCGAAGGCTGAGTTGCCTTTTTAAATCACAGAGTCGCTTATTCCATCGAAGCCACCGTAGGCTTTGTTAGGCATTGGTCATGATTTGCTTAATGTTCAGAATATGTCGGCTAACTGGAAAAGTAGAAGTATGAATTTATTAGGTATATCGGGAAGTGTTCGGAGTGGATCATATAATTTAGCCTTACTTAAAGCCATGAAGGCATTATGTCCAAGCGATACTTCTTTGGCCATATATGATCAGATAAAACAAATACCAACGTTTGATCCTGAGCTTGATGATAATGAAACCCCTGATTCTGTATGTTCTCTAATTTCTATGATGCGAGCTGCTGATGGCATCATTGTCAGTACACCAGAGTATGCTCATGGCGTTCCTGGGGCATTAAAAAACACCTTAGACTGGTTGGTTTCTTCAGATGCGTTGATACTAAAACCGCTAGTAGTCACCAGCGTTTCTACCAGCGGCTTGGGAGGTGTGCGTTCACACAGCCCCTTAACCCTGATCCTGAGCGCAATGAATACAAATGTCGTTGTTGAAGGTTCTATGAATGTCCCATATGCACAAAATAAGTTTAATAGTGACCTCATCCTCACGGATGACTTAACGAAAAGAGCTATTGAAACATCGTTTATGGCGATGAGGCAGGCGGTAAAAAATTCCTAACAAACAAAAACAGCGCAGCTTCAAAATTTCGATTATTGCTAACGTTGTTTGCTTAAACAAGCTCGGTGAATATTTTAGGATCACGAAGACAAAGTAAGTTGGCACGACTTTACCCGACGATAGGAGACGTTAACCCTCATCCGGCGAGCCATGTCATCGAAGTTCTCAAAACAAGGCCTTGCTTGATAGTTTCATTTTCGTCAGAGCCTCAGTTTTTGCGGTGTAACCGCATGGTCTGCATGACAATTCAATAAACAGGCTATTTTATCTTCGGGGTACTGTAGCCACGTTCCTGAATGATTGAACGTGCCATCGTACTTTTTAAAAATTGGGAAAAAGCTTGTGCCGTCGGCGTGTTTTTAATCAAAATGGCTTGCTGAACAATGGGCGTGTATAGGGATTGCGGGGGCTTCCAGTAAGAACCGTTGAGAGGGTTTTCTTTCGGGAAAACCTGTGAGGCCGCGACAAAACCTAATGGCGCATTGCCACTCCGAACAAACTGAAGTGTCTGGCCGATGTTTTCGCCGCGCACTATACGTGGCCGTAGCTTTTTCCACAGGCCACGCGCCTGCAATACTTCGCGTGCAGCCAGCCCATACGGCGCCAGCTTGGGATTAGCAATAGCCAATTTACGAAAGTGGCCGGTTGCCAACACCGTTGCTTTTTTGTCAATAAGGTTTTCATCCGGGCTCCACAACACCAGCAGCCCTTGCGCATAGGTGAAGCGCGTGCCGGGCACGGCGATGCCATTTTTTTCCAGTAGCGCGGGACGACGTTTATCAGCGGCGAGGAGAATGTCGAAGGGTGCGCCGTGGACGATCTGCGCGTAGTGCTTGCCGGTGGAGCCGAAAGCGAGATGCACGGTGTGGCCCGTTTGTTGTTCAAACTGTTTGGCCAATGCGCTGGCGGTACGGCTGAAGTTAGTGGCGACGGCGATGCGTAACTCGTCGGCTGACACGGGCGCAAGGTAGCATAAAAAGGCAAAAGTGATTATTCGTTTGACTATCATAAAACGGGCCGAATTTGTTACGTTAAAATTAATGGGGCAGTCGCGTAAGATGAATGGTGAATCATAACGACCATACGGTGGCGGACTCCGCTTCACCGTGTGCCCTAGTTCTTACCCCAGCATGCGCACTGGTACACGCCTCCATCGTGGCGCAATTAACGCCGGTTTAGAAGAGGGAGGAGACTATCTCATCACTCTACAGAAAGCAGTTGCCTGGTAGGAGGTAACACTTCAGTGTGAATTAAGAGCAAAATCGGGATAATTCTACATTTGGTAGGGTGCACCCTACAGATGAGGAAACTGATTGTTTTGTGGTAATACCGAAATCTTGGACGCAAAGAAAACAGAAAACATTGCGCTCTTTACATTAAAAGGCTCGGTGATTTTTAAAACGTATTTTAAGCCCTTAATTCACACTGGAACGCTATTGTATGAAATTTGCCTCCTGGAACGTCAATTCTCTCAAAGTCCGTTTGCCTCACGTACTGGACTGGCTCGCTGCACACCAACCCGACATCCTCGGTTTACAGGAAACCAAAACCGTGGATGACAATTTTCCGTTGGAAGACATTCAAGCCGCCGGTTACCACGTAAGTTTTGCCGGGCAAAAAACCTATAACGGTGTGGCGCTGTTGAGCAAGGCGGCAACCAGCGACATCGTTACTGATTTACCGGGGCTGGATGATCCACAACGGCGTGTGCTGGGCGCAACGGTACACACCGACAGCGGCGATGTGCGCTTTCTCAATTTATACATTCCCAATGGCTCAGAAGTGGGGTCAGAAAAATACGAGTACAAACTGGGCTGGCTGGCGGCGCTGGAAAAACACATTGAAAACCAGTTGGCGACACATGAAAAATTCATTGTAGTGGGGGATTTCAATATCGCCCCCGATGATCGTGACCTGTGGGACCCGGAAGGCTGGAAGGATAAAATCCTCGTCAGCCCGTCAGAGCGCGCCGCGTTTCAGCGGCTCATTGACATGGGCCTCACGGATACTTTTCGCCTGTTTGAACAGGATGAAAAAACCTACAGCTGGTGGGACTATCGTGCCGCCGGTTTTCGCCGCAATCACGGCATGCGCATCGACCTATTACTGTCTAGCCCGGCGATGACCGAACGCTGCACAGCCAGTTATGTGGACAAGGAACCCCGCAAGCGGGAGCGGCCATCAGACCACGCCCCGGTGGTCGCCGAATTTACCGAGGGCTGAGACCCGATGACCGAAATCCTCGCCATCGCCGCTGCTTTTTTGCTGGGCCTTGGCGCACGACAGGCCGGGCTGCCGCCGTTGGTGGGCTACCTAATCACCGGCTTTCTACTGTTCGCACTGGGTATGCGTAGTACCCCCAGCCTTGAGCTGTTTTCAGAGTTGGGCGTCACCCTGCTGCTGTTCACCATCGGCCTTAAATTGCGATTGCGCAGCTTGCTGATGCCGCAAATTTGGGCGGTGGCCTCGCTGCATATGGCTGCGGTTGTGCTGTTTGTTGCGCTGGGATTTTATGCCCTCGGCCTTGCCGGGCTGATATTTTTCAACGAACTCGAATTCAGCAGCGCCCTGCTGGCGGCCTTTGCCTTGAGTTTTTCCAGCACCGTGTTTGCGGTCAAGGTGCTGGAGGATTCCGGTGATATGTCGGC
>JAADHZ010000021.1 GCA_013151575.1 Gammaproteobacteria bacterium
CGCAGGTCACCATGGAATATCTTGATGAGCGTTTTCCGCATCCGCCATTGATGCCGGTGGACCCCGTGTCGCGCGCACAAAGCCGCATGACTCTCAGCCGCATCCAGCGGGATTGGGACAGGCTCGTGGCCCAATTGCAAACTGGCCGCAATAAGGCTAAAACCGCTATTGAATTGCGCGAAAGCCTCACCGTGGTCGCCCCCATCTTCGAGCAAAAGCCCTATTTTCTCAGTGACGAATTGTCGCTGCTGGACTGCGCAGTCGCTCCTATTTTATGGCGGTTGCCTGTTTTCGGTATCGAGTTGCCTCCCGCAGCCAAGCCTCTCAGCGATTACGCAAATCGCCTGTTTGCCCTGGATTCCTTCCAGGCTAGCCTCAGCGAAAAAGAACGGGAAATGCGCGAAGACTGATAGACATGATAGAGATGACTTCCAGCCGTTCCTACTTGATGCGCGCGATCTACGAGTGGATTGTGGACAACGACATGACCCCGTACCTGCTGGTTAATGCCGAGTACGACAGCGTGCGGATTCCCGTGGAATACATCAATAACGGGAAAATAATTCTGAATGTCGCTCCCGAAGCGGTACAAAACCTCGATATGCTGGGTGATGAATTGAGTTTTAATGCCCGCTTCGGAGGTAAACCCATGCGCGTCAGCGTACCCATGCAGGCCGCGCTGGCCATTTATGCTCGTGAAAATGGCCGTGGCATGGTGTTTAGCGAAGATGATACCCCGCCCGAGCCCATGCCCGGCAAGGCGAAAGACTCGGCTCCCAAACTTCGCGTAGTGAAATAATCCACCGGTTAGCGTTTGTCATGCTCGCACGGCCCGGGGTTTTAACAGTGCGCCGAAAAACAGCCCGAGCAGCCCGCCATACCAATGGGCATCCACCACCACGTTGCCGCCCGCGCTGGCTTCAGAGCCAGGCAGGGGACCCATGACTTGCTCCCAAACCAGTTTGGCCAACACCACCGCCAGCAACAGCATGTCTGAACGGTCACCGGTGCGGCCACTGCTGCGAATGCCTGCCAGCGCGCCCGCCACCAGCATCGTGTGCAATACGCCGGAAAAACCCACGTACCATGTGAGTTCAGGATTAAACGTCCACAGGCCAAAGCTGATACCCAGCGCTGAGCCAATAATGATCAAGGCCCAGTTGCCGTTGGAAAAATGCGCGCCCACTAAGGCCCACACCAGCGCCAGTCCGGCCAGATTGAGCACCGTGTGCGACCAGCCCAAATGCACCCAATGGCCGCTCTCCCAGCGCCACCACTGGTGGCTGGACAGGGCGTCGGCCTGATAGCGCAGAGCCTCGCGGGCCTCGTCGCCACCCAGTGCCAAGGCCAGTACAATAATGGCGACGATCAACGGAACGCCGTAGGCGCGGAGCAGGATAGAAACCATAGGATGACGATGTTCGTGTGAGAAATGAATAACAGATGCCCATGCTGGCCTTTTACGCACCAAAAATAAAGCCAACATTTGATATGATGAGCCACTAATGTGACATAGTTGACGCGCCCTGCGATTGGCTGAAACCGTGAGCCCACGGATTCAGATAAAAAGCAGATAGACAGAAAGCATTTACTGCAAACGCCGCAAGCGACCTTTAGCCATTGGAGAAAGACGTGAACCCACACTGCAACACCCGATTCACCAAACGCCAGACCGGTTTCACCCTCATCGAAGTGATGGTGGTGGTTATTATTCTCGGTATTCTTGCCGCCATTGTGGTGCCTCGCGTTATGGACCGGCCCGATACTGCCCGCATCACCAAGGCCCGGCAGGACATTCGCGCCATGGAAGCGGCGCTCAATCTTTACAAGCTAGACAACTTTGTTTACCCCACCACCGATCAGGGGCTGGAAGCACTGGTGACTAAACCCGCCGGTTCACCCGAACCGCGTAACTGGAAAAAGTACATGGACCGCTTGGCCAGAGACCCCTGGGGTAATAACTACCAGTTTCTATCTCCTGGCGTGAAGGCCGATATCGATGTTTTCTCCCTGGGTGCTGATGGGCAAGCCGGTGGTGAAGACGTCAATGCCGACGTGGGTAACTGGGATCTGCAATAAACCGGCCATGTTGTCAGCATCGGCCCGCCGTAGCGCCGCTGGTTTTACCCTGCTGGAATTGCTCACGGTGATCCTGATCATTGGCATCATCGTCAGCTTCGCCGGGTTATCGGTGGGCGTGCATGGCAGCCGTGTTGTGCAGGATGAGGCCGAGCGATTACAGGGCTTGATCCGCATTGCCGGTGAAGAGGCCATATTGCAGGGGCAGGAGCTGGCCGTGGAGTTCGAACGCCAGCGTTATCGTTTTTTGATACTGGCCCCCAACGGAACCTGGGTGCCGTTGGAAAATGATAACGCACTGCGTGAACGCTCCCTACCTGAAGCTCTACATACTCGCTTAACCGTGGAAGGCGCGGAAGTCCGCTACGACGACCCTAAAAATTTTCCCCGCGTGTTTATATTGTCCAGTGGTGAACTCACGCCCTTCGTATTGACTCTGAACCTGGAAGGCGAGGAAGAGGAAACGTATCGTCTTGAAGGCCAAATCAACGGCAAACTGGAACTGTCCCGGGTGCAGGATGATGATGAAGATTCCCGTTAACAAACGCTGTGACACCTTCGGTGATAAACCGGGCCGCGCAGCCGTCGAAGGATTCACCCTACTGGAAGTGATGGTTGCGCTGGCGGTGATCGCCTTCGCCCTGGCCGCAGGCATCAGTGCCTCCTCCAACAACACCCGCAACGCCGCTGGCCTGCAACAGCGCACCTATGCCCACTGGGTGGCCATGAACAAAATGGCAGAACTGAACATCAACAGAACCTTCCCCCCCCTGCGCACCACCCGTGGCAGCATGTTGATGGCGCGCCACGAATGGCACTGGACCATGAATGTAACCAAGACACCAATGACTGACATTCGTCGGGTTGATATCAATGTGCGTGCCGACGAGGACGATAAAAACTCCCTGGTTATGCTCACGGGATACCTCGGCAGGCGCTGATTCGATGATGATTCCACTCCGCGCAAGGTTCAAAAAGTCAGCCGGATTCACTCTGCTTGAATTGATGGTGGCGCTGGCCATTTTTGGCCTTTTGGCCGCCATGGCCTATGGTGGATTGAACACCGTGCTGAAACAAGGCCAGGTTACCGACGCCCATGCCGCCCGCCTCGCGAAGCTGCAAATGAGTTTTTTATGGTTAGGGCGAGACATCGAACAAACCGTCAATCGCCCAGTGCGTGACGAATACGGGACAATGTTACTGGCGCTGCAAGGGTCGGAATTCGGGCGTTACCAACTGGAACTGACCCGCAACGGCTGGAGCAATCCCGCCAATCGGCTACGCAGCAGTTTGCAGCGCGTCGCCTGGGGCGTGAAGGACGGCAAACTGATTCGTGCCTACTGGAATGTGCTGGACCGAGCGCAGGACAGCCAGCCACTGGAAAGCGAGATGCTGGATGGCGTCACCAAACTGGAATTACGCTTTCAGTCCCCTAACCGGCAGTGGAGTAACTCCTGGCCCAATGCCGCCCTCGGCAGCGCCGCCAATCAGGCGCAACCGCGAGCGGTGGAAGTCACCTTGGAGACCGAGGCCGAAGGCCGCATCACTCGCCTGTTTCGGGTGCCTGGCGCATGAGCGGGTTATCATCGGATTTAGGCGGGAGGCAGCGTGGCGTGGCATTGATCACCGCCCTGTTGATCACCGCTCTGGTGACGGTGGTGGCGGTGGCCATGATCTCCCGCCAGCAACTGGACATCCGTCGCACCGGCAACATGCTGGAGGCGGACCAAGCTTACATGTACGCCCTGGCGGCGGAAAATTTTGCCATCGATACGCTCAGAAGGGATCCCAGTAATGTCGATACCTTGCTGGAGGATTGGGCCCGCCCGCTGCCCCCCATGCCAGTGGAAGGCGGTATGGTCAGTGGCCAAATCGAAGATTTGCAAGGTCGTTTTAATCTCAATAATTTGCTCGGCAGCAACCGCAGGGCCGATCCGACCCAGGTCAGAGCCCTGCAAACATTGCTGCAACAGGTAAACCGTGTCACCGATGATCTGAATCTGCCACCCGCCATGGCTAATCGCGTGGTGGATTGGATAGACCCTGACATCAACACCTCCGTCGATGGCGCCGAAGATCTGGAATATCTTAATATCAACGCTGATAGGCAAATACCGTATCGCACCGCTAATCAATTAATGGTGAGTCCCAGTGAGCTGGCTTTGTTGCTGAACATGCCGTCCAATGGGGTGGGTGCACTGAGGGGAAGGAAACTGGTGAGCACATTACCTGCCATCACCACGTTGAATGTGAACACTGCGCCGCCAATGGTATTGATGACGCTGGATCAAAACATCACCCTGCAAATTGCCAGCGATTTAGTGCAATTTCGCGCGAACCAGCCTTTTGAACAAGTCTCGGATTTTACCGATAAACTGGACACTGACTACCAGATTCAGATGACCACTCAGGCCGCCAACCGGGTCAGTGTGAGAAGCGAATACTTTCTGGTGACAGCAACAGCAGCTATTGGCCGCACCCGGCTACGCATGTACAGTCTGCTGGCAAGAATCGGTGGCAATATCACCATCATCCGCAGGAGCTTCGGGACGTTTTAATGCGCAAGCAATTGATTATCAGACTGCCGTCAGACGGCACTACCGGGCAGACCGACGTGGCTGCCAATGCCAGCTGGATGCTGCGTGACGAAGACCGCCCAGCGGGTTCGCTGTTTCACGGCGAGCTGAAAGAGGCCGCACTACTGGCGGCAGGGGCGCAAGTCACGGTGTTGGTGCCCGCCCGCGACGTGCTCATGGCTCAAGTGAGCCTGCCCGTCATGAAACGTCAGCGGCTGGCCCGGGCCGTGCCCTTCGCATTGGAAGAACAACTGGCCGACGACGTTGATGACTTGCACGTGGCCGTGGGCGACCGAGACGCTCGTGGGCGGGTCAATAATGCCGTGGTATCGCGCGCTCGCATCGAAGCCTGGCTGGAACAGCTTAGACAAGCCGGTTTACACCCTGACATGGTGAGCACTGAACTGTCCGGCGTGCCGTGGCCGACAGGTGCTGACGGCGAAAACTGGACCCTGCTGGTTAATGGTCACGAAGCGCTGTTGCGCACCGGCCCCCAAGCCGGGCTGGCTTTTGATACTGGTAATACCGCCACCGTGTTGCGGGCGGCACTGGACGCCTGCCACGATGCCGATGACCCAGCCGACGACGCCACCGCTGATGCTCGGCCCCGACAACTTCGGGTAAGCACCTGCGGCGACAGCGAATTTGAAAACACCCCTCCTCATCAGGAGTTGCAAGCGCTGTGCGCCGAACAGCAGGTGGAACTGTGGCTGGAGGCCCGTGACGAGTCCTGTAGCGAATTGCTGGCCCGAGGTTTTGGCGTGACAGGTGGTGGGCAGCACGCCATCAACCTATTACAGGGGGATTACAGCCGTAAAGAACAACTGGAAAAACTGCTGCGCCCCTGGCGACCGGCCTTGATTCTCACCGGCTTGTGGTTGTTGCTACAGGTAGGGGTGTTGGCCACCGAATTGCAAAGTCTGTCCGCCCGAAAAACCCAATTGCACGAACAAATTGAAGCCACGTTCCACGAGGCGCTGCCCGGTAGCCGCTTGGTCCCGGGACAGGAACGGGAGTTGATGCAGCGCGGGCTGGATAAATTACGCGGCAGCGGTGATGCCGACAGCGGCCTGCTGGCATTACTGAGCCAGTCTGGAGCGGTGTTGAAAAATGCCCCGGGCATTAAGCTGCGAACCCTGCGCCACAAAGACAATAAGCTGGACCTGGACCTCGAACTGCCAGACCTACAGGCTCTCGATCAACTCAAACAGCAATTAACAGACAAGGCCGGGCTCAAAGTGGACATCGTCTCCGCCACGTCCCGCGATGGTAAAGTGCAGGCACGAATCAGTTTACGGGGAGGCGCCCAATGAAGGCGTGGTTAGCGGGCCTTGAGCCGCGTGAGCGATACATGGTGCTGATCGGTGCGGCCCTGTTGATTGTGTTGCTGATTTACGTAGCGCTATGGGAACCTCTAGTGAACAAGGTTGATGACCTGCGGGCCAGTACGGCGAAACAGGAAGTCACCCTGGCCTGGATGCGGGGCTCCGCACAGGAAGCCCGGCGTTTGCGCGGCGCCAGTGGCGGAACGAAGCCCATCGCCAGTGGCCAGAGTCTGCTCAGCCTGGTGGACCGCACCGCCAAGGCTGGCCGCCTGGGAGATGCCCTCAAACGTGTGCAGCCGGATGGAGATAAAAAGGTGCGGGTGTGGTTGGAAGGAGCCAATTTTGATGATCTCATCCGCTGGGTGGCTCAACTGGAGCAGCGTCAAGGTATTGCCGTGATCAGCAGCGTGTTCGAGGCGCAGGAAGAGGGCGGGCGAGTGGATGGCCGCTTGGTATTTGAGGTCATGGGATGAGCCGCTTCAAAGGTTTACGGTTGCCACTGAATTTGCGGTTGGTGACATTCGGGCTGTTGCTTTATGTGGGGTTTCTGGCGCTGAATTTCCCCGCCGAACGGGCTTATGCCTACTGGAAGGGCAGCGAGCTGGCCCGGCAGAATATCGCCCTGGGAGGCATCAGCGGCACCGTTTGGTCGGGGCGCGCCAATGTGGCAGTAATCGATGGCACACGATTGGAAGCACTGGAATGGAGCCTGCGGCCCTGGGCAGTGCTAGGCGGTCAGGTGGCGCTGAGCTGGCGTTTCAACGTGGAAGACGGTTTTGCTGAAGGGGTGACAGCGCTGAGCATGGACGGCAGCATTGTGCTGCCATCGTTGGAGGCGCGCTTGCCAATGGCCCTGCTGGCGAGGCTGGCCCAAGCCTCGGTATTACGGCCGGCTGGCTTGCTGAGCCTGAATGTACAGAACCTGCGCTGGGACGGCGTAAGCCTTGTTTCCGCCACAGGACGAGCGGTCTGGAACGGAGCCGAGGTGAGCCTGCTCAAGCCCCTGCCGCTGGGGGATTTATCCCTGGACCTGGAAACCACCGCCGGAGAGGTGAGGGGGCTGTTGAGTGACGCTGGAGGTCCGTTGTCGCTGGACGGCTTGTTGGCTCTGGACGCAGAAGGCAATTACCAATTCAGCGGTTCCCTGGCGAGCCGAGGCAATGCTCCGGAGCTGAAGCAGGCGCTACGCTCCCTGGGACGTGCGGGCAGCGATGGCAAGGTGGTGGTGAATTATTCTGGTAGCTTGGCGAAGCTCGGGTTTTGATTTAGCCGACGGGTTGGGATGACGTCTTTTGGGGCTGTTGAAACATGGCATAGCCTGGAAAACGGCTTCTGCGAGATTGGCGACAATAACGTTACGTTTAGCTGCTGTATCGGTCTCATGTGTTTATAGGGGAAATTATTGTGGATTTTAGAAAACAAATTATAGTGTTAAGTCTCATATTTCCATTGTTGGCTGGTTGTGTGGGTGATTCTAATGCAGAAAGCCCCATACCACTGGTGAATTTCACGGTGATCGTTTTCGGGGACAGCACCATGAGTTCTTTACCAGAAAATAAAAAAATAGAAGTGTTTACTGACCAAACATCACTGAATTCAAGCCTCGCAGTATATGTACAGCTTGTTGCGGAACACACGGTTGATTTTTCCTCACGCCGGGTTGCTTTATTAAGCATGGGCGGTAGAAGTAGCGGTGGTTATGAAATAGCGACTGACAGAATTGAAGACCATGGTGATTTTATGACGTTGAAAATACTTCTGACGAAGCCAGGTAGTGGTTGTGTGACAACGGGCGTCATAACATCACCATACGAATTTGTTGAGATAGAAAGTACTAAAGAATTAGTGATAGAGGAAAGGGTTGTGGTGGTTGAATGTAGTTGATCAGGCATAACAATCGACACTAGGAGGCGTTAACAATTGCCTTTCATCTTTGGCACATGAGGTTTTTCAGGGGAAAAACAATAGCCAAAAAGGATGCTCAATTGAGAGGCCTGCCTGCGCCTCAAGCCAAAGTATTGACTAAAAACAATCAGAAATTTTTACGCACGGTGAGTATGAAATAATTAGCGGGAACCGCTGGAGTTTGATCTCCCACTTGAAACAGTGAGGAGCCGAAAATATGTTGCGCGCGTTATCCTGCTAGCGGTGCAAATAATTCCTGTAAATCATCGGCGCTGAGCTTCAAGTCTTTTCGCTGTGCACCATCGTTATAAACACCATCGGCCAGCGCTTGTTTTCTGGCTTGCATGTCCATGATTTTTTCTTCCAGGGTATTTTCGGTGATCAGCTTATAGACAAATACGGCTTTGTTTTGGCCGATGCGATGGGCGCGATCGGTGGCTTGGTTTTCAACCGCAGGGTTCCACCAGGGGTCGTAGTGGATAACGGTATCGGCTTCGGTGAGGTTGAGGCCGACGCCGCCCGCTTTGAGGCTGATGAGGAAAACATTAACGTGGCCTTGACGGAAACGTTCAATGACCTCATCGCGTTTTCGGGTTTGTCCGGTGAGTTTGGTGTAGCTAATGTCGCTGTCATTTAATCGTTGTTCAATGATGGCGAGCATTTTGGTGAACTGGGAAAAAATCAGAATACGACGACCTTCTTCCAACATTTCCGGTAACATTTCCATCAACATTTCAAGTTTGGCGGAGGTTTTGACTTTTTTGGCCTGCGGCAATGACAGGAGTTGTGGGTCGCAACAGGTCTGGCGCAGTTTCAACAGGGCATCAAGAATGGTGATGTGGCTGCGGGCCAGTCCTTTTTTAGCAATGGCCTCGCGGACCTTTTTTTCCATGGATAAACGGATGCTTTCATAAAGCGCGGCCTGCTTGCTGTCCAGAGCAATCGACCGCAGTATTTCCGTTTTTACGGGTAATTCTTTGACTACTTCCGTTTTGCTGCGACGCAGCATAAAGGGGGCAACCCGACGGGCCAGGCGTTGGCCTTGTTCGGTGTCGCCGTGTTTTTCGATGGGGGTGCGAAAGCGTCGTGTGAACGATTTGTTTTCGCCGAGAAATCCGGGCATGAGAAAATCAAACAAGGCCCAGAGTTCGCCTAGATGATTTTCCATGGGGGTGCCGGTGAGACACAGGCGGTGGCGGGCCTTGATGTTTCGGGCGATGCGCGCGGCCTTGGCGCGTGGGTTTTTTATTACCTGTGCTTCATCAAGAATCAAATAATGGTACTCATGTGCCAGCAGGGTTTCTTCGTCACGCGCCAGTAATGGATAGGTGCTCAGCACAAGGTCATAGTTGTTGATGTCATCAAAGTGCTGTTGGCGATCGGGACCTTGCAATATCAGCACGCTGAGTTTGGGGGTGAATTGTTCCGCTTCGCGTCGCCAGTTACTCATCAGACTGGTTGGGGCGATGATCAGACAAGGTTTGTCCATGCGTTTTCGTTCTTTTTCCAGCAACAGGTGTGCCAGTGTTTGCACGGTTTTGCCCAGTCCCATATCGTCGGCGAGAATACCGTTGAATTGATAACTGCGTAAGAATTGCAACCAGTCCAATCCCTGTTGTTGATAGTCACGCAAGGTGGCTTTTAATCCGCGCGGTATGGCGGATTTTCTGATGCCCTTGAAGTTTTTAAGTTTTCGGCCCAGTTCGCGCATGGCTTTGCCTCCGCGCCACAATAGCTCGCTGTTTTCCTCCAGCTCGGCTAGGCGCGGTGCATCAAAGCGGTTCAAGCGTAATGTACCGTCGTCACTCAACGCTTCAGAGTCGTAAAGCTCATAGAGTATCTGGCAAATGGGACGAATACGCTCGGAGGGTAACTGTAAATATTGGCTGTCGCCAATGGGTACGGTTAATGTATCGGGTAGGTTGTTCGGGTCGTAGCTGTTGAGAAGTTCGGCGATCAGTGGCAACAACGGTAATTTACGTCCCTGGATATCAAGATCAAAACGCAAGTCGAACCAGTCGCTGTCCGTTTCGATTTTTGCTTCCCAGTCATCGACTTGCAAAAACTGTAGGTGAAAATCAGCGCTACGTTCCACTTCCCAGCCTTCGGCTTCGAGCATGGGTAGCGTTTCGTGCAAAAATAATTGCCAGCATTCGGCGGACGCCATTAAGCCGTTTTCTTCTGAGCTTATAAAATGAACGTCGTCACTTTGTTCATGTTGAAATGCCTGAAAACCGGCCGCGATGAGTTTTTCTATCTCCGCCTCTTCTGCGGGCAAGTCCCGTTGAATACAAATGATCTGATTATCCGTCATCAGGTTGTTCACCGGAGAGGGCGGCATTATTGTCAGTTCATGCCCGGCATAAGCAAAGCGCAGGCGCATGGTGTGGGTGCGCTGTGTGGTCGTCGGGTTTACTTCGCCATGCAAATACAACCGTGGGACAGGGGCTTGCTGGTCAATGCGCAGGGTTTCCATTGGCTGCGGTGGTGGCAGGGGTAAATCCGGTATCGACGTCAGTAACTGCTTGCTGAATGCGGTGCAGGCCTCGGCGGGCACAACGGGTGCTGATAACAACATGTCCCACTGTTTGGCATTGAACGGTTTGGCGTCACCATCGGCTGTTTGTGCTGGCCCGATCGTGTTCATTTTGAGATCGAGGTACAAGGCTGGCAGGGTGTTTAATACCTGGGCTTTCGGCGTTACGGTGATGTCCAGGCGGCGATCATTATTTTGTTCTTTTTGCCAATTGAGTTGTAGTTTGCGCACTTCACCCGCGTGAAGCGCAGGGTTGCGGGTGTTTTGCCAAAAACAGCGTCCAGTATTGATCATTTTTGACAGGGCTAAAAAACCCATTTCGCCGGACAACGTGAGTGGGTTATACCCCCATGTGTTTTTGTTTTGTACGACAATGAGTTGGCCGATTTCCCGGTCGATAGCCTGGGCGTAAGCGGGAGAAGAATATTCGTTAGCGAAATTAAGCAGCTCTGTTCGTCGCCCTTTGCCGAGCCCACCTTTTTTCAGGTAACGGTTAATCGTAAAGGTGACAGACAACGTTGCCGGTTGGTTTGAAGGTTGCAAAATATAGACAAGAAATTCGATACCGGTGGAATCAGGCTGATGGGTGGTGAGTCCGGTGTCGATGAATTGGTGTAGCCAGGACAGGCTGGTATCCGTCGAACTATTGTCTGACGCAATGGAGGTGGACTGAAATGTCAGACACGCTGCCACCACATGTTTGCAATTGTAGCCCACCGGGCAGCTGCAATAACCTTCGATGCCGATTCTGCCGCCCGTTAGCCCGTTTAGCCCGTCGATGTGGATTTCCTGCGTGTAAATGGCATTGCCACTGCCCTTTACCGATGCATGTAAAACAACGCGATCATCGTCGATTTTTCCTACATGCAGTTTTTTTAATTTATTCCGCTGGAAATAGTTCAGGCCACGATTGTAGGTGCGGGAATCCACTTCGTGTTTGATGTCGCGGCGCGTGAATTCGGGTATGCGAGAGGATGGACTAGGCATAAATGTATGAGTGTGGATTAATGGCGTCTGAACGTGGTGTTTTTATTCAATATAAATCGTGACGGATTATATCAGAAATTCATACATAGAGAATAAACCCCTGTATATCATGAGTTTATACCGGCCGTAATAGCAGGTAAAATGAGCCACTAACTTTTATGTCAAAACCCTCACCCAAGGTAGGCACTATGACTCATTCCGATACCGACACCAAACAATACCGCATCGAAAATGAACCTTATTATCAGGCGCAAGGCGGCGAAATTGCACTGTACGAAGCCGCGTACTCCGCGCGCCTGCCGGTGATGATCAAAGGTCCCACCGGGTGTGGTAAATCCCGTTTCATTGAGCACATGGCCTGGAAGCTGGGCAAACCACTGATTACTGTGGCCTGTAACGAAGACATGACCGCCTCGGATCTGGTGGGGCGTTATCTGCTGGATGCCAATGGTACACGCTGGTTGGACGGACCGCTCACCGTGGCGGCGCGTATCGGTGCGATTTGTTATCTCGATGAAATTGTCGAAGCACGTCAGGATACCACGGTGGTAATTCATCCTTTGACGGACCACCGTCGTCAGTTACCGCTGGACAAAAAGGGTGAGTTGGTTGACGCACACCCGGATTTCCAATTGGTGATTTCCTACAATCCCGGCTATCAGAGTCTGATGAAGGATTTAAAACAATCCACCAAACAGCGTTTCAGTGCATTGGATTTCGAATACCCCGACGCTAAAACAGAGGTCACTATTGTCGCGAAAGAGGCGAATATTGATGCAGAGCTTGCGGGCAAATTGGTAAAGATCGCCCACACGGCCCGAAATCTCAAAGGCCACGGTCTGGACGAAGGCATTTCCACACGCCTGCTGGTGTATGCCGCCATGTTGATGAACAAAGGCATTGCTGCACCGGATGCCTGCCGTATGGCGTTGGTGCGCCCCATTACCGATGATGCGGATATTCGCAGCACGCTGGACCATGCGATTGATGCGGTGTTTGCTTAATTCATGTGCTTTAAATTGCGCAACTATTAAGTGTGAGATGGTGTGCCTTTGTGGCACAAAACTATACAAGTTACGCGTTATATGTATAGATTGTTTGATTTTGCATGCATTATGAATATAATGCTCTGACCCGAATGGCACTGACTTAAGGACAAATAGCACTATATTTCAATCGGTTAAAATAGTCTCTGATATTGAAAAGTTCGATGCATTTCCCTTGCTTTCTCGTTTAAATGTCCACTTTTCATGGACAGGCTGATAATGAGCCAGCTAAGAGCTATTTGGTAACCGGCTGATTACATGGGTTTATTCCCTTAAGTCAGTGCCATTCTGCCCGACCCGATATTTCAGCGCACAGGCTGTAAAAACACGTGATTGAAAAACACACTATGCAGCCATTGCCCCTACCCGGTTCCATCAACCTGGAAACAACCGCTATTTTGAAAAAGCTGTCGGGCGCGCACCGATATCTCGCGGAACTTAAAGGGGTGTCGGCCTCAATACCCAATGAGCGCATTCTCATCAGCACCTTAACGTTGCAGGAGGCGAAGGACAGTTCCGAAATAGAAAACATCATCACAACCCATGATGAAATCTTTAAAAATTCTGTATTTGAAAACCTCATAAAAAACCCCGCAGCGAAAGAAGTCAGCCGCTACGCAGCGGCATTGCAAAATGGTTTCGCACAGGTGCGTAAACAGGATGTTTTTCGGTTGGGCGACATACTCGAAATACAGCAGGAAATTGAACAAAATCGGGCGGGCCTCCGTAAACTACCCGGCACGCAATTGTTAAATGAAATGACCGGTGATGTTGTTTACACGCCACCGCAAGATGCACGAGAGGTCGAATCTCTCATGGACAATCTGGTGGCTTACATTAATGATGACAGCCTGTCGGACGTGGACCCATTGATTAAAATGGCGATTATCCATCACCAGTTCGAAAGCATTCACCCTTTTTATGATGGCAACGGACGCACCGGTCGGTTAATCAATATTTTGTATCTGGTGCTCAAAGGTCTGCTGGATCTGCCCATACTTTATTTAAGCCGCTACATTACACAAAACAAGCGCGACTATTATCGGCTGTTGCAAGCGGTGCGGGAGCAAGCAACCTGGGAGCCATGGATTCTGTTTATGCTGGATGGCATTGAACAAACCTCAAAACAGACTATTACGTTAATAAAAAACATCCAGACGATCATGCAGGAATACAAACATGGCATCCGCGGGAGGCTGCCTAAAATTTATAGCCAGGATCTGATCAACAACTTGTTTAGTCATCCCTACACAAAAATTGAATTTGTACAAAATGATTTATCGGTAAGTCGAATTACTGCGACCAAATATTTAGAACAACTCGTTGTGGCAGGTTTTTTGCGTAAAATGAAAGTGGGCCGAAGCAATTTTTATGTCAATGATCCTTTGTTAAAATTGTTCCTGAATATGTCAACCCACCCGACGAAATTTGTTTAAACGTTATCAGGATTGAGTAATGAAAACTGAACAAGGTTTAACAACAGCGGAACGGGATGCCTACCGCGCACAACTCAAATGCGGCTTCAAAGACCTCGACGAGGTGTTTGGCGATTGCATGGATGAGGCGCTCGATAGCCTGTCCGAGCAGGGTGTGAAGGACTATCTCGAAGGCGCCTCGTTGGTGTGTATGATCGGCCGTGGTTTTGAGCCGGTGTTGATCTATCTGGAAGAGATGCCTCAGGTGGCGTCGTCGCTGGGTGAAGGCACTTTGTCACTGGTGTCCAAAACCGTTTGGAAGATGTCGCGTACGCCCAACG
>JAADHZ010000096.1 GCA_013151575.1 Gammaproteobacteria bacterium
TTCGTAAACCGCAGTAACCACCAGATCGGAGCCTCGCACCATGTCACCACCGGCAAAAACTTTGGTATTGGTGGTTTGGTGTTTGTACTCGGCATCAAACGGTGCGACGACGCGGCCGCGTTCATCGATATCGATGTTGAATTCACTGAACCAGTCCGCAGGGCTGGGGCGAAAACCGAAGGCGACGATGACAGCATCGACGGCGATGATTTCTTCCGAGCCTTCGATGATTTCCGGTCGACGACGGCCGCGCTCGTCGGGTTCGCCCAGGGCGGTGGTCACCAGCTTAATACCTTCGACCTTGCCATTACCGACGATTTCCACCGGCTGGCGATTCCACAGAAACGCCACGCCTTCTTCTTTGGCGTTGGCCACTTCGCGCTTGGAACCCGGCATGTTGGCCTCGTCGCGACGATAGGCACATTGCACACTGGCGGCGTTTTGGCGGATCGAGGTGCGGTTGCAGTCCATCGCCGTATCGCCGCCGCCTAGCACCACCACACGCTTGCCAGCCAGGTCAATGAACTCGCTTGCAGCGCTTTCCCACTGTTTACGATGTTTGATGTTGGCGATCAAAAAATCCAGCGCCGCATGCACGCCGGGCAGGTCTTCACCGGGAATACCGGCCTGCATGTAGCGGTAAGTGCCCATGCCCAGAAACACCGCATCGAATTCGTCGAGCAGGGACTGGAAACTCACGTCCTTGCCCACCTCGGTGTTGCAGCGGAATTCGATGCCCATGCCTTCGAGAATCGCACGACGATTCTGCACGACCTCTTTTTCCAATTTGAACTCGGGGATGCCGAAGGTGAGCAAGCCGCCGATCTCCGGGTGACGGTCGAATACCACGGATTTCACGCCTTGGCGCGCCAGCACATCGGCGCAGCCCAGGCCAGCGGGGCCCGCACCGATGATGGCCACACGCTTGCCGGTGTCCACCACCCGCGATAGATCCGGCCGCCAGCCTTCGGCGAAGGCGGTATCGCTGATGTATTTTTCGATGGCGCCAATGGTCACCGCGCCGAAGCCGTCATTGAGAGTGCAGGCACCTTCGCAGAGGCGGTCCTGCGGGCAGACGCGGCCACAGATTTCCGGCAGGGAATTGGTGCGGTGCGACATCTCGGCGGCTTCGTGCAGATTACCTTCGGCCACCAGCTTCAACCAATTGGGAATGTAGTTGTGCACCGGGCATTTCCACTCACAATAGGGATTACCGCAGGCGAGACAGCGGTCAGCCTGCTGACTGACGGTGCTGGCATCGAACTGGCCGTAAATTTCGGCGAACTCCCTGCTGCGCACGTTGGCCGGTTTTTTCTCCGGGTCGTGGCGCGGTACGTCAACAAACTGAAAATTATTTGCCATGTTTTAAGTGTCTAGTTATTCGTTATTTTAGGCTGCGGCTTGTTGCAGCTCTTCCATCAACTCGGCAATGCTGGCCGCTTTGGGTTTGACCAACCAAAACTTGCCGACCATACCCGCGAAATCATCGAGGATTTGCTGACCCCAGACGCTGCCGGTTTCGGTGACGAATTCCTGGAGGGTCTCGCGCAGGTGATTCGCGTGGGCCTCCATGTTTTCGATGCCGATGCGGTGAATGTCGATAAGTTCGTGATTGTAGCGGTCCACAAAGTTGTTGTCGGAATCCAGCACGTAGGCGAAGCCGCCAGTCATGCCCGCACCGAAGTTGACGCCGGTTTCACCCAGCACCGTCACCACGCCACCCGTCATGTATTCGCAACCGTGGTCGCCGATGCCTTCCACCACGGTGTGAGCGCCGGAGTTGCGTACCGCGAAACGCTCGCCTGCCAGACCGGCGGCAAACAGTTTGCCGCCGGTGGCACCGTACAGACAAGTGTTGCCGATGATGGTGGTTTCGTTTGATTTGAAGACGCTGCCGACCGGCGGGCGAATCACCAGCTTGCCGCCCGCCATGCCCTTGCCCACGTAATCATTGGCATCACCCTCGAGATACAGGTGCAGGCCACCGGCATTCCATACACCAAAACTCTGCCCGGCGGTGCCGTTGAGTTCGATGCGGATCGGGTTTTCTTCCATGCCCAGATTACCGTGCAATGCAGCGATTTCGCCGGACAGGCGTGCGCCGATGGAACGGTGAATATTGCGCACGAGGTACTGAAACGTGCCGCCGCTCTGGTTTTGGATCGCCGCCAGGGTGTCGGCCACCATTTGCTCGGCCAATTCACCTTTATCGAAGGGTTCGTTTTTCGGCTCGATGCAGTAGTGGGGTTTGTCGGCGGCAACACCGGCATCGGAGAGGATGGGGCTCAGGTCCAGCGCCTGCTGCTTATGGGTGTCGCCTTCGATGATCTCCAGCAAGTCGGTGCGGCCGATCAGATCGGTGAGTTTTTTCACCCCCAGCTGTGCCATGAGTTCGCGGGTTTCTTCCGCCACGAAGCGGAAGTAGTTCATCACCATATCCACCTTGCCGATGAAGTGTTTCTTGCGCAGCATGTTGTCCTGCGTGGCGACACCGGTGGCGCAGTTGTTGAGATGGCAGATGCGCAAAAACTTGCAGCCCATGGCCACCATCGGGCCGGTGCCGAAACCGAAGCTCTCGGCGCCGAGGATGGCAGCCTTCACCACGTCCAGACCGGTTTTCAGACCCCCGTCCGTTTGCAGGCGGATTTTGCCGCGCAGGTCATTGGCGCGCAGGATTTGGTGGGTCTCGGTGAGGCCCAGTTCCCACGGACTACCAGCGTATTTCACCGAACTCAGCGGTGAAGCGGCTGTGCCGCCGTCATAACCGGAGATAGTGATCAAATCGGCGTAGGCCTTGGCCACACCAGCGGCAATGGTGCCGACACCGGCTTCGGCCACCAGTTTCACCGACACCAGGCCAGCCGGGTTGACCTGCTTGAGGTCGTAGATCAGTTGAGCCAGGTCTTCGATGGAGTAGATGTCATGATGCGGCGGCGGCGAAATCAGCGATACGCCGGGTTTGCAGAAACGCAGCTCAGCAATCAGCTCGTTCACTTTTTGCCCGGGCAGCTGGCCGCCTTCGCCCGGCTTGGCACCTTGGGCCACCTTGATTTGCATAACCTCGGCGGAACGCAGATAGGCGGGCGTAACGCCGAAACGCCCGGAGGCCACCTGTTTGATGCGGGACTGTTTGTCGTTGCCATAGCGGGAGGCGTGTTCGCCACCTTCGCCGGAGTTGGAACGCCCGCCGAGGCGGTTCATAGCCTGGGCTAGGGTTTCGTGGGCCTCGGGTGAGAGTGCGCCCAGCGACATGGCGGCACTGTCGAAGCGGGAGTAAATCGCGGCCAGTGGTTCTACATCCTCCAGTGCGATGGGGGTGGTTTCGCCGTTCTTTGTTTTCAGGCGCAGCAGGTCACGCAGCGCCAGTGCTGGGCGTTCGTTCACCAGGCGGGCGTATTCACGGTAGTCGTCGCTGTTGCCACTTTGCACGGCTTTTTGCAGCCACTGCACCACGTCGGGGTTGTAGGCGTGCTCTTCGCCGCCGTGCACAAACTTCAGCAGACCGCCCTGTTCGATGTTTTTGCGGTCGTTCCACGCCAGTTTGGCCAATGCCTGCTGGTCGGCTTCCAGGTCTTCAAACCGGCTGCCTTGCAGGCGGTTAGTGGTGCCGGTGAAACACAGATCCACCACGTCCTGACTGAGACCCACGGCTTCGAACAACTGCGAGCCGCGATAACTGGAAATAGTGGAAATTCCCATTTTCGAGGTGACTTTGAACAGACCCTTGTTGATGCCCTTGCGGTAATTGTGCATCAACTCGGCACAGTCACTATTGGTGATTTCGCCGCTGAGCTGCATGTCATGGATGCAGGAGTAGGCAAGGTAGGGGAACACGGCGGTGGCACCGTAACCGACGAGCACAGCGAAGTGATGGGCATCGCGGGCGGTAGCGGTTTCTACCACGATGTTGGCGTCGCAACGCAGGCCTTCGCGGATCAGCCGGTGGTGCACTGCGCCGGTGGCGAGCAGGGCGTGCACCGGCAAACGGTCTGGGCCGATGTCGCGGTCGGACAGCACCAGCACCACCGCGCCGTTATTGACGGCAGACACGGCTTGATCACAGATGTGGGTGATGGCGTTTTCCAGGCTGCTTTTTTCATTGTCATCACTGGGCAGGCACTGCAGATCAATTTTCGTGTGCGCGTAACGGTTGTCTTCCAAGTTCAGTAACTGCTCAAACTTGCTCACCGACAACACCGGCGAATTCACCAGCAGGCGATGGGCGTGCTCAGCGCTCTCGGCAAACATGTTCATTTCGCGGCCGAGGCAGGTCTCCAGCGACATCACGATTTGCTCACGCAACGGGTCGATGGGTGGATTGGTGACTTGGGCGAATTGCTGACGGAAATAGTCGTACAGCGAGCGCACCTTGCGTGACAGCACGGGCATTGGGGTATCGTCACCCATGGAGCCGATAGCTTCCTGTCCACCTTCGGCCAGCACGCGCAGTACCTGGTCGCGTTCTTCGAAACTCACCTGGAACAGTTTCTGATAACGGCTGAGAATGAGCGCATCCATGGCCACGCAGATGCTTTTTTCTGCCAACTGTGACGTGAGATGCAGGGAACGTTCCGCCAGCCATTGTTTGTACGGGTGGCGTGATTTGAGCTGGTTATCGATGTCTTCCGGCAACAGCAGTTCGCCGGTGGCGGTGTCGGCAGCGATCATCTGACCGGGTTTGAGGCGACCCTTGGCCACCACATCCTCGGGGGCATATTCGTACACGCCGATCTCTGAAGCCAGGGTGATGTGACGATCTTTGGTGATCACCCAGCGTGCGGGGCGCAGGCCGTTGCGATCCATGGAGCAACCGGCGTAACGGCCGTCGGTGAGCACGATGCCAGCGGGGCCGTCCCAGGGTTCCATGTGCATGGAGTTGTATTCGTAAAAAGCACGCAGGTCGGGATCCATGGTGGTGACGTTCTGCCAGGCCGGTGGCACCAACAGGCGCATGGCGCGAAAGATGTCCATGCCGCCAGCCATCAGTGCCTCCAGCATGTTGTCCATGCTGTTGGAGTCGGAGCCGCTGGTGGAGACCAGCGGGCGCACGTCGGCCATCGGAATATCGGGGCTTTCAAACTTATGGCCACGCGCCACGGACCAGTTGCGGTTGCCCTGCACGGTGTTGATTTCGCCGTTGTGGGCAAGATAACGAAACGGTTGCGCGAGCCGCCACTGCGGCCAGGTGTTGGTGGAGAAACGCTGATGAAACACCGCCACGGCGGTTTTCATGCGCGTATCTTTCAGGTCCTGATAAAACACCGGCAGAAATTCCGGCATCACCAGACCTTTGTAGGAGATCACATTGGCCGACAGGCTGGGGATGTAAAAAGCCTCGTCGGTGGGCTCGATGGTTTTTTCGCAGCGGCGGCGGGCGATGTACAGGTGCTGTTCGAATCTGCGTGCGTCCATGCCATCACCGGCATTGACGAAAATTTGCTCAATCACCGGCAGGGATTTCAACGCTTCATCGCCACAAGCGGCGGTGTCGGTGGGAACGGTACGCCAGCCCAACACACCCAAGCCTTCGGCAGACAGTTCCTTTTCCAGCCGAGTGCGCGCGGCCTGGGCTTTATTTTCATCCTGGCTGAGGAACACCATACCTACAGCGTAATGTTCGGCCAGAGTGTAGCCCAGCTCATCGGCGCACAAGCGCAGAAAGCCGTCAGGTTTTTTCATCAACAGGCCGCAACCGTCACCGGTTTTACCGTCCGCCGCTACCGCACCGCGGTGGGTGAGCCGGGTCAGCGCGCCGATGGCGGTGTCCACCAGCCAGTGGCTGGCTTTGTCGTCCATTTGCGCAATGAGACCAAAACCGCAATTGTCTTTTTCAAAGCTGGGGCGGTAAAGACCGGTATCGTTGATGCTGTTGTTCAATGTTGTTTCCTGTATCAGCGGAGCCTGATATACCCTGCGTGAGAGGTTTGGCCTGTTTTTGGAAAAATAGCCGTTTTTACTCAGAAATTCAATGACTTCCCCGTTGGGTCGAGCGCTGTGCTCCACCCCTTTTCGCCGCTAAAACGGCCCAACATTATACCGATGGGCCTCATCGGGTTCAATGCGAGCGTTTTGGGCCGGGTTCAGCGTTTTCGGGGTCTGGAGGCGATGGGCGGGTGAACATGTTGATGCTAGGAGTCTGTCGGGCTTAGGAAATCGTAGCGAGGGAAAGTCATTTTGATGATCGTTTGAGGCGAATAGTGGATATATTCAACGAAAAGGATCGAGAAAATGGGCCAAAATGAATTTTCCACAGTAGATTCATCCTAAGTCCGACAAACTCCTTAGTGTGCCAGCCACCGTTTGATCTCGTGAATCTGTTCCTTTGCTTGCTCCAATATTTGCCTGCTGTCCTCGGGGCTCAGCTCGCCATTGGCTAATTTTCCGAAGGCGGGAACATCCGAAAAACCGGGCAAACTGTCCATTTTTGGGCTGCCTAAGTAGCTGTGTAGCTGGGCCACCAAAACCACGTCACAGTAATCCGGCTCTGGCGCAGCGTCACGCAGCCAGTCATCGGCGTCGCGCGCCACACTGGCGAAGTCCTCTGGGAATTGCCATTCCCGCATAATCTTTGCCCCTATTTCTCCCTTGAGCCGGGCGATAACCGCCTCCAATGTGCGGCGGTCGGAGTTGATGTCAGGATAATTATCGGCATAACTTAGAATCACCAGCTCGCCAATATCGTGTACCAGCCCTGCCAGCATGGCCTCTTCTGCGTCCAGGCCTGGGGTTACCCGCGCTAGCATCATGCTGATAACGCCCACCTCCACACTATGCACCCACAGTTCTCTCGCCATGTCGTTGAGCAGGTCGGTTTTGATTTTTTCCTGAAATAGATTGCCAAGCACAATGCTCACGACCAGGTGTTTGGTGGTGCCCAAACCCAGTCGCGCCACTGCGCGGGCGCAGCTCTCCACTTTTGGCTGGCCGTGGTACAGCGCCCCGTTCGCCGCCTTGATCAATTTGGCGCTAATGGCCGGATCGCTGTGGATCGCCCGCGCCAACTCCGGGATCGGGGCGTCATCTTTCTCAATCATGCGCCGCACTTTCAGGGCCACCTCGGGCATGCTCGGCACCACCAGTCGGTCGTGCAGAAGATCGTCGTAAATTTCGGCGTACAGAGGGCTGTCGGAGACCTGTTCATCACCCTCCGGCGCATCAATGATCAATCCGCCATCCAGTCCGCCAAAGATCAAATTCCCCAGCAGCGCCGTTTCCACTCGCAGATATTTCACCGGCGTCATGGCGGATATAGCGTAACGCCGGGGCTGAAGTGGCACGCGAGTTCCACGGTTGCTGCCCATGATGAACTGCTCTGCGCCATCCCCGGCAACCAACTTCATTGTGCCCTTTAGCAGGTAGTAGTCCCACCCATCTGAACGGTTCAGCTCCATCAACACATGGCCACGGGGGGCCTCGTGCAGCCAAGCATGGTCCGCCAGCAGGGTAAGCTGTTCCGCAGAACATTCATTGAAAGAGGAAAATCCGGCCAGCAGCGCCGGCTCTGCCTGTATTTTCGTGACGGCACTCATGGCTATTCCATTTAGCAGAGATGAAAGGAGATCGACACCGATATGCGAAGGAGCCATCGGCAAAATAACGCCAAACTTTAGAAGCCCTGTGTTATTTTGGCTGCGCCCAGCATTCTCCCTAGTGCCCCTCGTACAGTATCCTGAATAGAGCACAGAGTCAGGACACTGTACTAGGCGCCGTCAAACCCCGAATGCTGGCCCTATTCAAAGAGAGGCAACCATGATTTTGGATAACATCCACAACCACTACGAAAACCTGGTGTACGAAGAATTGCTGCGGCAACAGGCGAAAGGGGAGCAGGTGCTACCGGAAAATGTGCTGGAGGACGTCGTCTGCGTCGCGCTGAATAATTTGCCTGCGCGTTATGTGCGCCACAGCGTGGACACTGCTTTTTATCTCACCCTGCCCGAGCGGCAGGCGATGGCGGAGCGAGTGAACAATGCGGTGTCTGAAGCCATTGCCTTCGTGAGCAAAAACCCCCACGAGGATTAGCCCTCCTCCCGTTTCCTCTCCCATCGCCCCCGAAAACAACACCACCACATCGGTCCATCATGAGTTCACAACACCGTTTTTTTGCCACCGCACCAAAAGGGCTGGAAGGTCTGTTGGCCGACGAGCTGCGCCGTCTGGGCGCGGCCAATGTAGGAGAGGCCCGCGCAGGCGTTGGCTTTCAGGGTGACCTGAGCTGCGCCTACCGGGTGTGTCTGTGGTCGCGCATTGCCAACCGGGTGTTGATGCCGGTGACAAGTTTTCCTGCCGCCGATCCCGAGCAACTTTACGCAGGCGTGCTGGCGCTGGACTGGGCCGAGCATCTCACAAAAGACGGCACGCTGCTGGTGGACTTCAGCAGCGTGCGTTCCGCCATCACCCATACCCAGTTCGGCGCACAAAAAGTGAAGGACGCCATCTGTGACCGCTTTCGCCACGACACCGGCGAGCGGCCATCGGTGCAGCGGGAACGACCGGACCTGCGGATCAACGTATTTGTCAACCGCGATCAGGCCACCGTCAATATTGATCTCTCCGGCGACAGCCTGCATCGGCGTGGTTACCGCCTCGACGGCGCCAGCGCACCGCTGAAGGAAAACCTTGCTGCGGGCATCCTGCAACGAGCCGACTGGGCAACCATCGCCAACGACGGTGGCGCCTTCGTGGACCCCATGTGCGGCTCCGGCACCCTGGTGATCGAGGCGGCGATGATGGCGGCGGACATCGCCCCCGGCCTGCAACGTGAGCACTGGGGGTTTCTTGGCTGGAAGGGCCACGACGCAGACCGCTGGGCGGCGCTGAAGGCGGATGCTCTCCGTCGCCGGGAAAAGGGGCTGGAAAATCTACCCTCCATCGACGGTTTTGACGCCAGCGGGCAGGCCATCGAAACCGCCTGGGACAATGCCGCCCGCGCCGGCCTACTAGAACACATCACCTTCGCCCAGCGCGCCATCAAAGACTGCGCCGCCGCCCCCGAAGGCCCGCCGGGGCTGGTGGCGGTGAACCCGCCCTACGGTGAGCGCCTCGGTGAACACGAGGACCTCACCCTCCTGTACAAAACGCTGGGTGACGGCCTGAAGGCACATCACCAAGGCTGGCGCGCCACGCTGATCACCAGCGACGCGGAGCTGAGTAAAAGCCTGGGAATCCGCGCGCGCCACATCAACAAAGTGTACAACGGCGCGCTGGAATGCCTACTGCTACGTTTCGAGCTGGACCCCAAGTGGTTCATGAAACAGCGCGGTGACCGGGCAAAGGAACCGGGCGCGCAGATGTTCGCCAATCGCCTGCGCAAGAATCTCAAACAACTGGCCCGCTGGCGCAAGCAGCAGTCCATCCAGTGTTTCCGCTGTTACGACGCCGACATGCCCGAGTACGCTTTCGCGGTGGATGTGTACGACACAGAGCCTTCAGCGCAGGGGACTGAGCAAACGCGCTGGATCATCGTGCAGGAATACGCAGCGCCATCCTCGGTGGACCCCCGCAAGGTACGAGCGCGGCGCGAACAGGTGCTGGCGGTGCTGCCGGAGGTGTTCGAGATACCGGAAGAACAGGTGGTGTTCAAACTGCGCGAACGCCAGCGCGGTAGCAACCAGTACGAAAAACAGCAAGCCACACGCCACTTCCACGAGGTGCACGAGGGGCCATGCCGGTTGTGGGTGAATTTTGAGGATTACCTGGATACCGGGCTGTTTCTGGACCACCGCCTCACCCGCGCCCTGCTGGGCGAACTGGCGACGGGGCGCAGTTTCCTGAATTTGTTCGCTTACACTGGCGCAGCCACCGTGCATGCCGCTCTTGGCGCAGGTCAGGGCGGAGCGGCGGCCACCACCACCGTGGACATGTCACGCACCTATCTCGACATCGCGCGGCGCAACTTGGCGCTGAACGGTCAACGCGGCGACGAACATCGGTTCGAGCAGGACGATTGCATCGCCTGGATCGACAAGGCTCTGATTCGCGGCCTGCGTTTTGGAGTGATCTTTCTCGACCCGCCCACCTTTTCCAATTCCAAGCGCATGGAAGATAGCTTCGACATTCAGCGCGATCACGTGGAATTAATTCAAAAGACGGCGGCCCTGCTGGAGCCCGGCGGGGTGCTGATTTTTTCCAACAACTTCCGGCGCTTCAAAATAGACCCAAAAGGCCTGACGGGGTTACAGGTGGAAGACATCAGCGCGCAGACCATTCCCAGGGATTTCGAACGCAACACGAAAATTCACCGCTGCTGGAAAATAACCCGAGCAACGTAGACAGCCCCAACGCCGCGTAACGCAGCCGCTCCAAGGTCCAGCGGTTAACCGTGCTCAAATCAGAATAGGGAGGGACAGAGGCATTGTTGCCATCGCCTGAAAACAGCAGGTGATGGTACTCCGGAGCATAATTGCGCCGCCCACCCCCCACGACCTGGGCGCGGGTGGTGGTCATGGGGGTTTGGGTAAACGGGGGTTCGGTTTTCAGCCCCGCCAGCAACAGGGGACCGCCCGGGGGGGGTAATCCCGGATCAGGTGTTGGGCCGGCTCACGTTCCGTTTTCCCGCCGGGCCAGTTTCAGCCTTGCCACCTGCTCTTCGTAGATCAGGCTGAATTCATGGCCAAACTGGCTTTGGAAGTCGTCCTCGATACGTTCCATGATTTGCCCGTAGTAGCCCTCGTAGGCACTCCAGTATTTGGCCTTTTGGCTGCCGGGCAGAATCCTCCTGTGACCATTGGCCTGTTCAAACTGCTGGGCGAGCCGGGTGGGGTCGAACTGTTTCAGCACAGCCGTCAGGGCCGCCTGCATGCCGGCCATCATGGCCATTTGGTGTGCTTCGATGTCTTCGAAACCTTCCCGCAGGGATTGTAATGGCGGCAGGTAGTCGGCGCTCTGTTTGACGAACAGGTGTTTGAGCACTTCGTCTGTACCCACCGAGAATTTCAGCGGGTTGTTTTCGCGGGATTTGATGGTGGTCATGTCCATGCGGAATTCGCTTTTGATGGCCGTTCGCGCGCGCAGGACCTTCACCATGCCTTCCACGGTTTCGCGCAGCATTTCACCCACGGTGCGCATGAAGTCCTCGTCTGCTTCCGGGGGGATGGGCAGGTCGCTGGCGCCCATGCCTTCCAGCAGCGCCGTGAGCAGGGATTGGCTCCGGGCCGCGGGTTGTTGTGGTTCTGTGGCGGATGGGCTTGTGGCTGGCGGCGCGGTGGTTTCCGCTATCGCTGTACTCGGCGCCTGCGCGGGTGCGGGCATGACGGGGGCCGACTCCATCGGCGGTGGCGGTGTCAGGTCGGGAATGGGCGGGGTTTGCTCGCCGGGTGCTGGCCCTGCTGCGGGGGTTTGGTCGGGCTTTGGCTCTGACAAAAAGTTCCAGTTTTCGGGGATCGCGGACGGCGGCGAAAAATGCTCGCTGAGAACCTGTGCATGATCGGTGCTGGAACCTGCCGCAGGCACAGTGCCCAGCTCAGGCTCCGGGGGAATCAGCGAGGAATGTTCCTGGCCGAGCGGATCTTCTGGGGGCGGAACGGGAGTGCTGGGGATGAGTGCTTCGGGGGCTGTGTCCAGGCCAGGCACCGAGGGTGCAGTGGGCTGCTCGAGGATGTCCATCAGGCCCAGGCTATCGCCCCGGGTGGGAGGCGGTGGCGGGGTCTCCGCCAACGGCATCGTTTCCGCGGCGACATCAATGTCGAACTGGCCGATGCGAATTCTGTCGCCGTGGTTCAGTTGGGCGGTATTGCCCTTGCCGAGCGGGGTCTCGGCGTTGCCCACGTAGATGCCGTTGGTACTGGTGTCGGTGATATAGAAAATCCCGTCGCGCTGATTGATGACGGCGTGTTTTCCGGATATGTAACGGCTGGGGTCATGCAGCACCCAGTCGTTGCCGGTGGAGCGGCCGATGTTTCCCCCTTCGTCAAAGCGGCAACTGGGTTCTTGGTTCACTTCGGTGAAGGACTGGTTTGTTATGGTCAGGATGAGCGTCATGGAAATCGCCATTGGGGTGAAAGGGGTTCGCTTGTCTGTTCCCTGCTCTATTCTTCACGGCACCGACGAATGGTGCGCTGAGAGCAGTGTTTGCAAGTAGGTTATCCGAATTGCCGATGCAATCCAACAAGCTGCGCGCCCTGTTTCGTATGCCGGCCGGTGGAAACGAAAGTACCCTGACCCTTTGGGAAGCCAGCGGTTGAGAGGGGCTGATTATTCTGTCGGAAATACGTTAGAATCAACCTGCTTTGACTTTACAATGAGGGAGTATTGAAATGTCCAGACTACAAATGCTTGTTGCGGTTTCATCGGTTATATTGGGCGCTTCCGCCTGGGCTGGCTCTGTCACCATCCCCAATACATTCACCGCCAACACCGCCGCCGTAGCCGACGAGGTGAACGATAACTTTACCGCGATCAAAACTGCAGTGGACGACAACGACGCGCGCACCACCACCAATACCCAGGATATTGCGACCATTTCGGCTAACTATGTCAGCGGCAACGGCGACCTGTCCACGGCACTGACGGGCACCGTGACCGTCGGCGTCGGCGATGCCGCCGTCACCGGGGTCGACACATTGTTCAGCAGTGAGTTGAACGTCGGCGACCCCATTAAAATCACCGGTGAAACGTTCACCGTTGCGTCCATTGTCGATGACCTCAATCTGGTTCTGGATGTGGCGCACAGTGCTGGCGCTTTGAGTGTTACCGCTTACAAGGACGGTGATCTGCTCACCGTCAAAAACAGCAACAATGAAAATCAGCTGGTCATCGACAAGTCCGGCAACGCGGATCTGAGCGGTTATTTCATTCGCCGCGTAGCGCGGGCCACCGGCTTCAATGAGCAGGACAACACGGACGAGGGGCTGATTTCCACTCGTGTGTTGAACATCACCAAGGCTCGGGACGATACGGCGATCCGCATTGGTTATTCCGACAATTTCAGGACCTACAACGCGAGCAGCAGCACTTCCTGTAGCTGGGAGCTACGTGTCGACGACGACCCCACGGATGGCACCGATGCCATCTCCTGTCCGGGGGGGGTGCTGGCCTACGCCAACTTTGACCTTACTCCCAACAACTACCTCCGTTTGGGCTCGGTGTTTGGTTATTGCGAGGGTCTGACCGCCGGCAGTTACCAGATCCAGGTTTGGGTCTCGACCACCCCCGGCCAGTCCAGTGCCAATTGTCACACCGGCTGGGAGAGCCGCTGGACCCTTGAGGCCGAAGAGGTTTATTGATTCGACGCCGCGGCGGGTTGCCGGTACACGGCTAACCCGCGGGATCCAGCCCTAGATCGCGGGCAAGACCTGTGAGTCGTTCGGCCCGGTCCAGGGCCTCGGCATCACCGAGGCTGGCCCGCGCCCGCTGTTTGCCGATACGGCGATACAGATCGTATTTCAGCTGCAGAAACCATGTCGTATCGCGGGCCGCAGCCTGTTTCCCGGCGCTGAGCGCACGCCATCGGTTACTGAGTGCGTCGATGTTTCGTGGCGTCCAGCGCTTCGTGTTGAGCAGGGCCTTGGCCAATGTCTTGATGTCCTTGCTCTTTTTTTCCACGGTTTTCACGGGCGTGGCTGCCTGCCGGGCGGGTGCCGGTGGCGGCTTCATCGCTGGAGATCGTGTTACCGGGTCCGGTTTCCGGGGGCGGGGCGGGG
>JAADHZ010000025.1 GCA_013151575.1 Gammaproteobacteria bacterium
GCCATTTCAGCTTCACTGAGCTTTCCCTTGCGCCGTAATTCCTCGACTTTTGAATGGTCCACGGTTTTGAGAAAAGGTTTGCCTTTACGAAGCAGATACAGGCGGCTGTCACCCACATGCGCCCATTGCGCGCAACCTTCCTGTATCAGACATGCCACGCAGGTGGTGCGGGGTTCGATGGGGGGATACTGTTCCTGCCCAGCACGGAGCACGGCCAGATGGGCGTCGGAAATGAGGTCTTTCAAAAAGGCAGCGGGTTCCGTCGTAGGGAGATTGCTGCGCTGAAACTGTCGAATCATGCGATTCACCAGCGCCTTGGAGGCGATTTGTCCGCCCCGGTAACCCCCCATACCATCCGCCAACACCAGCAACACAGCACCACGGTGTTCTACCATCGCAATACGGTCTTCATTGACCACACGATTGCCCAGACGACTGGTTTTACTGGCTTGGTATTTCATCTCAGCGCCGCCATGGCAGGCTGCCCACCAACCGACTGAAAATATCATCACCCAAGTCGTTGACCTGAAGCAGGGGCTCCATAAATTCATCCACTGATTGCGGTCGCAGCAGCGGATCCAACTCCATCGCCCAGTCCAGTGCACCCAATAATTCCGGGGAGTAGCGGCGTTTGTGACGTTTGGCGGCCGGGCGCAGCTTGTCCTGTTCGAGACGCTCTCTGGCGGACAGAGGCGTTGTGCCCTCGATGCAGGCTCGCATGGTGGCGCCAATGGCGTAGATATCAGTCCAGGGCCCCACGTAACCGCTGAGGTCATATTGTTCGATGGGAGAAAACCCAGGAGTGACCACCTGAGTGACTTGCCGTTTTCGGCTGGCACTACGGGGATGCACAGCGCCAAAATCCAGCAACAGCGGAACCCCGCCAGGGCAGATGTGAATGTTGCCGGGTTTGATATCCAGGTGTAAAAATCCAGTTTCATGCACCAGCCGCAGGCCTTCCAGTAGTGGCGGAAAAACTGTGCGCAAAAAGGTCTCGCTGAGGTTGCCGCTGCGTTTGCCGATGTAGCGTTGCAGATTTTTACCCGGCCGGTACTCCATCACCATGTAGGCGGTATCGTTGGCGCGGAAAAAATTCAGTACCCGCACGATATTAGGGTGTTTCAGTTTGATCAGTGCCGCCGCCTCTTGCAAAAACAGCCGCATGCCTTCGTTATGATGTTCGGCCTGTTGCTCGCCACGGGGCATCACGCCGCCATCGGGCATACGCTGGGCGAGCTTGTTGGGCATGTATTCCTTGATCACGATCTGCTTGTCTTTTTTGAGATCGTGCGCCAGATACACGATGCCAAACCCCCCCGCACTGAGGGTGCTCTCGATACGATAATGTTCGAGAGAGGTGCCGGGCGGCAGATCGAGCCCTTTTCTTTTTCCTGTCATGATGGAGTGGTGAGAGGTAGGAGATGAACGGTGTTCCAGTGCCGTGAATGAGGTTACTATCCGTGGTCATTTTTCAGCATCTAGCCAGTTTGAGGTAAGCGTGATGATTCGTAGCATGACCGCCTTCGCCCGAAGAGAGAGCGACACGCCAAATGGCCTCCTTATATGGGAGTTAAGATCGGTCAACCACCGTTTTTCTGAAGTCAGCCTGCGCCTACCGGAGGAGCTACGAGCCTTTGAACCAAAGATTCGCGAGGCCGTCGCCGGGCGAGTCAAGCGCGGAAAAGTTGACGCCAGCCTGAGATTCCAGCCGGTTGCCGACACCGGGCAGAGCATTGACATCGACAAAGAGCTGGCAACACGTTTGGCCCACACCACGCGGGAAGTGGATCAGCTGCTGTACAACGCTGCGCCCATTAGCGCGCTGGAGGTGCTGCGCTGGCCGGGCGTGATCAAGGCCGTCGAACGGGATGGCGCGCAACTGGCTGCCGATGCAATGGCTCTGTTGGCAGAGGCCCTGGACGAATTGGTAGAGACACGGGAGCGGGAAGGCGAAAAACTCAAACAGGCGATTGCCACCCGCATCGCTGCCATTGAAGTCCAGCTGGACATCGTGCGCCAGCGGCTACCGGATATTCTACAGACCATGCGTGACCGGCTGACAACCCGCTTGCAGGAAATACAAGGTGAGCTGGACCCGGCCCGCGTCGAACAGGAAATCGTGATTCTGGCCAACAAGGCGGATGTAGATGAAGAGCTGGATCGCCTCGCCGCCCACGTGACCGAGGTTCGGCGAGTGCTGGAGCAGGACGAACCCGTGGGGCGACGCCTGGATTTTCTGATGCAGGAATTCAACCGCGAGGCCAATACCCTGGGGTCGAAATCAGTGCATACCGACACCACCAGTGTGTCCGTAGAGCTGAAGGTGCTGATCGAGCAAATGCGCGAGCAAATCCAGAATATTGAGTAACAGCTGGGTATTCGCCGTGATATTGAAAGACTTTGTTGTTGGCGGTGCGCGTATTGACGCCAGCGTTTTTGGAGGGATGGCATGACTCAAACCGGTGCGACGTCGCGCGCTAAAACAGGCGGGACCTTGTTTATTCTGTCGGCACCGTCGGGCGCGGGCAAAACCAGTCTCGTGAAAGCGCTGCTGAAGGAAATAGCAGGCATTGCCGTATCCATCTCCCACACCACGCGGGCGCAGCGCCCAGGGGAGCGGGACGGTGTGGACTACCATTTTGTAACGCTGGAGGGGTTCAAACACCTGCTGGACACGGGCGCATTTTTGGAAAGCGCCCAGGTATTTGACAATTATTACGGCACGTCGGCGGCGGCGGTGCTGCATCAGTTGGCCTCGGGCCAGGATGTCATCCTCGAAATCGACTGGCAGGGCGCGGAGCAGGTACGGCAGCGTTTTGAGGGTGCGGTGAGCATCTTTATCTTGCCGCCGTCAAAGGTGGCACTGCGCGAACGGCTGACCCAACGAGGCCAGGACGACGAGCAGGTAATCGACCGCCGCATGCATGATGCGGAAGCGGAGATATCACACTTTGCCGAGTTCGACTACATCGTGGTCAACGACCGCTTCGAGCTTGCCCTGGCGGAGTTGCAGGCCATCGTCACCGCCTGCCGTTTACGCATCCGGCAGCAAGCACCGGCACTGGCATCGCTCACGGCGGAATTACAGGCCAGGATCGGATGATTCCGGTGGCATCATGTGGCGGAGTTCTGTACAATTTTTCGCCCCGGCCAATACTCGCTGCCAGCGAATCCGGTGCAGTGTTGAAAACATTGATCACTACCTGATATATCAGGAATTTACAGGAGCCTCCCCACATGGCACGCGTCACCGTTGAAGATTGCCTCAACCACGTCGATAACCGTTTCGAACTCGTATTGTTGGCCAGCAAACGCACCCGCCAGCTGGTTGCTGGCAAAGAGCCCAAGGTGGAATGGGGCAACGACAAGCCCACGGTGCTGGCACTGCGCGAAATCAGCGTAGGCAAAATCACCACCAAAATTCTGAAAGACATGGCCACAGAAGAAAAACGCGCCCGCGAAGAAGCGGCTACGGCTGCCGCGTTGCAGGCAGTTTCAGACGCAATGGACGATGCGCTTTAGTTCGTCCGAGTCACTGTTGCCAGCATCATCCGCCCTTCCTCCGTCGAAGGGCGATCTCGTTTAACACTCTCATTGATCCCACGGAGGACCGGTGTTTTTGATCCATGACCTGTGCGCAATGCTCGAGGGCTATCTCGAACCGGAGCAGGTCAAAGAGGTCTACCGGGCCTATTTGTTCGGTGCCGAGGCGCACGATGGCCAACACCGGCTCAGCGGCGAACCGTACATCTACCACCCGCTGGCCGTAGCGCGCCTCCTCGCTGAGATGCGCATGGACTACCGGACGCTGATTGCCGCCCTGCTGCACGACGTTATTGAAGACACCGAAACCGCCAAGGAACAGCTCGCCAGCGAGTTCAGCGAAGAAGTGGCGGAGCTGGTGGACGGCGTCAGCAAACTCACTCAGGTCAAATTCGGCAGCAAGGCCGAGGCGCAGGCAGAAAATTTCCGCAAGATGATCCTCGCCATGGTGCAGGATATCCGCATTATCCTCATCAAGCTGGCGGACCGTCTTCACAATATGCGCACTGTGGGCGTAATGCGTCCCGAAAAACAGCGCCGCATTGCGCGTGAAACCCTGGAAATTTACGCTCCCATCGCCAATCGGTTGGGCATGAAGTCCATCTCCCTGGAACTGCAAAATCTGTGTTTCAAGGCACTGTACCCCATGCGATACCGGGTGTTGGATGAGTCGGTGCGCCAGGCGCGCGGCAACCGCAGCGCCATCGTGGAGAAAATTCGCACCAGTCTTGAAGAACGCCTGCGGCATGAAGGTATCGAGGCTCCGGTAGTGGGCCGTGAAAAACACCTGTATAGCATTTACGAAAAAATGCGCAGTAAGAGCCTGAGTTTTCACGAGGTATTCGACGTGTTCGCCTTTCGCATTGTGGTGGACAAGGTGGACACCTGCTACCGAGTGCTGGGTGTGGTGCATAATCTTTACAAGCCGGTGCCCGGGCGTTTCAAGGACTACATTGCCATTCCCAAGGCCAATGGTTACCAGTCGCTACACACCATCCTGTTCAGCCCCTACGGGGTGCCCATCGAGGTACAGATTCGTAGCGAAGACATGGAACGGGTCGCGCAGGCGGGCATTGCCGCTCACTGGCTGTACAAAACCGGTGACGCGACTCCGGGCCACGCAACAAAATGGCTCAAAAGCCTGCTGGAATTACAGAAACATGCGGGTAACTCCGAAGAGTTTTTGGAAAACGTTAAGATCGACCTGTTCCCCGATGAGGTTTACGTGTTCACTCCGGAGGGCGACATCATGACCCTGCTCCGGGGTGCCACCGCGCTGGATTTTGCCTACGCGGTGCACACGGACCTTGGCAACACCTGTGTCTCAGTCTCCATAGACCGGCGTCTTTCGCCGCTGCGTACGGAGTTGCACAATGGCCAGACCGTGGAAATCATTACCGCCCCAGGTGCAAAACCCAATCCAGTATGGCTGGATTTTGTGGTTACCGGCAAGGCGCGGGCCAATATCCGCCATTTTCTCAAGCATTTACAGCACGATGAGGCCGTCGGCCTAGGCAGACGCATGCTGGAAAAGGCACTGGCCCCAGTGAGGCTGTCGCTGGATAAGGTGCCACCGGCGGTGATCGACAGCCTGTTGCAGCAGCTCAACATCAAAACTATGGAAGATTTGTTCGAGGATATCAGCCTAGGAAAACGTGTGGCCTCACTGCTGGCGCGCCAAATTGCCGACATGAGCGATAACGCGCTGACGTTACGCGGAAACCCCGCCTCCGGCGTGAAAAGCATGTTTGGCCGTTATGTGCCGGATTGGCTGAAAGGTTCCTCCGCACGCTCGTCGGTGCGTCCTTTAGCCATCAAGGGCACCGAGGGGTCCGTGGTGACGTTTGCGAAGTGTTGCCGCCCGATCCCCGGTGACCCGATACTGGGTTTTGTCAGCGCTGGCCGCGGCATTGTGATTCACATGCGCGGCTGCAAAAATGTGAGGGAGTTCCGCAACAGCCCGGAACGCTGGGTGGATGTACAGTGGGAGGATAACGTACAGGGAGCTTACCCCGTGGAAGTGCGTGTGGATACCGCCAACCAACGGGGTGTGCTAGCCACGGTGGCCGCCACCATCGCCGATGAAGAGGCCAACATCGAAAACGTTTCCATTGCAGAACGTGACGGCCGCCACTCCACCATGATAGTTACCGTGTCAGTACGGAACCGCGCTCATCTCGCGCAGATATTGCGACGAGCGCGATCCATCGACAGCGTATTAAAAATCAGCCGGAACAAATAGCGGTTACCGACCACTCAATCAGACTCAGACAGGAGCCAAACCATGCCCAGTACCCGCCAGGTGATTTCCACCGACGCCGCCCCCGCCGCCATCGGAACCTACTCCCAGGCCGTCAGAGTGGGGGATACCGTTTATCTGTCGGGCCAAATACCACTGGTGCCGGAAACCATGGCGCTGGTGGAAGGTGACATGGAAGCGCAAATACAGCGAGTATTCGATAATCTGCAAGCAGTGGCCGAGGCCGCTGGCGGCAGCCTTGCAGACATCGCCAAACTGAATATTTTTCTCACCGACTTGTCACACTTTGCATTAGTTAACGACGTCATGGCCCGCTACTTTCAGCAACCCTACCCCGCCCGCGCGGCTGTGGGTGTCGCCAGCCTGCCCAAGGGGGTCGCGGTGGAAATGGATGCGGTGATGGTGCTGGCTTGACTGTCACCTCTATATTCCAGCCGTTATGCACCGGCCAGAGGGAAGTGACACACATGTTCTAATTTGTTTTTATCGCTTGATTTTCTTTTTCTTGGGTTTCGGTTTAGGGAGAGGCAGCTCTGCCTCTGTTACGCATATCAAACGGCTAATCCAGTCGCTATCTTCAATCTGGTCTTCAATAAGAAAAGATGGCTTCGCGCCTGAATAAGGTGGTTTTTCAACAACTTTTCCAATAAAGACTCTTCCTGATTTTGTTGGTTTTACAAACAGTTGGTTATCGCAAATAAGAGCGACAACTTTATCATTGCAATAAAGTGCATATTCGCCAAACATTTTTCTGTGTCGGATGGCGCCGGCATTTTGTATCTGCTCTACGACAAATTCGACAAAATTTAAATCTGATGCCATATCAATCTCTCTGGGCTGGGTTTTTCGCAGCTTACTGCATCGGTTTTTTGTTCACTCGTTTAAGGAATGACCGTCAATTTCGACGATGTTAAGCGTGGCTTGTTTGTGTGGCAATGAGCTATTGCGAACCCCACAAGCAAACTACACTTAAAACTGTGAGTTATTGCTGACGACAGGTCGGCGGACCTTTTCGTTTTTCCTGTGGTCGGCGCCGTGTACAATCTGAGCACATGTCGCTGCCTGCCACTCCTTCGAACCCAGTAACACCGGACGCTGCCAGCAGCGTGCTGAGTCTGCGTGGCGTGGGCCCCGGTATTGCGGAAAAGCTAGGACGATTGGGCATCGCCAGCATTCAGGATCTGTTGTTTCACCTGCCCCTGCGGTACCAGGACCGCACCCGCATCGCAGCTATCGGCAGCTTGCGGCCGGGTGACGAAATCAGCGTTCGCGGCGAAGTTCAGCTCACGGAAATAAAACACGGTCGGCGGCGCATGTTGTTGTCCCGCATCAGCGATGGCACCGGTTTTCTGACTCTACGATTTTTTCATTTCAACGCCCGGCAACAGGCAGGCTTAGTGCGCGGCGCACGGATTCACTGTTTCGGTGAGGTGCGGGCGGGAAACGGCGGCCTGGAGATGGCGCACCCTGATTACCGAAATATCGACGATGATGACAACGCCGCAGACGAAACGCATCTCACCCCGGTGTACCCGGTCACGGAAGGTCTGCGACAGCTGAAATTGCGCGGTCTGATGGACATCGTGCTGGCTGATGACGCACTGCTCAACGCACAGCTGGCGGACTGGTTGCCGTCGCGGTGCCTGCCATCCGAGAAATTTCCCGGCCTGGTGGATGCCGTGCGTTATGTGCACCACCCCCCGCCCGATGCCCCGGTTCAGGTGTTGCAGGAAGGGCTTCACCCCAGCCAGCAACGCCTGGCATTTGAAGAGTTACTGGCCCAGCAACTGAGTTTGCGTCAGTTGCGCGCCAAACATCAGCACCACGTTGCACCACCGTTGGGTGGCGCACGCACCTTGAGCCAGCGGTTGTTGTCGAGCCTGCCATTTGAGCTAACCAGAGCCCAACGTCGCGTCGCCGACACCATCTTTGCCGACCTCGATCAGACCATTCCCATGCAACGTTTGGTGCAAGGGGATGTGGGCTGCGGCAAAACTATTGTCGCGGCACTGGCAGCGTGTCACGCCGTAGAGGCGGGTTACCAGGTTGCCGTGATGGCGCCCACCGAATTACTGGCGGACCAGCATCGGCTCAATTTTGCCCAGTGGCTGGAACCGTTGGATGTGACCGTGACGTGGCTAACGGGAAAAATAAAAGGCCGGAAACGTAGCGATACCCTGTCCGCCATCGTTGCCGGGGACGCCGGCGTGGTGGTGGGCACCCAGGCCCTGTTTCAGGAGGATGTGGTGTTTCACCGGTTGGGGCTGGTGGTCATCGACGAGCAGCATCGTTTCGGCGTACACCAGCGGATGGCGTTGCGAGAAAAAGGGGCGCGAGGCCCGGCAAAGCAGCGCCAACATCCGCATCAACTGGTGATGACGGCCACCCCCATTCCCCGCACTCTGGCGCAGACCGCCTACGCCGACCTAGATGTCTCTGTGATCGACGAGCTGCCTCCGGGCCGCACTCCGGTGGGCACAGTAGTGGTATCGGAGCAACGTCGTGATGAGGTGGTGGCGCGGATGCATCAGGCTTGCCGCGAGGGTCGCCAGGCCTACTGGGTATGTCCGCTGGTGGAGGAGTCGGAGAGCCTGCAATGTCAGGCGGCCCAGGAAACTGCCGAGCAATTGCAGCAGGCTCTGCCGGACCTGCGCGTAGGCTTGGTGCACGGGCGCCTGAAATCAGCGCAAAAAGAGGTCGAAATGCAGCAGTTCAAGGCGGGCGAAATGGATGTGCTGGTGGCTACCACGGTGATCGAGGTGGGGGTGGACGTGCCAAATGCCACGCTGATGATCATCGACAATGCGGAACGGCTGGGCCTGTCGCAACTGCACCAGCTGCGCGGCCGGGTGGGACGGGGGGTGAGCAAGAGCAGTTGCGTGCTGATCTACGGTGCACAGCTGTCGAAGCTGGCCCGGGAGCGTCTGGCGATCTTACGCGAGACCAACGACGGTTTCGTGGTGGCGCAGCGGGACCTGGAATTACGTGGCCCCGGGGAGCTTTTGGGTACTCGCCAAACGGGGTTGGTTAATCTGCGAATCGCGGACTTTCAGCGGGACCAGCATCTAGTGCCAGCGGTGGCCGAGTGTGCGGAATATTTACTGCGAGAACAGCCCCGCTCCGTCGGCCCTCTGATTCGGCGCTGGTTGGGCGAGGGCCTGCAATACAGCAATGTGTGAGCCGGGCGCGCCGAGCACCGGCGGAAATTCCACGGCATGTGGCTTGACTATATGAATATCAGTGCCTACAACTGTTGTCAGACCACCCCGTTCCTCCCTCTTCAGGTGGTGGTTTCATTAACGGCCTTTCCGCAAGGCCGTTTTTTTTCGCCCGAGGTTTCGCTACATCTGATTCTGTGGATTGAGACCAAGTTCTTGTGCGAGAAGCAGGGTTTCGATGGCATCCTGATTGGGAATAACACAGGTTTCGTTGTCCAGCAGCGCATACTCCAACGCCAGTGATAACTCCTGCTCAGGCTTGGGGTTCTTCAGCAGGCTGTCCCGGTCCACCGTCAGCAACCGAGGTATGCCGGAAGAAATGATGCCGTAAAAGGGAATATCTGGCCTCCCGGATATGCCGTTGATGATGGTGATGCGGGTAGTTTTAGTAATTTCAGCGGCATCAAGTTCATTGGCAATTTCAAAGGAAATGACCGGAATACGCTCGCCGCGCCAATCCATGGTGCCCAGTAACCACTCCGGCGCATCGTCCACGGGGTCGAGTGGCTGGAGGGTCACCACTTCTGCGATGCAGGTATTTGGCAAGAGTAAACGCAGCCCGGCCAATGGCACGGATTGACTGCGCACACTGCTAAGTGTCTGTTCCATGGTGCTTCCTTTAATCTACAGATGAAAACCAGAATACGAAAAACCAACAACGCTCATCCCGGAGCTGAGCCAGCCTCAGCGTGATAGTACCGGCACAATTGTTTGGCAAGCGTCTGGGGATTGGCGCTGAATGTGACGGTGCGGGTTTTTCGCGCCTGATCCGGCATGCTGCTAATCACGCAGCTGTTCACGTCCTGTGCCCACACTACGCCTCGATGATGGGCCATAATTTCACAGCCTTTAGCGCCGTCCCCCCCCATGCCGCTGAACACGATGGCGCCGGCATTTTTTCCGTATTGCTCAGCCACCACGGTGATCACGTTGTCGATGGATGGCGAGTAAATAGTGTCCGGCAGCGCAGGGCTCAGGGCAATGAGGCCGCCAGCGGTGATGGAAAGGCTCTTGTCCGCCGGAGCCAGCAATACTTCATGATGCCGCAGTTGGTGACCATTGACACCCGCCAGCACCCGGAAACCGGTGATTCTGTTGAGTTGTTTCGCCAGCAGGGAGATGTGGTTGGCACCAATGTGTTGGGCCAGCACGAATGCCACGGGTAAATCCAAATCAACGGCGGCGAGAAATTGTCGCACTGCCTGGGGACCACCCAATGATGCGCCGAGCACCCAGACATTGACGGCCGCCTCAGTGAGCGCATTGTTGTGACTCTGGGGGCTTTTTTCGTCCGTGGCTTCCGGTAAGCTTTCGTCGATGACCTGCGGGACGGAGACTTCCGGGACGGACTGTCGAACCATCCTGGAAAGTTTGCGCGCCAGTTTTTTTGCCCACACGGCGTTAGCGTCGCCCCCTGCGGCGCTGCTGTCGTTGTACAACACAGGGATGCCATCGTATTCCAGCAGCGTGTCGATGATGGCGATTTGTGATTCGGCCTCTTCACTCAAGTCCACCAGTAAAACGTCGGCCGGTTGTGTCTCCAGGGCGTGTACTAGCCCATCACTGCTGATGCTGAGTATAACCACGACAAGCCCCGCCTTCCGAAGCAGGGCGGCTAAATGTTGTTGATGTTCATCGGAACCGGCCACGATGGCAACACGAATGCTCGCCCAGGCATTAGATTCTTCGCTGCCAACAATGGGGCCTGGGGGTTTGTGCAGCATTAGGGGCGCTACTGAGAGGACTCGTCAGTGAACAATTGTATGTTCGCGATGAGTTCCTGCTCTTGATAGGGCTTGCCCATGTATTTGTTGACGCCGATATCCAGCGCGCGTTTACGGTGTTTTTCGCCGGTGCGTGAAGTGATCATAATGATAGGAATACTTTTCAGGCGCTCATCGTTGCGCATGGTAGTGGCCAGCTCGTAGCCGTCCATTCGCGGCATTTCCACGTCCAGCAGCATGGTGTCCGGAACTTGCTCCAGCATGATGGTGAGGGCATCGACGCCATCCTTTGCGGTGATGACATTGTAATCATAGCGTTTGAGCAGGCGTTCAGTCACCTTGCGAACGGTGATGGAGTCATCCACCACCATGATGGTGGGTATTTTCTCTACCCGGGCGGTTTCTTCCACTGTGGGCAGCAGTGGGGCCGCGTCGTCAAGCAATTGAGCCAGCGCAGACCGAACCAGATTGGGCACATCCAAAATCAACGCAACTTCGCCATCGGGCAGGATGGTGGCGCCAGACAGTATGCCGACGCTGCTGAGCTGCGGCCCCACCGACTTAATCACGATTTCCTGCCGACCTAATAATGTGTCCACATGCAGGGCGATGCGGTGGTCGCCGCTACGGATCAACATCAATGGCACGCGGCCGCGGTCGGTCGGCATCTGTGGAGGCTGACCGTGCAACACCGTGCCCAGGTTCAGGTAGCGATACTGATTGTCAGCGTATTCCAACATTGAAATTTCACCCGTACTAAGCGGGAGTAGCTCGTCGTATCCCAGGCGCACCACGTGTTCCACATTGGGGAGCTGAATGGCGTAAGTGGAGTCTGCCACCTGCACCAGCAGAGCCTGGTTCACCAGCACGGTGAGAGGAAGGCGCAGGGTAAATTTCGTGCCTTTTCCCGCTTTGGAATGTATGTGCAGCGTGCCGCCCAGTTGTTTGATTTCAGTGTTGGCCACGTCGAGGCCGACGCCACGGCCGGAAATCTGCGTCACTTCAGTGGCCGTGGTGAAGCCGGATTCCAGGATGAATTCCACAATTTCCTGATCGCTGAGATCGGCATCGGCCAGCATTCGGCCTTTTTCGATGGCCTTTTCCCGCACCATGTCGATGTTGATACCAGCCCCATCATCAGAGATGGTCAGCACCACTTCAGAGCCCTGTTGGGCGAAGTGCAGATGCACGCTGCCGCTGGCTGGTTTGCCTATTTGCTGACGCTGTTCGGGCGACTCCAGCCCGTGATCGATGGCATTCCGCAAAATGTGTTCCAGCGCCGGCACCAGCCGGTTGAGCTGCGTGCGGTCAAGCTCGCCCTCGCCGCCGGTGATTAAAAATTCTGCCTGTTTCCCCGTTTCCTTCGCCGTTTGACGCAAAATCCGCCGTAATCTCGGCAGCACCGTGGAGAATGCCACCATGCGGGTTCGCATCAGGCCTTCGTACAGCTCGCCGGTGATGCGGTTCTGTTGTAGCAGCAGAACGTCGGTTTCGCCGGAAAGGTTTTCCAGCATGCTTTGAATGCTCACCAAGTCACCCAAGCTTTCCACCATACCGCGCGACAGTTGCTGCATGGTGGAAAAACGGTCCATCTCCAGGGGATCGAAATCATCCTGTCCCGGAGTGACGGTGGTTTCATGCCGGTACATGATTTGCGCCTCGGTTTCGATCTCGAATTTGCGCAGCTGTTCCTGTAACCGCAGCACGGTTTGCTGAAGCTCTGCCAGATTAAAGCGAGACGTGCCCAGTTGCTGAGCAATGCGGGCGTTGTAGATATTGATTTCACCGGAAAAATTGACCAGTTCATTGAGCAGGTCAGCGCGCACCCGAACCTGCTCATCGCTGGAGTCCACCTTTTTAGATATGCTTCTGTCGGCGGCTTCCGGCATCACGAAGGTGATTTCCTCGGTCTCCACCTCCGACAATGGTTCCGGGGCAGCCTCCATCTTAATTTCAACGGGTGGCGACAGCGCTTCCGCCTCAGCAGAGGCCTCTATTGCGGCAGGCTCTTCTGTTGCGGCTTCCCCAGAAACGGGATCGGCAACAAAGGTTTCGCCTCTAATCGCAGCATCAATCTGCGTTACCAGCGCATGGGGCGTTTCAGTCGGCAGCAGCTTGCGTGCCTGCTCCAGGCCGCCAGTAAGCCAGTCGTGACAGGTTTGAATCAGCTCTGGGTGTTCCGGTACGGGTTGCAGGTGGCCCTCCGTGATTCTCTCCAGCAGGGACTCCATGGCGTGCGACAAATCGCCCACGGCCACCACGTTGGCCATGCGCGCGCCCCCTTTCAAGGTGTGCAACAGGCGCTGTAATTCCGCTACATGTTCCAGGTTGTCCCGGTCACCGCTCCAATTGACGATAACTCGCTCGGCGTTTTCCTGGATTTCCTCCGCTTCCTCAAGAAATATTTCCAGCAGATCCGGGTCGTAGTTTGAGACGTCGGCCTCCACGGCGGATTCTTCCACAGCTTGGGGCGTAAATTGATCCGTGCTGTCTTCAACGTGTTCAGTATTTTCCAGCGCAACCGAGGGCTCCGCATCGGTGGCCTGCACGTCATCTGATGTTTCGATAGCCTCTTCAGCCGGAGCCTCAATAGGAAATGGCTCTGCGCTCGCAACATCCACCGGGGGTTGCACTTCCTCCTGTGCAGCCTCGATGTCCTCAGCCGGAGGTTCCGTCGGGGCGAATTCGTCCGCTACGTGGGGCGTAAACTGATCAGTGCTGTCTTCAATTTGTTCAGCATTTTCCAGCGCAGTCGGAGACTCTGCATCGGTGATTTGCACGTCATC
>JAADHZ010000027.1 GCA_013151575.1 Gammaproteobacteria bacterium
CAATACCGATCCCATGTCGCCCACCGGGCTCAAAGGCGTGGAATGGGGTTTGCTGTGCGTCGCTTGTGTCAGGGCCATAATCGTTCTCTCTAGTGAGTCACGTGGAGTTAGCGATTTCCGTGCCAAATTGATTAAAAAACAAACAAACCTATTAAAAACAATTGAGTAGGGGGGGCTTCTCGCGGGAGCGTCAAAAGACCGTCAAATTATTGGCAGCGTTTTGCCGCATAAATGCCGGTGACGGTGATTTAGTGCCTGCTTTTTGTCGCCTTTTCAGAAATAGAGTTTGGATGCCTGTCTCGTTGGAGCGGGGTTTTATCATCATGCTGAGTGTCGGCGTGCGCGAATGACTTGTTGCGCGCTCTCGATGCCGCTGCGCACGGCGCCTTCCAGTGTGGCGGGCAGGCCCACGTCGGTGTAGTCGCCCGCTAGCCACAGACCGTTGATTGCAGTGCGCGCGGCGGGGCGGTGCCGATTCACGTTGACGATGCTGGCAAAGGTGGCGCGTTTTTCACGGATGATGTGATGCGTTTCGGGCTTCGGCCAGTGGGGGAAATGTGCTGCCAGCTCCTGCCGTACCCGCTCGCACAGTTGCTCATTGTTCCATTGCATGTGCTCACCGGCACCGCTGATCACCACGGCCATTAGCCCGCGTTGTCCGTAAAGCCCGCGATCAAACACCCACTGGCTGAGGGTGCCTAGGGAACCCACCACGGGGCAATGCAGCCGGGTGCTTGTCGGGTATTGCAGATACACGGTACAGATGGGGCGGTCGCCGATCTGCTCCAGCTCGCGGGCGGTGTCTCGCAAGGGTGCATGCGGTTTCATCAGGCGGCGGCTGATGGTGTGCGGGGTGGCGAGGATGATCTGTTCCGCAGGCAGCAGCTCTCCCCGAAGTTCCACACCTGCTATTTGTTCGCTCTGTATCAGCAGCCGGATAACCCGTTGCCCTAGCCGCACACTGCCGCCGTGGGTTTCGATGTAGTCCAGCGCTGGTTCCGGCAGGATTGCGCCCAGATTGAGGCGGGTGAGCAGCAAGTCGGAGTCCCGGCGGCTGTACTGTAGCGGAAGCTGTCACCCAGGGTGCGCAAAAAAAGCTCTGCCGAGGCCTCGTGAATATGGGTGTTGAGAGCGCCCAGGCACAGGGGTTCCCAGATGGCGCGGATAACAGCCTCTGGCTGCCGGTGCCGTTTCAGCAGGGTGCTGACGCTGCAATCCTGTGGCAGCGAAAAATCACTGTTTTGCAGGGCCTGGCTCATGCGCAGTGCGGCCAGGCGATCGCGTAGGGACAGCCCCTTCGCCCGCAACAGGCCCCAGGCGAGGTGCCATGGCGCGGGTAATGCGGGGGTATTCAGCGTCACCGGCGTTTCGCCGGTGCGCAGCCATTGCAAGCTCAGGGGACGACGCTCGAAGGCGATATCTTCGCTGATGCCGACGGTGCGCAGCAGACTCAGGGTGGATTCGTAGGCGCTCAGCAGCATGTGCTGGCCGTTGTCGATGTGCATGCCCTGGATCGATACACAACGTGCCCGGCCGCCCAACTGTTTAGCGGATTCCAGCAGAATCAGCGGGATGTTATGGCGTGCCAGTTCCACGGCGGCTGCGATGCCCGCCCATCCGCCACCGACCACGATCACCGGTTTTGTGGCGGGGCCAGGCCTCATTTGGTGGCGTGGAGGTGTTTTTGAAAATGTTGGTGGCGGCGTTTTTCCACACGCGCGGTGCGCCACGCAATCCATAGTTTTTTCAACGGACTGCTGGATATGCGTTGCGACAAGACTTGGCAGCTGTTCTGTTGGATGGTTCTCAGGGTGGTTTGGTAAATGCTGGCCATGATCAGCCCGGTGCGTTGTGCGTACCGATCACTTTCCGGCAGTAGGGCGAAGGCTTTTTCATAATAGTCCTGCGCTCGCTGGGCTTGAAAATCGAGCAGCTGTTTCATGTTATCCGTGCGGCGGCCTTCGAGCAGGTCCTGTTCGCTGACATTGAACCGGTTCAGGTCTTCCAACGGCAAATAGATGCGCCCGCGTTGTGCATCTTCTTTCACGTCACGCAGAATATTGGTGAGCTGGAAAGCGAGACCGAGGTGGTGCGCGTAGTCCAGTGTGGCTTTGTCCTCGAAACCAAAAATTTCTGCGGTCATCAGTCCCACTACGCTGGCGACGCGATAACAATACAGGTTGAGTTCCTCGAAGGTGTGGTAGCGGGTGTGCAGCAGGTCCATCTCCATGCCATCAATGATTTCGATGAAATGTTCGCGGGGCAGGTTGAAATTAGCGATGCTGGTGGTCAAGGCCTGACACACCGGGTGCTGGGCTTTGCCGTCGAAGGCATTGAAGATTTCCGCGCGCCACCAGTTGAGTTTAGTGCGAGCGAGTTCGGTATCGCTGCATTCGTCCACCACGTCATCCACTTCACGGCAGAAGGCATACAGGGCGGTGATGGCCTTGCGTTGCGCATCGGGTAAAAACAGAAAGCTGTAATAAAAGCTGGAGCCGCTTTTGGCGGTTTTGTCCTGGCAGTATTCGTCAGGGGTCATGGTGTGGCCAGGGTTGTGAGTGATGGAGGTGGCGGGTTTTCGCGTATTATACGCAGCAAATGGCGGATGGCGTCCAATCAAATATTAGAGGGAGAAATAATGCAAAACCTGTGGAATCACACCGAAGCGAATTCATGTGCCGACGACCCGCTGGCCCTACGGGTGTACAGCTCGCGCCTGCTGGGCCGGGAACCCTCGCTGGTGCTGCACGGCGGCGGCAATACTTCGGTGAAGGCCGAGGTGACTGACCTGCTGGGTGACAGCAAATCGGTGCTGTATGTGAAGGGTAGCGGCTGGGATCTGGCCACCATCGAAGCACCGGGTTTTGCACCGGTGTGCCTGGACACATTGAAACGCATGGCGGAGTTGCCGGAACTGTCGGACCCGGACATGGTGCGCGCTCAGCGTGCGGCGATGACCGATCCCTATGCGCCGAACCCGTCGGTGGAGGCCATTCTGCACGCCATCATCCCCTTCAAATTTGTGGATCACACCCATGCCGACGCCGTGGTGACCCTCACCAACACCCCGGACGGCGAGGCGTGCGTCCGCGAATTGTACGGCGAGCGCGTGCTCATTGTGCCCTACACCATGCCCGGTTTCGTGTTGGCCAAGGTGATTCATGAGCTGACTCGTGACGTGGACTGGTCACAGCTGGACGGTATGGTGCTGATGAACCACGGCGTGTTCAGCTTTGCCGATGATGCTCGCGCCAGTTACGAACGCATGATAGAGCTGGTGAGCAGAGCGGAAGCCGCGCTGGAAAAGGCCGGTGCGACCGTGGCCACGGCCAGCCCTGCGCCGGTGGAAGCAGACACACTGCGTCAACTGGCCGAGACCCGCCGCGCCGTGGCCCAGGCACGGGGGACGGCTGGCGTGGTGCGTTGGGATGCCTCCGCTGAGGGCGTGGGTTTTTCCAGTTTGCCCGATGTGGGCGATATCGCCACTCGCGGCCCGCTGACGCCGGACCATGTCATTCGCACCAAACGCGTACCGCTGATCCTCAGTGATGAGCCCGAAGCGGCGGTGAAAAATTACGGCGATGACTACCGCGCCTATTTCCAGCGTAATGCCACTAAAAATCTCACCTGCCTTGATCCCGCCCCGCGCTGGGCCGTGTGGCCAGGTCACGGTGTGCTGGCTTTCGGCAGCAGTGTCAAAGAGGCCGACATCATCGGCGACATCAGCGCCCATACCCTGTGCGCCATCTAGCGTGCTGAGTGCCTGGGAGGCTGGCGGGCGTTGCCGGAGCAGGACATTTTCGACGTAGAATATTGGGATCTGGAACAGGCCAAGCTGCGCAAGGCCGGTACTCCCGCGACTTTCGTCGGTAAAATCGCGTTGGTGACTGGGGCTGCCAGCGGCATCGGCCGCGCCTGTGCCGAAACCCTGCATGCGCAGGGTGCTGCGGTGCTGGCGCTGGACATTGACCCGGCGGTGGAGGCGTTATTCGACGCGGCGGACTGCGTGGGGCGGGTGTGCGATGTCACCGACAGCACGGCCCTGCAAGCGGCGGTGGCCGACATCGTGGCCCGCTTCGGTGGGCTGGACATCGTGCTCAGCAATGCTGGCAACTTCCCCTCCAACAGCCGCATCGAGGAAATGGACGCTGACGTGTGGACGCGCAGTCTGCAAGTCAATCTCAGCAGTCATGAGCAGTTGTTGCAGGCCAGCATTCCGTACCTGGCGCGAGGCATCGCCCCGGCAGTGGTGTTCATGGCATCGAAAAATGTCACCGCGCCAGGGCCGGGGGCGGCGGCCTATTCCGTAGCCAAGGCGGGGTTGACCCAACTGGCGCGAGTCGCCGCTCTGGAACTGGGGCCCAAAGGCATCCGCGTCAACGTGCTGCACCCGGATGCTGTGTTCGATACTGCCATTTGGACCGACGAAGTGTTGGAAAATCGGGCACGCCACTACGGTATGAGCGTGCAGGAATACAAAACTAAAAATTTGCTGAAGGTAGAGATCAACTCGCGGGATGTGGCCGAACTGGCCTGCGCCTTGGTTGGTCCGCTGTTTGCCAAGACCACCGGCGCGCAAATCCCCATCGACGGGGGCAATGACCGAGTAATTTAGTCGGATTAATTTCCCGGCTGGTGAGCATGTTAGCCAAAAATATTTGTTAATAGTTTTTTTTAGTGGCCGCTAAAATGTGCGAGTAAAACACGAGAAGCCACATGGTGTGGCGTTTGCGCGACATAAAAATCTACCGAGAAAAAGACTCAATGAGTAGCAGTTATCCAGAATCCATTGATGAGGCCGCACAAATTGCGCGTGTGGCGCTACCGATGGCGGGCCAGTATGAGCTTCCTGCCAACCCCCTTAATTATTCGGTTTTGTATGAATATGTGGTCGGACAAAACCAGGAACTCAACACCGCGATGGATCAATTGCGGGAGAAAGAGGGCACCCTGACGAGCCAGCGTGTGCAAGCGTTGTATGAAAATTTTATTAGCCCGGTCGATGAGCAGGCGTTGAAAAATGCCCGCCAGGCGCTGGGCCGTATCGTTGAATCCACACGTGGCTCATTGGGCCGGGTCGATGATAAATCACAAGCCTATCAACAAACCCTTGGGGCGGCGGCCACTCAGTTGGTGGATACTGAAGGCTCGGAAAATGCGGCTGATGTTATCGGAAAACTCATTGATGAAACCTTGCGCATGCAGACGGCAAGCCAGTCGTTGCAAAAAGAATTGACCAGGGCCAATGACGATTTGTCCAGGTTACGCACAGAATTTAAACGCGTGCGTCGCGAATCGTTGGTTGATCCACTCACCGGCATCCAAAATCGGCGGGCATTTGATCATTCTCTCGTGGATCACTGTGAAAAAGCCAAGGCTGATGGTATCCCGGTATGCCTGTTATTGGTGGACATCGATCACTTTAAAAAAGTGAATGATACTTATGGTCATGTGGTGGGGGACGCCGTACTCAAATGGGTAGCGGAGAGCATTAATGTGGCTATCCGTGGCGGTGATGAACTCGCGCGTTACGGTGGTGAGGAATTTGCCGTGCTGCTACCTGGCACGGCGATACAGGGCGCAGAAATTGTTGCGGACAATATTTGCATTAATATCCGGAATCAAAAATTGCGTCACGGTGACAATTTTCAGGTTGGGCGTATTACGGTTTCTGTTGGTGTTACTCAGTTTTATTCACAAGAACCGGAAGAAGATTTTGTAAAACGTGCGGACACCGCGCTGTATCGTGCAAAAGAAAGTGGTCGCAACCGAGTGTGTACTCATGAAGTGAAAATGTTCGCTTAATCGCAGTAGTCAATATATTACACCGAGCGTAGTACCATCATCAGCCAGTCAGCTTTGCTTAGTCGCGGGCGTGAAAATAAATTTCCTTGCTGACATTCCAGCAATTCCAGTACCCGCAAACCGCCATTTATCATCAAGCGTAACTGAAAACCAAAACGCCCGCCCACGGCACGCCCCAGCGGTTTTCCAAATAATATTTTTTCCCGTGCGTAGGCTATTTGCTGTTGAATCAGTTGTGTAAAGGCCGCATCACTGTGTTTGTCCTGAAAATGTTTTTCATTCACACCGAAGCGCTCCATATCCGCCTGGGGAAGATAAATGCGCTGGTTCTCAACGAAATCCTGTTCGATGTCCTGTAAAAAATTGATGAGCTGTAACGCGCTGCAAATCGCATCCGAGTATTTGAGGTTTTGCGGCGTGGCGGCATTCATCAAATGCAGCAGCAAACGGCCCACAGGATTAGCGGAATAGCGGCAGTAGTTCCATATTTCATCGATGTCCGCAAAGCGGGTTTTGGTCACATCGAGCCGAAATGCCGTCAGTAAGTCATGGAAGAGTGGCAACGGTAGCTGGTGTTTTTCGATGACATCGGCCAGCGCGATAAAAATGGGGTTTTCAATCGTCTCACCAGCAGTGATGGCATGCAGGTATTCATCATATTCTGTGAGTTTTGCGAGACGGGTTTCGGCATCATCGTCACCTTCGTCGGCAAAATCATCGGCTGTGCGCGCAAAGGCGTAAATCACACTGATGGGTTGACGCAGACGCTTGGGGAGAATGAACGAGGCCACTGGGAAGTTTTCGTAGTGACTGCGCACCTGTTGTTGGCAGTGTGCATAGGCAGCGGCGGTAAGTTGACAATTATCAGCGGCCATATTTTACGACGATAGTTTTACTGAGTTTCAGGAACACGTTAGTGTTTGTCTGCGGGGCTGTTTTGCGATTCAAGGTTACGCGGTGTCGTGTCAACCTGCTCGATGTGTTCCACATTTTTTTTGGTGGAGATGCCCATTTCGGTGAACTTGCGCGCGCTGGGTAATACGCGGGTATCAAACGAGGCCACGGCCTTGTTGTAGTGTTGCACGCTGGTGTTGAGGTTTTTCCCGAGTTTTCCCAGGTGCTCGGCGAAGGTGGCCAGTCGGCCGTAAAGATCTTCACCCACTTCTTTGATGTGTTCGGCATTTTCCGCCAGAGACTCCTGTCGCCAGCCGTAAGCCACGGCGCGCAGTAGGGCGACAAAACTGGTGGGTGTGGCGAGGATCACTTTTTGCTGCATGGCATTTTCTAACAATGAATAGTCATTATCCAGCGCCGCACTCAAAAATTGGTCGCCGGGAATAAATAGCACGACGAAGTCCGGTGCGTTTTTGAACTGGTTCCAGTAACCTTTAGTGGCCAGTTCCTGCACACGCTTACGCACGTTTTTAGTATGGCGCAGCAGTTGGGTTTCCCGTTCCTGGTCGTCGGTGGCTTCCACTGCGGAGAGGTAGGCATCCAGCGGGGTTTTTACATCGACCACGATTTCTCGACCGCCGGGCATGCGCACAATCATGTCTGGGCGCATGGTGCCGTCCTCGGTCTGCGTGTGCTCTTGCTCAAAAAAATCACAATGCTCTACCATGCCCGCCAGTTCGGCGAGACGTTTAAGGGTCATTTCACCCCACTGACCACGTACCTCGGGACGGCTTAGTGCTTTCACCAAATTGCGTGTTTCGCCCTGCAAGGCTTGCTGTGTCTGGGCCATGGTTTCCAGGTGCTGGGTGAGCGCACCGTAGGCTTCTTTGCGCTCATGCTCGATGGTGCGTATCTGTTTTTCAGTTTTTTCCAACGCGTCTTTGATGGGTTTCACCAAGTTTTCGATGGCCTGTTGTTTTTGCGCTAGCTCACCTTGGGCTTTGGTTTGAAACTGTTTGAGGTTTTCTTGTGCCAGTTTCAAAAATTCTTCGTTATTGTGTTTCAGCGCCTGGCTGGAAAGATAGCCGAAGGTTTCGGTGAGTTGGGTACGAGCCTGTTCAAGTGTATCGAGTTTTTCCGATTGAGCGGCACGCTCCATTTCCAGCATGGTGTTGAGTTCGATATTTTTTTCGGAGAGTTTGCTGATGCGGCGGTGCAGGTAAAAATACACGATGCTGCCACCGGTCAGGGCTGCGAGCGCAGTGATCAGGATGAACGCGAAAAGTGGAACGTCTTGAGCCATAGTGTACCGTTCAATTTATGGGATGGTGTGTGTGTAACCAGGCTTGAGTTGCTGCTGGGCTTTGATGTAAAAAATCCGCACCCCAGTCCTGTGGCCGGTCATTATCCGCGATATAACCGAACAGCGCGACGATGGTTTTCATTCCTGCGCGATTGCCTGCCTCGATATCGCGTTGCGCATCACCAATGTAAACACAATGCTGTGCTTCGCTACCGGCGAGCTGGCAACCGTGCAAAATGGGTTCGGGGTGAGGTTTGCGATTGGCGCAAGTGTCGCCGCTGACGATGCAGGCGGCGCGCTTGCTCAGGCCCAGCGCATCCATCAACGGTGCGGTAAGCCAGGTGGGTTTGTTGGTGACCACTCCCCAGTTCATGCCGTTTTTTTCGATGTGGTCCAGCAGCTCGGCCATGCCGGAAAAAAGCGTGGTCTCGCGGGCGATGTTGGCGCGGTAAATGTCCAGCAGGCGTTGGCGCAGGGGCGCAAAGTCGGGGTGTTCCGGTTCAATGCCGAAACCGAGCTGGGTCAGGGCGAGGCCACCGTGGGAAACGGCGGGCCGGATATGTTCGAAGGGCAGGGGAGGGCGGTCGTTTTCCGCAAGCACTTGATTCAACGCGAAGGCCAGGTCGGGTGCGGTGTCCGCCAGGGTGCCGTCGAGATCGAATAAGACGGTTTTAATGCGCGGGAGTATCAACGTTTGTTGGGTGGGCATTGCCCGCCAGCAGCAGTACCTGGGCATCCGGTGGGCGGTGCCCACCCGACGAGAGGTCTATCCCGCATCACGGGTGCAGTGGGCTAGATAATTCACGCTTAGGTCACGGCCTAAGGAATATTGTTGGCGCAGTGGGTGGTAGCTCATGCCGGTCAGGTCGCACATTTTGAGTTTGGCCTGGCGCACCCAGCGTTCCATTTCTGAGGGGCGAATAAATTTGGCGTAGTCGTGGGTGCCCTTGGGCAACATGCGCAGCAGATATTCCGCGCCGACGATGGCGAACAGATAGGCTTTCGGATTGCGATTAATGGTGGAGAAAAACACTGTGCCGCCGGGTTTTACCAGTTGCGCGCAGGCGGCGATCACCGAGGCCGGATCCGGCACGTGTTCGAGCATTTCCATGCAGGTGACTACGTCGAAGCGGGCAGGGTATTGTTCGGCCATCTGTTCTGCAGTGATCTGCTGGTAATCGACGTTAACGCCAGATTCCAGGCCGTGCATTCGCGCCACGTCCAATGGCGCTTTTCCCATGTCGATGCCGGTTACCGTTGCATTACGTACCGCCATGCTTTCGGCGAGAATGCCGCCACCGCAGCCGATGTCGATGACCTCCTTGTCAGCGAGGCCGCCGCAGCGCTGGTCGATGTAATCCAGCCGCAGGGGGTTGATCTCGTGCAGGGGTTTGAATTCACTCTGCGGGTCCCACCAGCGCGAGGCCAGGGCTTCGAACTTGGCGATTTCGGCAGGGTCGGCGTTGTGGTGGTCGGCAGCATTGAAGGTTGTATCGGTCATGGCCGAAGGATACCGCATAATTGGGGGGTGTTTTCAATTGGTGATAAAAAAGTTGCGGAGTGTCTTTCGATCCATAGGATGTGCAGTGGGCATGTCTCGAACAGGTTTTAAGCTGTGCTGTGTTTGCTTGCCACTAAAAATAGCGGGCCAATTCCAGTTGCACATAATTGTCTCTGCGTAGTCCATAAAGAAAATCATTACTGGCGACATTGAGAAAACTCTGTGCTTCGATGGACAGTTTCCAGTTTTCGCCGAGGCGGCGGCTGGATTCCAGGGTAACGACGCGGGTGCTGTCGTCGCTGTCAAAAATAACCCCCAGTAGCGCCTCGCTGGATTGTGCATCGTTGAGGGTGAAGCGGGCGGCCAGCAGGATATCGTCGGCAAAGGGGGTGAGGGCATTTTTGCCCCGGTCATCGTAGAGAATTTCGGATACGACTCCCAGGTCGGCCTGGCTGTCGAATATACCCACGAAGGTGTATTCAAAGCCTGCAGTGAGCGCTGTATAGGGGCGGTTGCCCTGTCCGCTACGGGAAATGGCTTCGGCCTTCCACAACCAGGCATCCAGCGTGGCTTGTAATTCTAGCCCCAGTTGTTCGATCTGCGGGTAAAAGGGTGTCAGCGAAATGGGTTTGCCTTGCGAGTCGACGTTGGGCAAAAAATTTGGGTCACGACTGGTGCCGTTGAAATAGCTGACAGCCAGATCCCAATCACCGAGATAATGCGACCAGCGCAGGGCGTAGTCCACGTGTTGCTGTTTACGGGAGGATTCGTATTGAGTTTGCCCGGTGTCCACCGGCAGGGCAAAACGTAAACGTCCTTTTTTGCCAAAGCGCAAACGCCCCTTCTTGCCGGCGAAGGTGCGTTCGCGAAAACCGGGTAGTACGAAAAAATCCACTGTGCCCCAGTCCCGGATCAAGGCCAGGTTGAGCATGGGCTGGCCGAGTTTTTCCTCCCCGTCCAGCGCCTCCACCAAGTCGGTCTGGTTGATGATATCCACCAGATGTTGTGATTCCGTCACGCCCCAAAACACTTTGCGTACACCGGCTCTCAGTTCCCAGTCGTCACCCACTTGCAGCCAGGTGAGTTCACGGATATCGGCATGGCTGCGTTTTCGGTCAGTTTCATCCCAGCGAACGAAAGGCGTGAAGGTGAGACTCTGACGGCCGTCATCCCATTCGTGGTAGTACTCTGGTTGGGCCGCCAGTGACAGGGTGTTGCCGTCCTGGCGTGGGTCGGCGGGACTGTTGGCGAACCCCCGCATTTCACCGCTCACATAACCTGACCATTCTCCGGCATTGACCGGTGTCTGCCAGATGGTGATGCCGATGAGGCCGACGACAAAAGTGTATGCAGGTTTGAGGAACACGGTTAGCGGGTTCGTTTCAGGCTGTTGCGGTCAAAATTGCGTGCGCTCAGTCCGGTGTTGAAACGATAGTTTTCCCAATAAAGGTCCGTGCTTTTTTTGGTCAAATGATTGTCCATGCGCATGTGACTCGGGCGCCAGTATTTTCCTTCGTATTGTTTGTGTTCATTTATCTGTAACGTTTTCAGCAGTGTTTTTTTGCGGTCATAAAATTCAATTTTTACCGGCTGATACATTTCCTTGTCCACCCACGATATCAGGCGGGTGTAGCCAGAATGTTTGTATTGCGGTTTTCTTTCTACCACAAAATTATCGCGGCCATTAATGGTTTCATCACGCAGATATTTATAAGTGTATTTTTCCACTTCCTGCGAAGACAGATCCTCATAGGAGAATTCGCTTCCCATGAAGGGGCCGGACTTGTTATTGGAGGAAATGCGTTTGATGCGTTTCAGCGCAGGCAGATACAGCCATTGGTCATCCGGTTTTAAGGCATGGGTGTAACTTAAAAAGGCGGTTCCCTTGATGTCGCGCGGGCTGTCAAAAATGCTGATGGCTTTATCACCATCACCAATGACTTCCAGGGTTTTGCTGCGGATGCGGCGTGTGCTTTCCTGGCCATGGCGGTTACGCAGGACCATACGCAGGCTGGCGGTCTGGTCCCCCCAGCCGGTATCGCGGCGTTCGATTTCCTGGGCAATGGCCAGCCCTTTTTGTTCTGCGGTTTCGGCGTAAGCACCGATGGGTAACAGCAGTGACAGACTCAGTAGCAGACCTGTGCGGTTGAGTTGCTTGATGTTGATCGTGAGAATATCAGACATGAACATGGCTTTGCTCCTTGGTGTCTTCTCCGGCATCGTCGGAATTGTTCGATTTATCGGCAGTTGTGTACGGTTTTTTGTCCAGCAACATGAGCAACGGCGGCAGTAATAAAAAGTCGGCCATTAGAGCGAAGGCGATGACGATGGAGGTCAGTAGGCCCATGCCAGAATTCAGCTCAAAGCTGGATAGTGACAGCACCAGGAAGCCTGCAATCAGCACCACCGAGGTGGTGAACAGGGCCATGCCCACGCTGCGGAATGCGTAACGCACGGCTTCTTCCGCATCGAGACCCCTTTCGCGTCGGGCGCGTAGGTATTTGCTGAGGAAATGCACAGTGTCATCCACCACAATGCCCAATGTCATGCCAGCGACGATGGACAGGCCCAGGCCTACCTGACCCACTAGCAAGCCCCATAGTCCAAAACCCATGGCGGCGGGCACTAGGTTGGGGATCATGCTGATGAGACCAATTTTCACCGAACGCAGGGCCAGCATCAAAATGAAGGAAATGCCGATTAGCGCCAGCGTGGTGCCCATCAGCATGCTGATGATGTTGCGTTTGCCAATGTGCGCGAACATCAGCGAGGTGCCGCTGCCTTCGGGGTTCACGATGTGGGAAGCATTGGCTTTTAGCCACTGCGCGGCGCGTTTTTCTAATGCCAGCAGCTCATTGCTGGACATGGTTTCAATGGTCGCGGTGAAACGAGTGGAGGATTTTTCCACATTGATCTGGTTGTTCAGGTCCAGTCCGTAGGGCAGGGACATTTCATATAACAGTAAATATTGTGCCGCCAAATTCCGTTCGGCGGGCAGGCGATACCAGTCCGAGTTGTCGCCGTGCATATTTTTATTGAGGCGCGACATAATGTCGGTGAGGGAAATGACGTGGATGGTTTCTGGCTGGTCACGAAACCACTGTGTGAAAGCGGCGACATCGTGCAGAAATTCCGGTTGACTGATGCCGCCGGGTTCACCGGAGTCCAGTGAATATTCAATGTTGTACAGACCGGTGAGATTATCAGTCATGAAATCCGCGTCTTTGCGGAAAGTGACGGTCTCATCGAAGTAGTGCACGAACACATCGTTGAGTTCATTGCGCGGCACCGACGCCACCAGCACCACCACCACACCCATCATGCCCCACATTAGCGGGCGGCGCTGGCGGACCACAAAATCACCGAAACGGTGCATCAGATGGCTGTCGTCGTTGGCCACCTGGCGCACCCGCATGGGCAGCAAAGAAATGGCGGCGGGTAAAAACAACACCGACAAAATAAATGATGCCAGCACTCCGAAGGCCACCATGTTGCCAAGGTGCTGGAACGGGGGAACCTCGGAAAAATTCATGCTCAAAAAACCGATGGCGGTGGTGATGCTGGCGAGAAACACCGGCTGCATGTTGATGCGCAAGCTTTCGACTAGCGCTTCTTTCTTTTCTCGCCCCGCTCGCATTTCATGCAATAGAGTAACCAAAATGTGCACGCAGTTGGCAATGGCGATGGTGAGTATGATGGTAGGTGCCGAAGCCGATGGCGGGGTGATAGGAAAACCAAGATGGCCGCCCATCCCCATGCCAGCCAGGATGGAAAATAGGATGACCATCAGCGTGACCGCCGTGCCGGTGAAGCCGCGGATCATCAGGCCCAGGGTTACTAACATCACCGCAAAACTAATGGGCACCAGTGACTGCATGTCACTCTGGGAGGCTTCGGAAAAGGCGTTGTTCATAAACACCATGCCGCTCAGGTAAATGTCGATGTTGGGGTACTGGGTTTTGAGTTCGGCGGCAACGCTGCGTGCGAAGGCGACAATTTCTGGCACCTCGGTAATCGCTTCTCCCGGTAGTTGCACCGTGATATTTACGCCAGTGACGTGGGCGCGGTCGGGCACTAGCCGGTTCAACAGAATAGGTTCGGCGAGGGCGATGTCACGAATTTTTTGTCGCGCGGCATCGTCAAGGTTGAGATCTTCGTCCACCAGGTCGTAGACCATCAGGTCATCTTCCACGGCTTCTGTGTGCTGGAAATTGGACAGCGAGTCGACGCGAATGGAGTAGGGAGTTTGCCAGGCTTTTTCGGTGAGGGTCTTGACCGCGTTCAGGGTGTCCGCGCTGAATGCGTCGCCGTTTTTCGGCGCCAGAATAAACATGACGTTGTCGTTTTTGGTGTAGGTGGCTTCCAGCGCCTCGAAGGCCAGCAGCTGGGGATTGTCTGCGCTGAAAAATACTCGGTAATCGGTTTTGAAAGCCAGGAACCGGGCACCACTGGCGGCCGCCGCGACCAGCGCCAACGAACAAAGTATCGAAATCCAGGGGTGTCTTATCACCCAATTGGCATAACGGGTGGTGGCAGTGTTTTGGTGCATGGTGTTCCCTCCTACGGGAGCTTTCCGCTTGTCGAAAGCCGGATTGATGTGGTGCTACGTCGCAAATGAGCCTTGTTATACGCAATTACCAGCAATATTTTTCTGATACCACTGGATGGTTTCCTTAATTGCAATATCGTGTGGCGTACTCGCATTGCCGAATCTATCTTCGTATTTTTTGTGATTTACTATGTAAGGCTGCTCCCATCCATACATTATTTCTTTCACTTCCTTTAACATGGGATTGAATAATCCCAAAAATGAAACCATTAATTTACCAGCAGTTCGTACCTTTATTGGTCTGTTTATTTGTTTTTCGATAATTGATATCAACTGTCGAGTCCTGAATTCAAGTCATAAGTGCATAACCGGTTAGTGTCTTTGCGTTTATACTCGTTAACTCTTCAAAAACTTCATAGGGGGTTTTAAATCC
>JAADHZ010000052.1 GCA_013151575.1 Gammaproteobacteria bacterium
TAAATCTTGGATTGTGAGGTGTTTTAAAGAACTGAGGTGCGCCTTTGGTCCAATTGGCTGTTGGAATTAGTACACGGGTTTTTAAGTCCCGTATTTTCCGGTCACCGAAAACATCCTCTAATGCTTGTTTCAGTGGCTCATTGGCATGCTTGGCTGCCGTAATGCCGCGTTCAAGTGTAAAGCCAGAGTGTTTATAAATCCGTTTGTTAATTTCAGCAGCACACATCTCCGTGGGTCGAGCGAACTTAAAGCTTGGTAATTCAACCGGCGTAAAAATTTGTGGGCCCGCAGACATCAGCATTTCTTCAACTTGTTTCGCTGAAATATCCCTGGTTGCCATGGCAAGCGCAATAATGCCACCGACACTTGTTCCACAAATTAGATCAAAATGAGAACCGAAAGGTTTGCCCGTACGCTTTTCAATACGGGAAATAATTCGCGCAGTATAAAGTCCTTTATACCCGCCGCCCGAAAGCGCGAGAATGTTGAATGGGTCATTGGACGTAAGGACAGCCGTCGACATTTTATTATTTTTCCAGAAAATAACCGCTATTTTAAAAATACTACATATTGTGCCTATACCTACTCTAAAGCTAATACCTATGTGGTGTGACCACTATATATTGTGCCACCAAAATATATGCGCCCATTAGCACTCTGTCAACAACAGTGCTAAAACTCCTAAAAATCAAGCATTTATATGATAATTATTGGCAATCAACCAAAGGGGTCGGTAACTAAAGGGGTTAACTAAAGGGGTTAACTAAAGGGGTTAACTAAAGGGGGCAGAGCCCTTTAAGAGAGCCACCCTGCCTCCCGCGCCGATTCTGACCAACCTTTGTTTTGAGTACCCGCTCGATCCTCTCCCTGAAGTCCTCATTCCCCAATGGTGTTCCCGTTTGCCAGGCTGCACGTATCGATTTCAAGTCGTCAGAATCAATACGTGCTCTGAACAAATTTTTGTAGCCCACAAGGCGGGCGTCTTTTGTCTTTTTCAGACTTGTGTATAAATTGTGTTCGGCTACAAGACGGTCATCCTTTCCTTGTGCATTATATCGCTGCTCCAGCGGTAATGGCCAAGTGATTTGACCATATTGGCACTGATGGGGCTGAGTTCAATGTATCGCCCTTCCCAGAAACTACCACTACTGCCGTAAGTATGATTGATCTCGGGCGCGTATCGCAAACCTGCGAGCCACCGTACAGAAACTGTATCAGGCCGAACCGCGGGGCGAGTCAGTACAACATGACGAAGCCCACTTTTTTAAGTACAAAAAAAGAGGACCTGTAAAATCAAGGCCCTCTACATTTTCTATAAACAATTTAATTATTGTACGGTCTAAAACGGAATATCGTCGTCAAAATCATCAAACCCGCCACCACTATTACTGCTGCTGCTGTCGTTGCTTACAGCCGCACCACTCGCAGCAGGCTGCGGTTGTTGTTGAGCTGGAGCCTTGCTGAAGTCACCACCACCGCCACTGCGGGAATCCAACATCTGCATTTCGTTGGCAATAATCTCGGTGGTGTAACGATCATTGCCGCTTTGATCTTGCCACTTGCGGGTTTGCAGACGGCCTTCAATGTAGACTTTTGAGCCTTTCTTCAAATACTCGCCAGCAATCTCGGCCAGGCGGCGAAAAAATACCACGCGGTGCCACTCGGTATTTTCTTTCTGCTCACCAGTGGTTTTATCTTTCCAGCTCTCGCTGGTCGCGATGGTGACGTTGGTCACCGCGCCGCCACTGGGCATGTATTTCACTTCCGGGTCCTGTCCCAGGTTACCAATCAGGATAACTTTGTTGATGCCTCGCGCCATGATGGCCTCCTTCGTTACTGCATGTTTGTGTAAGTTAGTGGGTCTGGCCAGCGGCCTCGACATCCCCCGGCACCGAAAAGACCTGTAGCGCTTCTCGGTCCAGAGCATGCAAGTCCACCTTCAAGTAAGCAATGCCGTCCTCGGCGATGACCACGGCCTCGGCCACACCGGTGACTGCCGTCAGCTCGCCCACCAGATGCCTGGCCTGCTCGTCGCTCACCGGCCCCACTCGCACCAGATGGCTGCTGAGATAACGCGGGCTCTGCATGGTGGCGGAGACAAAAAACCATATTACGGCGAGCAGGGCGCAAAAACCAAACACGGCCTCTACACCGCTGACACCGTACAGCCAGCCACCGAGCACGCCGCCAAAAAAGGCGCCGATAAACTGCGAACTGGAATACACGCCCATGGCCGTACCCTTGTTGTCCCCTGAGACCATCTTGGCCACCAGCGACGGCAGCGAGGCCTCCAGCACATTGAACGCGGTGAAAAAAATAAACAGCCCCAGCACGATGCCGGTAACCGACCCGTGGCCCAACATGAAAATCAGCTCCCCCACCCCCAGCGCCAGCACCGAGGCGACAAACACCGTTTTCATGCGACGTTTTTTCTCAGCGAGAATGATAAACGGCACCATCAGCAGCATGGCGAACACCATCACCGGCAGGTACACGTACCAATGGTGGTCAGCCGCCAGTCCGGCGTTGTCACGCAGAGTGAGCGGCAGCACCACAAACGTCGAGGTGAGCATCATATGCAGCGCCATGATGCCAAAATCCAGTCGCAGTAATTGAGGATCACGAACCACGTTTTTGAGCTGGGCGGGCACGGTTTGCGCATCGCGATGCAGAGTGCTGCGCACCGGGTTCGGCACCACAAAATGCAGCACGGCGATGGCCACCAGCGCCAGCACGGCGGTGAGCCAAAAAATACCGTCCACACCAATCCAATTGCTGAACAATGGCCCAAGCACTAGTGACACGGCAAAGGCCAGGCCAATACTCATGCCGATGATAGCCATGGCTCCGAGGCGTTTTTCTTCGCGGGTAAGGTCCGCCACCAGCGCCATCACCGCCGCTGCGATGGCCCCGGCACCTTGCAGGGCGCGCCCGAGGATCACACCGTTCATGGAATCTGCCGTGGCCGCCACCACGCTGCCGATGGCAAAAACAATCAGCCCGAGGATGATCACTGGCTTGCGACCAAAATGATCCGAAGCCATGCCGAAGGGAATTTGCAACGCGGCCTGGGTCAACCCGTAAATGCCGATGGCCAGACCGATGAGTGCTGGCGTGTAACCTTCCAGGGTTTCGGCGTAGAGCGAAAACACGGGCAGAATCATGAACAGGCCCATCATGCGTAGGGCATAAATACTGGCCAGGGAAAATACTGCCCGGCGTTCCGTGGGCAGCATGCCCGTGGGAGCGGAGGAGGCGTCGGAGGGTTTGCGTGTCACGAAAAAATGTCCTTGGGCCGTTCCTGGGTACGTTTTTGTAATGCGTAAAAAATCGCTGGGTGCATTTCCAAACGCGAAAAATTGACGATCTTTGGCCGCCTGTTTTGCGTCGTCTCGGTGGAGCGGCGTATAGTAACAGGTTTGCGTTTGGGCGGAAAAATTCCCACAGGCGCGCATCGACATCGCACATTGAAAGGCACATCATCAGCATGGATTTAATTCGTATTCAGGGTGCCCGCACCCACAATCTCAAAAATATTGACCTGGAATTACCCCGCGACAAGCTCATTGTCATCACCGGTTTATCCGGTTCCGGCAAGTCCTCGCTGGCCTTCGACACCATTTACGCCGAGGGGCAACGGCGTTACGTGGAATCGCTATCAGCCTATGCGCGGCAGTTTTTGTCGATGATGGAAAAACCCGATGTGGACCACATCGAGGGCCTGTCACCGGCCATTTCCATCGAGCAGAAATCCACCTCCCACAATCCGCGTTCCACTGTGGGCACCATCACCGAAATCTACGATTACCTGCGCCTGCTCTACGCCCGCGCCGGCACCCCCTGCTGCCCCGAGCACGGCAGCACACTGGAGATGCAGACCGTCAGCCAGATGGTGGACCAGGTGCTGACCCTGCCCGAGGGCAGTAAAATCATGCTGCTGGCGCCAGTGGTACGCAATCGCAAAGGTGAACACCTCAGCGTATTCAAGGATCTGCGCGCGCAGGGTTTTGTGCGGGTGCGGGTGAACGGCGATATCTTCGAGCTAGACGATGTGCCGGAGCTGGATCTGCGAAAAAAGCACAGTATCGAGGCCGTGGTGGACCGTCTCAAGGTGCGTGCGCCGCAAGACGAGGCCAGCGCCGCCGACCAGCAGTCACGCCTGGCGGATTCCTTTGAGACCGCACTGGCGCTCACTGACGGCATCGCGGCGGTGTCCTTCATGGACGATGCCGACGCCGATGAACTACTGTTTTCGGCGCAATTCGCCTGCCCCCACTGTGGCTACGCTCTGCCTGAGCTGGAGCCGCGCATGTTCTCATTCAACAACCCCGCTGGTGCCTGCTCCGGCTGTGACGGCCTGGGGGTGAAACAGTTTTTTGATGCCGAGCGGGTGGTACGGCACCCGGAACTGAGCCTGCCCGGCGGCGCCATTCGTGGCTGGGATAAACGCAATGCCTACTATTTTCAGATGATCAGCTCGCTGGCGGCGCACTACAAATTTGACCTGGAACAGCCCTTCGAGGCCCTGCCCGACAACATTCGACACATCATCCTGCACGGCAGTGGCGATGAGGAAATCGAGTTCAGCTACCACCGCGACCGCGGTGGTTTCAGCACCCGCAGCCACTGCTTCGAGGGTATATTGCCCAACATGGACCGGCGCTATCACGAAACCGATTCCAACGTGGTGCGCGATGAACTGGCCAAATATCTCAACAGCAAATCCTGCCCGGACTGCGCGGGCACTCGTCTGGCGGAAGGCCCACGCAACGTGTTCGTGGCGGAAAAAAGCCTGCCGGAAATCACCTCCCTGCCGGTGGGACGCGCCCAGGATTTTTTCGCCCAGATGAAATTGTCCGGTCATCGTGGCGAAATCGCCGACAAAATCGTCAAGGAAGTCAGTCAACGTCTGGATTTTCTGGTGAACGTTGGCCTCGACTATCTCTCGCTGGACCGTAGCGCCGACACCCTGTCCGGCGGCGAAGCCCAGCGCATCCGCCTCGCCAGCCAGATCGGCGCTGGTCTGGTGGGGGTCATGTACGTGCTGGACGAACCCAGCATCGGTCTGCACCAGCGCGACAACCAGCGCCTGCTCAACACCCTCACCTACCTGCGTGACATGGGCAACACGGTGATTGTGGTGGAGCACGATGAAGATGCCATCGCCAGCGCCGACCACGTGCTGGATATTGGCCCCGGCGCGGGCGTGCACGGCGGCGAGATCGTCGCCCAGGGCACGCCGCAGGACATCATGGACAACCCCGCTTCGCTCACCGGGCAATACCTGTCCGGGCGCAAATGCATTGCGATTCCGCAACAGAGAACCCCGCCGGACGCCAAACGGCAGATCCAAATACGCGGCGCTTCCGGCAATAATCTGAAAAACGTGGACGTAGATATCCCGGTGGGCCTGATGACCGCAGTGACCGGGGTCTCCGGCTCTGGCAAGTCCACGCTCATCAATGACACGCTATACCGCGAGGCAGCACGGGTGATCAACGCCAACCCGGCGGGGCCAGCCACCGTCAAAGAAATCAACGGCCTGGGGCAATTCGACAAAGTAGTCGACATCGACCAGAGCCCCATCGGCCGCACCCCGCGCTCCAACCCCGCCACCTATGCCGGCCTGTTCACGCCCATCCGCGAATTGTTTTCCGGCACGCAAGAGGCGCGCTCACGCGGTTACACGCCGGGGCGTTTCAGCTTCAACGTCAAAGGCGGACGCTGCGAGGCCTGCCGTGGCGACGGGGTGATAAAAGTGGAAATGCACTTCCTGCCGGACATCTACGTGGCCTGCGACGTCTGCAAAAGCAAGCGTTACAACCGTGAAACCCTGGAGATCAAATACAAGGGTTTGAACATTTTCCAAGTGCTGGAGCAGACCATCGAGGACGCACGCGACTTTTTTGATGCCATTCCGCCGGTGGCGCGCAAGCTGCAAACCCTGATGGACGTAGGACTCGGCTACATCAAATTAGGCCAGGCCGCCACCACCCTGTCCGGCGGTGAAGCCCAGCGCGTGAAACTGGCCCGCGAACTGTCCAAGCGCGACACCGGCAACACCCTGTACATTCTCGACGAGCCCACCACCGGTCTGCACTTTCACGACATCGAGCAATTACTGGTGGTGCTGCACCGACTGCGTGACCACGGCAACACCATCGTGGTGATCGAGCACAATCTCGACGTCATCAAAACCGCCGACTGGATTATCGACATCGGGCCCGAAGGGGGCGAAGGTGGTGGCACGATTGTCGGCAGTGGCACCCCGGAGCACATCGCGCAGCTGACAGATTCGCACACGGGGTATTTTTTAGGCAGGCTGTTGAAAGGTGTCAGTGCCGAAGCAACATCGACAGCATGACCAAGCCCAATACGAAAACGGTCAGTTGGCTGGTAACGAGACCACCACTGTCGGCAGAGACGATGTCGGCAAGAATATCTGGCCGGGGTTAATTACACCAAAACGGCCAGGCGCGAACATCTCGTTAACAAAAAATGGTTGTCAACCCCTGTCTTTTCTGGCCTCCCTAATTACTGCGCTCTCAATTTCGTCGCAGTTAGGGACGTCGGTTACCCGGTGCGCGGTTTTCCCACTCCATGCCGGGACTTGCATCCGACCAGATGCGGCTACGCTTTGCGCAGCGTTCCACCGCCATAAATAACGCCACAATACCAATACCATAAACATGGTTACTGTGGCTGTTTTCACGCCCTCATATGGTCAATATTTGATCACATTTTGACAGGACCCCATAAAAACAGGGAGAATGAGTCACGCAGGTTCATCACAACCAGCAAGGTGCTGCATCATCGGGGTGTTTGGGGGCAATGTCATCCTGGGACGAGTCCGGAAAGGGCCGCAAGCGTCACCTTTTTGAACAACAAAAATGGTGGAGAGAGTTATGAGCAGTAAACAACATGTTGAATTTATTCCTGATTTTGACCAATTGGCGGCGCTCGCCCAGGATGATCCCGAATCATTTGAGGCAGTGCGGCGCCAGTGTATTGAGTCATTCATTCAAAGCGTATCGGAGAAAAAGCGCCAGCGCTTGACCGGTTTGCAGTGGCAAATCGACCAACGCCGGGAACTTGCCAGAAATCCCATGGCATCCTGCATCGCTATCAGTAATATGATGTGGGATTCCCTGCACAACTTGAATTCATATCAGCGCGAGCTGCTGGCCCTGTCCGTGGGCAGAAACTCCCATTCCGAGCCAAAAATTCCGGCAGACACCCCAACGGTTGTCCCTTTTCGCGTTTAGAGATTGCACGGCATGCGACGCCGAGAAATCTGCGGGCAATAAAAAACCCGCAGACAAACGACATGCCTGCGGGTTATGTTGAGCGTTTCGATTCTCGACCGGCTCAGCGACTACCCATCGCATCTTTGATGGTAACCAACGAAATAAAGCCTGCGACAGCACCAACGATGATCAAACCTGTTGCAAGTGTCATGGTATCTACCTCCTAAAACAAATATATAAAACGTTAGTTGATGTTTCAGTACCTGACTGTGTGACTCAGTTAAACCGCACAGATTGTACGGCTTAATAGTACACGCCTTTAATTCCTTGTAAAGGCCATGTGAATAAAATATCGGTGATATTTTTCTAGGACAGCGCCTGAATAGAATACACATTTAGCGGAACGCTAAAGCCCTAGATGTGGCCCTGTCCATCGTCGCCACCAACTTTCATCGTATTGGTTGCTTTACACCGTAAAGAACGGGGATTCTTCAACCCTTGATCACATATTGCCCCGAGAATCCTTCTAGCTGTTTGATGCACCGCACTCGCACCAACGAAATACCACCGTCACGGCATTTCCGCTGCCATGATATTTAACTTCATCACACATGCTGTAAAGCAAAGGTATTCCTCGCCCGGAGTTCCCCTGATTTTTTTCCAGAGCCAGCATGTCATCTTCGTGATTGAATCCTTTGCCGGTATCTTCAACACGCACGGTAAGTTCTCCACCCTGCCGGGTGCCTTTGTGAGAAATTTCGATGGTGATTTTCCCTTTGGACTGTGTCGCCAGCCGAGATTCACGCTCCAGATAATATTTAGCAAAGCCATCGGCGGTTTTTTTCAATTGGGAATCAAGATTCAAAATACCGTGATCCAGTGCATTGGAAAACAATTCTGAAAATACCGTGTAAAGCTGCTGGCGCTGACCGTGAAAACCTTGCATATCGCAAATGGCTTGTATCACCATGGGAAGCGGATCAAAGTGCCGTAATAGTTCCGCCCCCAGATCGAGGGAGAAGTTCCAGCTGCTGGGTGGCAGTACTGCGGGAATATTTTTTCCGTGTTCAAGATTAACCGTGGCTTCAAGAGCGGCCTGATGGTACTCAATTTCGATCAAGGTCACATCGTCCCGCTGAGCGCCACCCGCTCGAAACGCCTGTAACCGAGCGCGAATTTCGTCGTATAAATCATCCGGGTGCAGAGCGCTTTCGAATATTTTCGTTAACCGCTCTCTGCCGAACATTTCTCCCGAGGGGGCAATGGTTTCGGTAATGCCATCCGAATGGATGTAAATTCGGTCTCCCTGTTTCATGTCAACCACATCCACTCTGCGGTTAAACTCCTTATCACCCGCGACACCTAACGGTAAGTGGCGAGGAACAATACGGTTGACAATACGTTTTTGCTTTCCGCTGTATATAATCACCGGTGGAATACCCCCATTCCAGATGGTGAGAGTGTGGCTACCAGGATTCAGGTCAATCATGCAGGCGGCAAGAAACATATCCGTAGGCAAAATATTTCTTAGCTTTGTATTGATCTCCGAAACAATCTCCGCCACTGAATAGCCTTTTTCCGTCATGCCATAAAATACGCTGGCGACGGGCAGTGCCCCGGTGGCGGCGGCCAACCCATGCCCGGTAAAATCACCCAGCAATACATGTAAACCACTGGAAGGTTTAGGTGCGGAAAGCAGGATGTCGCCGGAAAAAAGCGACATGGGGGAAAGCATTGATTTTATGTTAGGCAGTTCCAAAGTGCCGGTATTCACGATTTTCGTGAACAACCGCCCGGCCAGAAGACGCTCCCGCTGCAATCTTTTTTGATGCGCGGTCAGTTCGTTTTTCTGCTCCTGAACGGTGTGATACAGATCTCGGATGTGCAGTAAGGCATTGATACGAGCTTTCAGCAATACCGGGTTGCAGGGTTTTTCGATAACGTCATCACTTCCTGCATCCAGGCATTTTTCCAGCTCCTGATTATTGGATGTGGTGGCGAGAAAAATGACCGGCACGAAGGCCTCTGCATCGCTGGCCTTTATTTGGCGGGTGGCTTCATAACCATCTATGTGAGGCATGTCGCCGCTCATCAGGATGAGGTCCGGGGTTTCTTGCCTGAACATCGCCAGTGCTTGAACACCGTCATCAGCTTGCAAGACCTGATGCCCCTGGGACTCGATGAGACCGACCAGGGTCAAGCGACTGGGGAGATCATCATCTACCACCAGAATTTTTTGCGCACGCCGAGCACCGTCGACAGGAGCGCCGGTCTCTTCAGGTTGCTTGGGCGTGAAATAAGCCAAAGAATTTACGCCGAATCATTCAGACGGATTGTCGCATTCAGGGTGGCGCACAGGCCGGGCTAGACCATGTGGAACAGGCTTTGAAAATTGGCCACTGTTAAAATATTTTTAATATCCGGGGAACTGTTTTCGATGCTGATATCCGCAGTATTTCCACCCAGGTATTCTCGCATCATCAGTAACATTCCTAACGCCGAGCTGTCCATGTAATTTGCGCCGCCCATGTCAATAATAAATTTTGCGCCGCCATCCGTTTTAGCATTGTAGTAACAATCGCGGAACTCATTTTGCACCGCGAAATCAAAACGCCCACCAATTTTAATGGTGGTCATCTTACCGTCCTCAGAAACCTCTGATGTAACTGGCATTTTCTCTTCTCCCCGTTGACCCTTTCGGGCCGTTAAATCTGGCCATCATCCCCGCACACCCCGAAAGTGCTTGTTCCAATTTCCCAAAACCTTTTCAGGGCGGCCCACTTCGTGCCTATCGACCAATCTCAGCACAACTTAAGCAACGTATCTGCAACAACTTTATTTTTCACGCCATGCAAATACACCATCAAGAGACGAAAATTTGTTTACGTAACCGCTGAATTAATCCTTGAACGCTTCCATTTCAATATCCAGTCTAATCTCGTCGCCCACCGCTGGCAGGGCGTATTTGATACCGAAATCGGATCGCAAAAAGCGCGTGCTCGCATCGAAACCACACACCTGTTTTTTGCTGAAGGGGTGAACACCGCAATTGATGCTGCTGACCTCCAGGATCACGGGCCGGGTAACACCTTTGATGGTCAGTTCCCCGTTGACCACAGCCCCCTTGCCTGCAAACGTCACCCGGGTGGATTTGAACACAATTTCCGGGAACTCAATGGCATTAAAAAAATCGGGCGAGCGCAAATGATCATCACGTTTTTTGAAACCCGTATCCACGGATGCAACATCAATAATCACTTCAACGGAGCCCATCCCTTTCGCCTTATCCATAATCAGCTTGCCCGACGTTTTCCCAAACCGTCCGTGCAGGGTGGAAAACCCCAGGTGATTTACCTGGAAATTAGGATAGGTGTGCGCGGGATCAATCGTGTAGGAATCTGCGACTGCCAGCATCGGCAAAAGCAGTAAACAAAAAAACAGCCATGAACGGAAAAATGGTCGTGACATCACCATTACAGAGGTACTCCTTTACAAGTGTAAGAGGTTCCATATAAATCTTTGCTAAAAAACGACAGCGCCCGCACTGTACCATGCTATTGCAATGGCCGGGGCAGCGGCCAGCAAAGCCAGCACAGTGAGTATACTCAGGCGCAGCACTGGCCGAAAACCAGCAGCCAATGGCAGAGCCGCCACCACTGGTGGCAATAACAAAAACAACAGTGCCGAAGGCGGCAACTGAGCGTACACCGTGGCAGCGCCGCCCACTAGTCCCAACGGCACTGCCGCAGAAAAAACAGCCAAACTACCCAGTCCCTGCCGTTCAGCCTCCATCACCGGCCACCATCGCTGTGACAGCATTCTCACCAACAGCAATCCCACCGTGGAAGCAGCGACAGCGATGGCCAATTGAGCATACAAGGCCGACGCCGCCGTCAACGCTGCCAACCCCAAGCTCAAAGCCAACGCCAGCACGCCACTGCCCTGGCGCACCCTGTCTTGGCGAGAAAACCACACCAATAACACACTAATAGCGGCGGCAAACAACGCCACCCTCGCCCCGGTGGCAAACATCGTCACCCCCTCCTGTCGACCCAGCACCGGCGCCACCACCCACAGCGCCGCCAGCGCTAGCAAACCGGACAACACCACTGCTTCAACGAAACGTGGCCAACGGCCGCGCGCAAAAACCAGTGCCACCCAGGGCAGGGTCAGGCTGCACAGCACGATCTTGCGGGTCGATGTCAGAGGTTCAAATTCCAGACCGATGCTCAACCACGCCGTTACCCCCACGCCGACCAAAATCGCCAGCCCTTGCAGGCTCCGTGTGCCGGGACGCATTGCCATCAGCATGGCGACCAGCAAGCCCGCCAAAAACGGGGCCAGCAGCGCCTGAAACAACGGGTGATCCAGTAGATCCAGCATGGAATTGCCTTAGGTGGGAATGCCGCAAATGTCGATGGGCCAGCATACTCACAGCGGCCCTGCCGGGAAAGCCCTGGGCCGCCGCTCAAATAGCAGCCGCCCCGGCCGCTAATGGCCTATATCGAGATCGAACCGTCCCCCGAACAACTGAGAGCAGATGACGTTTTTTAATACCGTCAAGCCGACGCAACCGTCGGCTCTTCCCGCATTACTGTTGCTTGCCCTGTGGAGCGCGAGCGCAGGGGCTTACGTGCCAACTCAGGGCGACACCACCACCGTTCCCAATTCATCCCTTGCTCAGCGGGTCATCAACTTTGAAACAGACAAACTGACGGTCCAGCGTGCACAATATTTGAAGGCCGAAAAAGCCCTGCGCCTGCGGCAGCTAAAAAAATTTAAGACTCTGCGCACCTCGCTCAGCGATTATCCCCTGTACCCCTATCTCCTGTTCACGGAACTGAAACAGCGCCTGGGCAGCGCGAATAACGACGAACTGACTCATTTCCTTACCGCCTATGCCGATGTCCCTGTGGCGGATGCGTTACGCCGCAAAATACTGAAGTTCAGCGCCCGCCGGGGGCATTGGAAGCGTTTTTTACAGTTCTATACTCCCCAGGCCAGCATTCGCTTGCAATGCCGATATTTGTACGCCTTGATCCGCACCGGGCAGGCGGAAACGGCCTACCCGGCCATCCAATCATTGTGGCTCAGCGGGCAATCCCGCCCCAAGACCTGCGACCGGACCTTTCGAGCCTGGCGCGCCGCACAGCCCCCTTCCGCTGACCTTGTGTGGCGGCGCTTGTCTCTGGCCCTGGCGGAGGGGCACCGCACTCTGGCGCGTTTTTTGACGCGCGCATTGCCACGCGCCGACAAAAAACTCGCAAAACTGTGGATTCGTCTGCACCGCACACCACAGCAACTGAGCAACTACCTCAATTTGCTAAAAAATAGCCCCCACCCTTACGCCTCGCACATCCTGCTCAGCACCCTCAAACGCCTGGCGGCACGCAACCCGCATAGGGCGGAAAAACTCTGGTTTGACCCCAAACGCTCTTTTTCCATTGACCAACAGGCGCAATACGCCTTCATACAAACCCTGGCCATCGCCAAGGCACGGCGTCACCAACCGGGTGCCAGCGAGTGGCTGTCGATCATTCCCCCGCAACAGCTCACGGATACCGCACGCGCTTGGCGTGTACGCAGCGCACTACGCCAGTCCAACTGGCCTGCCGCCCTCACCGCACTGGATGCCCTGCGCCCCGAGACACAAAAAAAAGACCGCTGGCGATACTGGCGCGCCCGCATCCTTGAACAGCTGGGAAAAAAAACCGCCGCCATGGCCCACTACACCCGCCTGGCACAACGACGCAGTTACTACGGCTTTCTCGCCGCTGACCACACGGGGCTTCCCTACGCGCTAGGCAGCACCCCCTACCGCGCCAGCGCTAGCGAACTGTTTGAGCTGAGCCAGCACACGGCCATGCGCCGCGCCCGGGAGCTATTCATTCTTGGCCGCAAGGTACCTGCGCGTCGAGAATGGCACCGCCTAAGCCGCAATCTGGATGAACGACAACGGTTGACCGCGTCAAAAATCGCACAACTGTGGGGCTGGGCAGACCAATCCATTCTCACCATGGCCAGCACCGCTTACCGCGACGACATCGATCTGAGGTTTCCGCTGTTATTCCAGCAGGAGGTGGAGTCCCACTCCAAACGCAAACACATCGACCCCGCGTGGACCTACGGGGTAATACGTCGCGAGAGTGCGTTCATGACCGACGCACGTTCACCCAAAGGTGCCATCGGCCTGATGCAGTTAATGCCCGCCACCGCCAAAAGCATGGCGACCGCCTCCCGCGCCCGCTACCGGGGCTCCTCCCAGCTGATCCTCGCCAATACCAACCTCGCGCTGGGCACCCTGTACCTGCAAAAAATGATGCACCGGTTTGGCGGCCAAACCGTGCTAGCCACCGCCGCCTACAATGCCGGGGCTCGGCGCATCGACCAATGGTTGCCCAACGAAAGCGGCCTGGACGCCGCCCGCTGGATAGAAAGCATTCCCTATCGCGAAACCCGGGAATACGTCACCAGCGTGCTGGCCTTCACCGTGATTTACGCCGACAGACTGGGACAACAACCCCAGCGTTTGAGCGCTCGCATGCCGAACATTCCCTCGCGGGAGCAACTGCGAAAAATGCGGAAATCCGGCTAGCCGTAACCAGAACCCCAAAATCAGGCAAAAAAAAACCACTCAACCCCAAGGGGAAAAGCGGTTTTTTTTCAAAACTCAAAACTGATCAGTACGGCGTCGCCCCGTGTCTTGAACCATACGTCCAAGTGGTGGCACCAGGAAGTGCATCAGGATTTCCACAACGCATTTTGCGGCTAACCGACATAACACGCGCGGACATTCACAACAGCGCTTCAGCAGCAATCCCCATGTCTAGTACGAATTGGGTCAAACGACAATCCAGGGGCGACACTCATCTTTACTATAACCAACATATGCCTATTAACAAGGACTTTTGTCAGCCTTATTTCTAAGCGCCCAAAAACTAAAGGAATTTAATTGAAACAATATTTATCGCTGACTTTTAAATATAACGCATCATTATTTCAATAAACCGTTTTCTGATTTAGGAAAAAATCAGGCAAATTTTCGGCAGTTATTTATCTGTTTTTCAATCCGCTTGGGAGAAATCGGCATGGACGTCTTCAGCTCTTGGGCAAACAGCGACACCCGATATTCCTCCAACATCCAGCGCAGCTGTTGCAGACCTTCCGCAGATCCTCCCCGTTTGATGGTGATTTTTTCAGCCAGTTCCGCAACCGACAAAAGTAACGGTTTAAGGTGTTGATATTTTTCATCGTCCGACGCCGGTGACGAGACCTGTTTTTCCAAACGTAACTGGATCGCGCGCAAAAACCGTGGCAGATGAGAAAGCCACTCCCCTGCGGTGTCCGTCAAAAACCCCGGAAATATCAACTGGGTAAGTTGCTGTTCAATGTCAGCACGTAACTCCGGCGCAATAACGTTGTTGCTTTGCAACTGTTTCCGAATATCGTGCTGCCGCTGTAGAATATTTGCGCACAGCGCGACGGTGTCGTTAGCCGTATTCATCAGCTGTGGTTTGTATTGCTGCATGCGCGAGGCAAAGGTCTCGCCGTCCCGAATATCGTAGCCCGGTGTAAAAAAACACCGGTCTAAAATAGATCGCACCAAATCTTCCTTCAGCGTTTCACACTGTCCCAGAGAGGCGTACTGTAAGCACAGGGTCTTGATATCAGGAAGATGACGTTTGAGGTATTTCAACTCACGCGCAAAATGAATCGTCGCAAGCCGTAACAAACCCTGCCGATGAACCCGCTCAGCCGCCGTGGCAGAATCCTGCAAACTGATGCCGACACTATCACCCTTATCGGTTAACGCCGGATAGGCGCGGTAGCGGCTGCCCTCCCCTGCCTGTTCGATGAATTCAGGCAGCACACCGAAATCCCATGTCAAAACACCCTCTGTTGGCCATCGGTGGTCACCCGCGTTGTTTTCGATGTCAGCCACCGCGTGTGAACCGAGGCGGGCTTGCAAAACGCCGAGCTCTCTCCCGTTGCCCACTTCCTTTTGCGTCTGGTCAACAATGCGAAAACGCATTTTCAAATGTTCCGGGATCGTTTCCAGGCGCCAGTCCTGCCGGTTCACTGTGATGTGTCGGGCCAGCAATTGTTCGCCGATGGCATCCAGCAGCGAACCTCCGTTGAGCATCAGCGCCTCACCGATGGCTTCGGCGGTATCCGGAACCGGCACCAATTGTTTGCGAATATTTTTGGGAAGGCTTTTCAACAGCGCGGTAATTTTTTCGGCCAACAAGCCCGGCACCAGCCACTCAAAGGCTGTTTCATTCAGTTGGTTAAGCGCCCCCAACGGCACCGTCACAGTCACACCGTCATCACTGCCACCGGGATTGAAGCAATATGATAGCGGTAGCGTGACACCGCCAACGTCCAGCTCCGCAGGATAGTCACATTTATTGTTATGTTTACCGGACACCAGCACATCATCCGTCGATAATCGCAGCACATTTTGATTTTCGTGCTCGGCTTGTTTTCGCCATTTTTCAAAACTGGCGTGACTGCAAATGGCATCGGGTATTTTTTCATCAAAAAACTGAAACAGCTGCTCGTCGTCCACCACGATGCCGCTGCTGCGGGCTTGGTCTTCCAGCTCCCTTGCATCGGCTAGTGTTTTTTGATTATGCGCAAAAAATGTTGCCTGGGTACGGTACTCGCCGTTCACCAGGGCCTCCCGAATAAAAATCTGGCGGGCCTGCAGGGGATCGATAGGGCTAAAGTTGATACGACGCCGGGCATGCAACACCAGCCCGTAAAGGCGCACCGTTTCAAAAGCCGAAACACGACCGCACCGTTTGTCCCAATACGGTTCGCTGTATTCCCGCTTCAGCAAATGATGGGCAGCACTTTCGATCCATTCCGGTTCCACGCTGGCATTTTGGCGCGCAAACAGTCGGCTGGTCTGCACCAACTCGGCGCTCATCACCCAGCGTGGGGATTTTTTTGCGAGACCGGAGCCGGGAAACAGAAAAAATTCCGTATTGCGCGCACCGAGATAACGGTTGGTTTTTTTTCGTTTGGCGGGCGCAGTTTCTCCGGTAGTTTTTTTCTGTGATGGGGTTTTTTCCTCCGGCTCATCGCGGGTTCCCACATGGCTCAGCAGTCCGGACAACAGAGCACAATGGATTTGTTCATAATTTGCCGCATGGGTATTAATATGCAGCCCCATGTTTTTAACTTGGCTGCGCAATTGTTGATGAGTGTCTGCCCAATCTTTCATGCGCATGAAGGAGAGAAAATTTTGCCGGCAGTATTTTCGCCATTGATTTTTTGACAGCTGTTTTTGCTGTTCTCGGCTGTGCTGCCACAATGTCAGCAAACTCATAAAATCGGATTTTTCGTCCCGCAGCACGGCATGTTTTTCATCGGCCTGTTGCTGCTTGTCGGAGGGACGTTCACGAGGATCTTGCACGCTGAGCGCACTGGCGATAATCAGCACCTCGGCGAGACAATCATTGTCTTCCGCCGCCAGTATCATGCGACCTATTTTCGGATCTAACGGCAGATGGGAGAGCTTTTCGCCCAGCACCGTGAGCGCGCGATGTTCATCGATGGCACCCAGCTCCTGCAATAGACGAAAACCATCGCTGATGTAACGCCGGTCCGGCGGATCAATAAACGGGAAAGCTTCGGGATCACCCAATCCCAAATTGCGCATCTGAAGAATCACGGAGGCAAGATTAGTGCGTTGAATCTCGGGCTCGGTGAAAACCGGCCGGGCGATGAAATCCTCTTCCGCATACAGCCGAATGCAAACGCCAGCGCTCACCCGTCCGCAGCGCCCCGAGCGCTGACTGGCGCTGGACTGTGAAATGGCTTCGATAGGCAGGCGCTGCACCTTGGTGCGATAACTGTAGCGACTGATGCGGGCCTTGCCCGGGTCCACCACAAATCGGATGCCGGGCACGGTGAGCGAGGTTTCAGCCACATTGGTGGCCAGCACGATGCGTCGCCCGCGCCCCGGTTGAAACACCCTGTTTTGTTCCTGGGCGCTGAGCCGTGAATACAACGGCAGTATTTCGGTGTGGGATGGATGGTGTTTACGCAGGGCCTCGGTGGTGTCGCGGATTTCTTTTTCACCACTGAGAAACACCAACGTATCGCCCGGCCCTTCGGACTCTGCCAGTTCGTCCACCGCACGCAGGATGGCGGCGACAGGGTCCGCACCGTTTTCATCACCGTCATCCAACAGCGGCCGGTAACGCAGCTCCACCGGATACGTGCGGCCCGAGACCTCGATCACCGGCGCATTGTCGAAATGCCGAGAAAAACGCCCGGTGTCAATGGTGGCCGAGGTGATGATCAATTTGAAATCTGGTCGACGTGGCAACAGTTGCTTGAAATAACCTAATAGGAAATCGATATTCAGGCTGCGTTCGTGAGCCTCGTCGATAATCAGCGTGTCGTATTGCAGCAGGTCACGATCATGGGCCAGCTCGGCCAGCAAAATGCCGTCGGTCATCAGCTTGATGTACGCACCGGGTTGCATGTGGTCGGAGAAGCGCACCTTGAAACCCACCTGTTCCCCAAGCGAACTGCCCAGCTCTTCGGCAATGCGTTGCGCTACAGTACGCGCTGCGATTCGGCGGGGCTGAGTGTGGCCAATCAGCCCCCCAGTACCCCTCCCCAAGGCCAGACAAATTTTCGGAATTTGGGTGGTTTTGCCCGAGCCGGTTTCACCGGCAACGATGATGACCTGATTTTGTGCGATGGCCTCGGCAATTTCCTCGCGCCGCCCGGACACCGGTAGGGCTTCGGGGAACTGCGGCTGCGGCAGATTGGCGACCCGTTGTGCCCGGTCGGCCTGTGAACGAGAAATTTCATCTCGCAGGGCGGCGAGTTTTTTTGCATTTTCCTTCCGCCGCTGGGTTTGACCCGCAAGCTGCGCCAGACGTTTTTGCAAGCGCGGCTGATGGCGTAATAGACAAGACTCGATGTCGCGGGACAGTGCGCACCGAGTATCGGCATCAAGAAAAATATGGGTGTTGGTCATGGGTATTGGTCATAGGTGTCAATTGGACTGCGATAGGAAACAGGGAGGGAGCGCGGAGATATTACCGGATTATATAGCCTGCTCGTCGGCCTTGGCCCGCTCCCACAGGCCTTCCCATTCCGCCAGACTCAGCGCCGTAAGGTCGGAGGCCTCGGTATCAACCGTCGCCTCCATGTGGGCAAAACGTCGCTCGAACTTGCGATTGGAACAACGCAGGGCGGTTTCCGGGTCTATCCCCGCCATGCGCGAAAGATTGACGCAGGCAAACAGCAAATCCCCCATTTCATCCTCCACTCGCTCCCGAGCATTTTTCTGCTCGATTTCGACCCGCACCTCTTCTAATTCTTCCAGAATTTTATCGAATGCCGGTCCCACGTCCGGCCATTGGTAGCCCACCCGCGCGGCACGCTTTTGCAGCTTCATCGCGCGCGTCATGGCCGGAAGACTGGTGGCCACTCCGGCCAAGGCCCCTGCCCCGCCTCGTTCCCTTGCCTTGTGTGCCTCCCATGCCTCCGACTGCTGCCGGGCGGTGGTGATGGGCGTATCACCTCCGAACACATGAGGGTGGCGGGAAATCAGTTTGTGGACGATACCCTCAACGACATCCTCGAAACCGAATCGCCCCTGCTCCTCGGCTAGCCGCGCGTAGAACACCACCTGAAACAACAGGTCGCCCAGCTCGCCGTTGAGCTCGTGAAGCCGCCCGGTTTCAATGGTTTCGGCCACCTCGTAGGCCTCCTCCAACATGTGGGGAACGAGGCTCTCGAAGCCTTGCTCAAGATCCCAGGGACAACCGCTGTCCGGGTTCCGAAGACGAGACATGACCTCGGTAAGTTTCTCGATATTACTCAAGGGAATCACTCTTTATATTTGTAGTGGAAAGCATTAGTCTGGCGGCTTGCCAACGATAAAAACATTTATAACACCGTGATGGCGATCACGTTTTGAAACCATTTTTTGATAGAGAATGGTACCTCAAGCACGAGGTTGGATCGACCACGGCGCAACGAACACAATGATGAAAAAACTGCTGTTACTCGCTCATATCCTCTTAGCTGGCAGCCTTGCTGCGACCAGCGCACGGGCGTCGGAACAACCCGCGGATGACCATGTGCCCGCATTGGAACAGGGGCAGGCCGCCTTCAATACCGGGAATTACGGACAAGCCTTTTCCCTGTGGCAAACCCTGGCAACACAGGGGCACAGTGAGGCGCAGGTGTTCGTGGGGCTGGCTTACGCCAACGGCTGGGGCGTCGATCGCGACCCCCGGTTGGCCGGGGTGTGGTACCGCAAGGCGGCGGAAAATGGCAATCCTTCCGGTCAGTTTTTTCTTGGGCTTTACTATTTGAGTGGTGATGAATCCCGCTTCGCCGCTGGACTGGCATGGCTAAAACGAGCGGCAAAAAATGGGTGACACCTCCGCCAAAGGGTTCCTCGAAAAAGGCTATTCACGGGGCTGGTTCACCGACATTCCCAATCAAAAACTGGGAAGCATCTCACCTGAAAAAACCAACCCAACAACATCCGAACAAATTATCCGGTTATCGGGGCGTTAGCCTAACCTGCGCTGGCGCGAAATTCGGGCCGATCATTGGCGCCACGGTGGCCAACACAGCGGGGGCCTGCTCCCGCCCAGCCAGAAACGCCGTGGCACGCATGTCACCGTCAGCACTGGCCATACGCATCAAGGCCATGGCCCGTAGCGTATTGTTTTGCTCCAAGGCCATCAGTGCTTCGCCGTAGGTACAGGCGCCTGCCGCCATCGTGCCTGTACTGACACTTGCGACAACACCCAATGCGGCCAGCACTATCATTCGCCCCAGGTATTTCATATTCGGATACGCCGTTTTTTCTGTCTGTAGTTAGCGCCAAACTGAGCGGCAGACTAAAACAGTACGTTTTTGCGTAAGCAAAACAAGTGCGCTTTAGTCTGTCCACTGGGCTTTTTATTAGGCTAATTTACCGCACACCCAACGGTGTGAAAACCACACACCAATACCACCACCCACTAAAGCAGCCACAAACAACATCCAGGCAGAACTTACGATTACCATGTATGTTGCCACAGCGGCTCCAATCAAATAACTAGTGCCCGCCCGAAAACCCTCTAACCTCATGATTTAATATAAAAAATACTCCATTTTTGACGCGAAGAAAGCTATAATAACGATTGC
>JAADHZ010000078.1 GCA_013151575.1 Gammaproteobacteria bacterium
CCCAGCAGCTCCATGACAATCAACGGCACCGCCAGCGAAATCAGCAACAACAACGCGGCGTGGGAAGAAGAGAGGTCATCGAACTGACGCACCAGCGCAGCGCTGATCAGGAAAATACCGAAACCAGTAAAATTAACCCACAGGGACACACACGATTTCGGCAATTTCCGGGGGGACAGAGGCGTCCCGGAAATTGGAGGAATGGTGGCGCGCTCAGTCATCGGGCAGACGGCTGTTTTTTTCGTCCACCAGATACACCGGTCGCGCTTTTATTTCGTCGTAAATTCGTGCCACGTAACTTCCCACCAGCCCCAGGCTGAACATCAGCACACTACCAATGATGAGTAATAGCAGGATCACCGTGGTGAATCCGTCCAGGGCCTGGCCGGATAATTTGTCGTACAGCGCCTTGCCGCCCAGCGTCATGCTTACCAGAAAGGTGAAAAGCCCCATTACCGTCACCAGATGTAGCGGCAACGAGGTGAACGATGATACGGACTGCCACGACAAGCTCAGCAGCTTAGCCGCCCCCCATTTCGAGTGCCCTCTTTCCCGTTGCGGTTCTTCAAACGGAACCGTCGCCGCGCTGAAATGCATCCAGTGAATCAGGCCGCGAAAAAACCGGCCGCGTTCGGGTAGCGCGCAGTAAGCATCAATGACTGCGCGGTCCAGCAATTTGAAATCGGAATGATTTCGCAGGTCCATGCGAGTCAACGTATCGAAGGTGCTGTAAAAAATACTCGCCATCAGCCGGTAAGCCACCGACTGCGAAGGCCGTGAAATTTTCCGCGCCTCCACCACTTGCACGCCGCTTTTCCACAGCGCCACCATCTGTGCCACCAATTCCGGCGGGTGTTGGAGATCGCTGTCCATGACGACCACAGCATCGTCCTTCACATGGTTCAGGCCCGCCAGAATCGCGGCCTCTTTTCCGAAGTTCCGGTTCAGGGACAGCAGCGACAGCTGCGGATATTTTTCGCACAGAGCCTGCGCCACCGTCACGGTGTTGTCGTCGGAACCATCATTCACCAGCAACAGCCGCAGCCGCACGCCATCAAGCTGCCCGATGCGCGCGATGATGTGTTCCAGGTTTTCGACCAGGGCATCGGCTTCATTGAATACGGGGATCACAATGCACAATGTTTGCATGGCAGCGGCTCTTGTCTCGGTTGTGGTTGTCAGCGACGCTTGCGGATTCTCATCACGCCGCCGATGAAGGTGGCGGAGGACACGCGTCCCCAAAACACCAGTGCCAACAATACCAGTGAAGCCAAGCTGACACCCAGCCCCGCATAAAATCCGCTGGGCGTGAACTTGAACACCACGCGGTGCGGTCCGGGCCCCAGCCACAGTCCCATAAACAAGTGATTAGCACGGGACAGCCTCGCTTCGTCACCGTCCACCCACACCCGCCAACCAGGATAAAAAGACTCCTGCCACACCAGAAATCCTCGACGGTCCACCTTCACATCCATCTCCATGCGATTGGGGGAGACCCGTCGGGTCGTCAACACCCGGCCCCACAAGGCACCCACGTCCCGCCCGTCCGGGGTTTGGGTAAAGGCTGCCCGACCGGAGATGAATGCGGGATCATCAACGGCCTGGTAAATGGCCTGCGCCGGACGATTCAACACCATGACGGGAAAGTAGGCCATGGGTTTAGTGGGCGGCAAACGCCACAGCAACTCGCTTTCCCGTTGCGCAATGGGCAGCCAGCTACGGGCGCGAGAAAACAGGGTCTGGCTGGTCATTACGTAGGGAGCGTTGAAAAATTGCAGGCGCGCGGCCAGGGTGTCTGTGGGCGGCAGGCTGTCCAGCAACTCGGCCACCAGGGCGTGGTCCCTGAGGGTCAGTCCCTCCGTCCCCTGCACGTAGCGCAGCCCCGCCAGGGTGCCAATGTGGGGCGCGAGTTGCCGACGATAACGCCCGTACAGCTGGCGCACCGAGCGGGTTTCGATTTTATCGCCATCACGGGCGTACAGAAAGCCCGGCGTGGCGCGGTTCCAAGCCGTCAGAGTGCGGACGTCGGATAAGTTGTCGAGTTTGAAATAGTCCGGAGACTGTTGCAGATTGATGTGCCTATTCACCAGCAAAAGCTCCGCCAGCAGCAACACGCCGACACCGACCGGCAGCAATGGCGGACACCAGCCCCGGGGCTTAAGAAAATCAAATAGCGCCTGAGCTCCCAGCCCCACCAGCACTGACAGGGCCACATGCAGCAACACCACGTATTTTTCCGGGTAACGAAAAATGGCGATGCTTTCGTACACCCACATGGCTGCCGGATTGTTACCGCCCAGGGCCAAAAACACCCCCAGCGCGGCCAGCGCCAGCCAAAAACCGGCACGGCGCGGCACCCACCACAACGCGCAGGCCACCAGCAGCAGCGCTGCCCAGCCTAGATATAAAGACAGAAATAGCGGCACATAACCGTTGGGGAACACCGTAAAGATGTCCCAGTCATCCGTCCGCAGGGCCGGCGACGAGATCAAGCTCCATAGCTGGCCAAAGTGCATGGAATAACTCTGAATCTCCGCGCTGGACAACCCCGTCGTGCGCACTGACTGGGTATACAACTCGTAGGTCGCGACCAATTGGGGCGTGGCCACCAGCAACGCCACCGCGTAAGCCGCCCCCACCCGCAACAGCCAGCGCCAGTGACGATAACCGTGCAGCATCACCTGCCGACCCGCCACGATTAAACCCGTCATGATGCAGACATCCGGGGCCCCGGCCAGGGTTTGCAGGGCCACTGCCAATGTGGCGACCACCCAACGACGCGCATGAGGCAGGCAGGCATCGCGCTCGAAGGCCCACAACACCACCGGCAACCAGGCCAGCCCCTGCATGAAGTTAATCATGTTCAGGCTGCTGACTAGCCCGCCACCAAACGCATACGTGGCCGCTGAAGCAAATGCCGCCGGGCAGGACAGCCCCAGGCTACGGGCAAAAAGGTACGCACCACCCGCCGCCAGCATCAGATGAAAAACCAGCAACCCAGCAATACCGCGAGTCCCGTCCCACAGCAGCAACAACCACGAGGGCGGGTACAGCACACCGGTCTGCATTTCCGCGAAATACGGTGTGCCCATCGACACATTAGGATTCCAGAACGGCAACACCCCCGCCCGCAGGCTGTCCGCCAAAAATTGCTTGAGCGGCACAAAGAAAACCTGCAAATCTCTGAAATACAGAGCATTTCCGTCAAATATAGGCCCGGCCAACAGGGCCACGGCGGCCAACGCCAATATCAACAAGGCCCACACATCGGGGCCTCGCAAAAGAGAAGAAGGAGACGAGCTGGGGGGAAAATCCATTTACGAGTCAGTCAACGGTGACGGGATCTACGCCTAACAATAGAGCGGCAGAATGGCATATGATTTATTTCAGGGCTGTCGGAACGGTGGGGTCACGAAGCTCTACCGAGCCAAGCATAACACGTAGACCCTGAGCATCGAGTAGCGGCCGACAGTCCTGGAAATTAAATTTAATGCAGCAAAGTTTGGCATCATCGCCAGGAATCGGCTATGATCCCGCAGGCTGCAGCCCCTGCATGGGTTGGAACGACCGTATTCGCTGGCCATTGCTAATGGAAATCGACCGCTCTCCTCCTGTTTGTTGTTGTCAGCTTAAGTTTTAAAAACATTTTATGAACACCATTTATGAACACAAGGTAGGACAAGATTATGGCAACAGGCACCGTAAAGTGGTTTAACGATTCCAAAGGCTTCGGCTTCATCGCTCAGGACGACGGCGGCGAAGACGTTTTTGTGCATTTCAGCGCAATCCAAGGCGGTGGATTCAAAAGCCTCGCGGAAAACCAGAAGGTTACCTTCGAATTGCAGCAGGGCCCCAAAGGCCCCCAGGCTGCTAACGTCATCCCTGAGTAAGGGCGGTAACCGTTAGCGCTCTGGAGCGATCCTGAGCCATTAAAAGCCCCGCATATTGCGGGGCTTTTTTCGTTTGTACCTTTCCTAATTTCCTGCTTTCCCCGCCGCAGAGCATCACCTTCAGCGTGCTGCCACCTAAAGTTCCCGCCCCTCCTGCCGACGTTTTTATGCAGGACAGCCCGACGCAAGCCATCGGACTCGCCCATCCCACTGCCTATCGAGCCAACAACGTGCGCACCAATAGCATTCTTTCCATTGACCAGCTTATCGAACAACCGTTACCTATTTTCGGCCATTCGGTGCGCGCCTTCGCCCAGCTGACCCAGGGCGGCTCGGTGTTTGAACGGGCAGGCGACATTATCCTCAAAGATCCGGGGTTGGCCTTGCACACACTTCAGCAACTGCACGCCGGCTCCAGCCATTCTCCGCGCGCCGAAGTATCCAGCATGGCTCAGGCGGCGATGTTGCTGGGGATCGAGCGCGTTGAACAGTTGCCCCGGGGATGCCCGGAACTGGAACGCAGCCTCACTGGCAGAGCCCGAATCGGTTTTACCCGCGCCGCCTGTCGCGCCTTCCACGCCGCCTTTCAAGCCTGGGACTGGGCTCACATTGTGAACGATCATGCGCCGGAAGAAATATTGCTGGCCACCCTGCTCCACGACGTGGCCGAAATGGCCCTATGGATTGCCGCCCCGGATAAAATGCACGAAATGCGCAAGCTGATTTTCAAGGATCACCTGCACACTGACGAGGCGCAGTACCTCGCCCTGGGCGAAAGCCTGGAACATTTCAGCCGAGGAATTGCCACGCGCTGGCAACTGCCCTCGCTGGTGCATGATGCCCTGCGACCGGAAAACGCACACAATCCGCGAGTACGCGGTGTGATGCTGGCGATACAACTGGGGCGTGCCGCCGAACGAGGCTGGCACACGGAAAAAATGCAACGCACGCTAGCGCTTATCGCAGAGCACCTGGACAAACCCGAGGATGAAGTCACCGCCCACGTCCACTTCAATGCGGTGCGCGCGGCGAGAGAGGCACCATTTTTTGACACTCGCTCGGCGGCGGCCCTGCTCCCGCTGCTACCCGGTGGTGACGAGGTTCTTATCGCTGATGAGTTCCCCGATAACGAAACGCGGCCCAATGCCGAAAGCAGTCCAGTCATCGTAGAAACCATTCACGTCGCGCAAGCAACGCCCCTGCAAGATGATATTGAATTGCAGCTTGGGGCAACTGAAATCTGCCTCATGCCGCAGAACGCTGTTTTTGAAGACACCGTCCGCACTCTCAAGGCGGGAATGGGCGACATGAGCATCAACGACATTATGCGTATCGTCGTACATGGTATGCACGATGGCATCGGACTTAACCGGGTGGTCTTCAGCATGTTGAGCCGAGACCGGCGCAGCCTGACACCGCGTTACATCATCGGTGCCGATAATGACCCCGCATTTAGCCGTTTTCAGCTCCGGCTGGATAAACCGCATCTTTTTTCACAATTACTGAACAAACCAGCCAGCCTGTGGGTTAACGACAGCAACCGAGCGAAATACTGGCCCATGGTGCCCGCAGAGGTGGCCAAGCTGATCAATACCAATACCTTTTTCGCCACCTCTGTACACCTGGAAAACAAACCCATCGGCCTGTTTTATGCAGACCGCCGTAGCATCGCCTGCGCACTGAACGAACACGCTTACACACAATTTCGCCGACTTTGCCAATTAGCAATCAAAAGCCTGGCCGCCTCCTCAGAAAACCATAAATAGTGACATTTCCATAAGCACTCATACTTAATGAGACTGGAAAGAATCGCCAGGTATTTTGCCCGTTAGGAAGAGCACATTGATTAAACGATATAATCAGCACCTATCGGCTCGCCCCTTCTATTGGACGTTGTGAAAAACCTCAACGCACCAACATACGCCTGCTGTTTTTCACAACGCCCGTCTCATCTCGACCCAACAGTCACTCGCCTATGTCGCCCAATCAACATTCTCCGCAATTGAAAGCAAACACCACCAATCAAACAAAAACTATTCACTTACGCCCAACAGGACATTAACTGTCCTTTCGGGGGTTTGGCGCGCCACCCACGGGAAGCGATATACTCCGCCTGTCTATCGTTATTACCCAACGGTCCTTTTGTCCGCGCGGCGGGTGGTGTAAATTCCCTCGCCCAACAGGAAACACGTGATTAACCAACAAACCCGATGACCGAATACGCTCTTATCCTCGTTAGCACTGTGCTGGTCAATAACTTTGTATTGGTCAAATTCCTTGGCCTGTGCCCGTTCATGGGGGTGTCGCGCAAGCTGGAAACAGCCACTGGCATGGCGCTGGCCACCACTTTTGTGCTGACACTGTCCTCCATCGCCAGTTATCTGGTGAACGAATACCTGCTCGCGCCGCTGGGGCTGGAATACCTGCGCACCATCACGTTTATTCTGGTGATCGCCGTGGTGGTGCAGTTCACCGAGATGGTGGTGCACAAAACCAGCCCGCTGTTGTATCAGGTGCTGGGTATTTTCCTACCGCTGATCGCCACCAACTGCGCGGTGCTAGGCGTGGCGCTACTCAATGTGCAACAGCGCCACGGTTTTCTGGAGTCCGCCGTTTACGGCTTTGGCGCTGCGGTGGGATTTTCCATGGTGCTGATTCTGTTCGCCGCGATGCGTGAGCGCATCAATGTGGCCGATGTGCCCGAGCCATTTCGCGGCGCGGCCATCGCATTGATCACCGCTGGATTGATGTCACTGGCGTTCATGGGTTTCTCCGGGCTGGTGACATGATCGCGGCCATCCTTGCTCTGTGTGCGCTGGCGGCGACATTCGGCCTGCTGCTGGGTTATGCCTCGGTCCGTTACCGGGTGGATTCCGACCCGATGGTGGATAAGATCGACGCCTTGCTGCCTCAAACCCAGTGCGGCCAGTGTACCTTTCCCGGCTGCCGCCCTTATGCGCAGGCCATCGCCAATGACGAGGCGGACATCAACCAATGCCCGCCCGGCGGCGAAACCACCATCATCGCCTTGGCCGACCTGCTGGGGCGTGACCCCAAACCTCTGAACCCGGAAAACGGTGCTGAGGAAGATATCAAAACCGTGGCGGTGATCGACGAGCAAATCTGCATCGGCTGCACTCTGTGCATCCAGGCCTGCCCGGTGGACGCCATCCTCGGCGCGGCCAAACAAATGCACACGGTGATCGCCTCAGAATGCACCGGCTGCGACCTGTGCCTGCCGCCCTGCCCGGTGGACTGCATCGAGATGGTGCCGGTGGAAACCGGCACCGACAATTGGAAATGGGTGTTTCCCGACAGCCAGGTGAACGCGGGCCTCAGCACGCTAGCCCCCCACGCCGGGGCCGCCACCGAAGACACGGATGAAACCATCCCGCAACGGAAGGTCGGTTAATGCGTCGTCTGTTCCAGTTTCGTGGCGGGCTGCATCTTAACGCGCACAAAAAAAATGCCACCCTGAAACCGGTGGTCCCCGCCCATCTGCCCAAACGGTTGGTACTGCCGCTGCAACAACACATCGGCAAACCCGCGAAGCCGGTGGTGGCAGTGGGCGACACGGTGCTCAAGGGGCAGCTCATCGCCGAGGCCAGCGACACCGTCAGCTCACCGGTACATGCCTCCAGCTCCGGCGTGGTCACAGCCATTACCGCTCAGCTCATTCCGCATACCTCCGGGCTCAGCGCCCCCTGCATTGTCATCGAGACCGACGGCCACGAAACCTGGCGGCCACGAAAAAAACAAGTGTACGACGACCACCAGCACACACCGGCCCAGTTGCGGGAAAAAATTCGCCAGGCTGGCATTGTGGGCATGGGCGGGGCGGGCTTTCCGTCGCACATCAAATTAAACCCCAGCGGAAAGGCCGTCGACACTCTGATTCTCAACGGCGCGGAGTGCGAGCCCTATATCACTTGCGACGAGATGCTACTGCAAGAACGGGCACAGGAGGTCATCGCAGGCCTGCGTATCATGCGCGATGCACTGAATGCGAAGCGCTGCATCATCGGCGTGGAAGACAACAAGCCCGAGGCATTCCTCGCCCTGCAACAACAGGTGCGCACGACCAACGTCGATTTCATCGACGTCATCCAGGTGCCCACGGTGTACCCCACCGGAGGGGAGAAACAGCTAATCCAAGTGCTCACCGGGCTGGAGGTGCCCAGTGGCGGGCTGCCGCTGGACGTGGGCATCGTCTGTCATAACGTGGGCACCGCCTATGCGGTGTATCGCGCCATCGAACTCGATGAACCGCTTATTTCTCGTTATGTGACCATCGCTGGCAGCGTGGCCCATGCACGCAATCTTGATGTGCTCATTGGCACTCCAGTGATGGATTTAATCGAGGAGTGCGGCGGCACCCCAGAGACCCTGAGCCGAGTCATCATGGGCGGGCCGATGATGGGCATTGCGCTACATTCCACCCATGTGCCGGTGGTCAAAACCACCAACTGCATCCTGGTGAACGCCCGGGCGGACAACACGCCCCAGCCGTCTCGCGGCGCGTTTGCGCTGCCCTGCATTCGCTGTGGCGCTTGCGCGGAGGCCTGCCCGATAGACCTGCTGCCACAGCAGCTGTACTGGTATTCACGTGCCAAGGACTTCGACAAGGTGCAGGATTTTCACCTGTTCGACTGCATCGAATGCGGCTGTTGCGATTACGTCTGCCCCAGCCAGATACCGCTGGTGCATTATTTCCGTTACGCGAAAACGGAAATTTGGGCACTGGAGCAGGAAAAGAAACAGGCCAACATTGCCCGCGAACGGCACGATTTCCGCGAATTTCGGCAGGAACGCGAAAAACGCGAAAAACAGGAGCGCCACAAACGCAAGCGGGCGGCGCTGAAAAAAGACACGGGCGGCTCTGACGCCGACAAGACCCTAGACGCCAAAAAAGCGGCCATTGAGGCCGCCATGGCGCGGGTGCGTGCAAAACGCGAGGCTGATACCGTGGCCCCCAAAAACATGGACAATCTCACCGAGCAACAGCAACAGCTGGTGAACGAGGCCGACGCCCGTCGCGCCCGTTCTGCCGCCGACATCAGCAAGGAGACCCGGGCATGAGCCTGGCCACAGCCTCTTCCCCCCATATTCACTCCGGCGCGAACATCACCGCGTTAATGCTGCGCGTACTGCTGGCGCTGGTACCGGCCATCATCGCCTACACCTGGTTTTTTGGCTGGGGGCTGATCATCAACATCGCCATCGCCATCACCGTCGCGCTGGGTTCCGAGGCGCTGATGCTGCGTCTGCGTCAGCGCCCGCTGGCCCCCTTCCTCACCGATGGCAGTGCGGTGCTCACGGCGGTGTTGCTGGCCTTCTGCATCCCACCGCTGGCGCCGTGGTGGATCACAGTGATGGGTGCGGCCTTCGCCATTATCGTCGCCAAACAGCTGTACGGCGGGTTGGGTTACAACCCCTTCAACCCCGCGATGGTGGGTTACGTGATGTTACTCATTTCCTTTCCGCTGGAAATGACGGGGTGGGTAGCGCCCAATATGCTCAATCAGCTACACATCAGCTTCATCGATACCGTGCACATTATTTTCCAGGGGCATTTCCCCTACGCACTGAGCATGGATGCGCTGACCATGGCCACGCCACTGGATGCGGTGAAAATCGAACGGGGGCTCAACCGTACAGTGCCGGACATCATCGCGGGCAACCCCATTTTCAGTGGTCTCGGCGGCGTAGGCTGGGAATGGGTGGGCGGTGGGGTGCTGTTAGGCGGCCTATGGCTGATATTCAAACGCGACATCAGCTGGCACATCCCGGTGTCGGTGCTGGGCAGCCTGTTCGTGATGTCCCTTTTCTTTTTCATGCTGGACCCGGACGTCTATCCTTCGCCAATATTCCACCTGTTTGGCGGTGCCACCCTGCTGGCGGCCTTTTTCATCGCCACCGACCCGGTGAGCGCCAGCACCACCCCGCGAGGACGCATCATTTACGGCATCGGCATTGGCGTGCTGATTTACGTAATCCGCAGCTGGGGCAGCTATCCGGACGCCGTGGCCTTTGCGGTGCTGATGATGAACATGGCCGCCCCGACCATTGATTACTACACTCAGCCACCGGTGTTCGGCCACTCAACTGTCAAGCCCGTACCCGCCGATGACACACCGGGGAACAATCCATGAGCATGGGCGGGCAAATGGGGCGCAGCGCCCTGATGCTGGGGCTGTTTGCACTGGTGGGCACCGGGCTGGTGGTGCTGATTTACGCTGGCACCGAGGAACGCATCCAGGAGGCAGAGCGCACCTACATGCTGAAAAGCCTGCATGCGGTGATCCCTCCCAAACGACACAACAACGACATCTTCAACGATGCCATCACGGTGGTGGACCCTGTGCTGCTGGGCACCGATAAGCCAGTGTCGGTATTCCGCGCCCGCCGCGATGGCAAACCCGTGGCGCTGGCCATCACGCCTTTCGCTCCCAATGGTTACGTGGGGCCCATCAAACTGATTGTGGGCATCCGTTTTGATGGCACGTTGACCGGGGTGCGAGTGCTCACCCACCGCGAAACCCCTGGCCTCGGTGACGCCATAGAGGAAAAACGCAGCGACTGGATTTTCGGCTTTGAAAGCCGCTCCCTCACCAACCCCAAACAGAAGGGCTGGCGGGTACGTCGTGACGGCGGGGTGTTTGACCAATTCACTGGTGCCACCATCACCCCGCGCGCTATCGTGGGTGCGGTACACAAGGCGCTGAAATACTTCGAGAAAAACAGGGATCGACTGTTTTCCGAGCCCAGCACCACGCCGGATATGGGGCTGGGAATGGAGGAAGAACATGGATAACCACGGTGGGCAAAAAACGTGAATAAAGAACAGCGCGACATCATCCATCAGGGCCTGTGGCAGAGCAACACCGCACTGGTGCAACTGTTGGGCCTGTGCCCGCTGCTGGCGGTGTCTGGCACGGTGATCAACGCGCTGGGGCTGGGCATTGCCACCACTCTGGTGATGGCGGGCTCCAACGTCACCGTGTCGCTGATCCGCAATTTGGTACGCCCAGAGCTGCGCATCCCCAGCTTTGTGCTGGTGATCGCGTCCTTCGTCACTGCCGTGGAACTGCTGATGCAGGCCTTTCTCTATGATCTGTATTTAGTACTCGGCATTTTTATCCCGCTGATCGTCACCAATTGCGTCATCATCGCCCGTGCCGAATCCTTCGCCTCCAAGAATAAGGTTGGCCCCTCGCTGCTGGACGGACTGGCCATGGGGGCGGGTTTTACCGCCGTGCTGGTGGCGCTGGGTGCATTGCGCGAGATCCTCGGCCACGGCACCTTACTTGCTCAAGCTGAACTGATGTTCGGTGACGGTGCCCAGTGGCTCACCATTACCCTGCTGGAAGACTATCGCGGTTACCTGCTAGCCATCCTGCCTCCCGGCGCATTTTTGGGGCTGGGTTTGCTGATTGCGCTAAAAAATGTCATCGACAAACGTCGGGCGCAAGCCGCCAACGTGCGCATGTCGAAAGCCGTGGCACAAGCCACGCTAGAGCCGAATCCCACCCGCTAATACCGCTGACCGGGCTTCTCCGGCCACTTTCATCTCTCCTCTTCGCACCGTTTGTCCGACGGCGGGCTCCGCCCATCGTTTTTCGCGTCCCAGTATCGTGAAACTCGGACAAAATGCCATTCGCCACGGCCAGCGGCATTTCCGGCAACGAGAAAAATAATTCATTATTTTCAATGAATTATTCGAAATTCTACCGCCTAAAAATTCCAAAAAACACACAAACGTCAATATTTTGACCAGTGGTTACATATTCCAGATAAGCGGTCGATACAACTCCCATCAAGCGCCTTTAATGCACCTAACCTTTATGTAGCTTATGTAAAACCGGGCCCCCTCGGTTGGCACTTTTATAACGGGAACTGCGATGACACAGCAACAATACAACATGGCCGGTGGATTCACCCTGATTGAACTGATCGTTACCCTCGCCATTGGGGGCATTGTCATGAGCATCGGCGTCCCCAGTTTCATTGGCATGACACGGGACAACCGCCTCATCAGCCAAACTAATGAGCTGGTGGCCAACATCAATTTGGCCCGCAGCGAGGCCGTCAAACGGGGAGTACGAGTGGTGCTCTGTCGCAGTGCGGACCCCAGCGCCAGTCCCCCTAGCTGCGGTGGCAACGCCAATACCTGGACCACCGGCTGGATCGTGTTTGCCGACGCCAATAATACGGGCGCTTACGTGGCCGCCGACGACACCCTGATTCGCGTCGGTCAACCGGCAGATTCCGCGCTCACCGTTATCACTAATGCCGTTTCCAACAACAACCTCGAATACAACGCGGACGGCACCACCAACGAGGGAGGCGGCACCGCCCTATTCGTGCTCTGCGACACGCGGGGAGCCAGTCAGGGGCGACAGATTCAGGTTAACGCCATGGGCCGTCCGCGACTGGTAAAAGGCAGCGACGCTACCCTGAATTGCGCAACGCCGATCCAGATATGACACCCGGGCGCGGCAATACATTGACTATTTTTTCCACTATGCGAGCAGCACACAACGTGACCGCAACACCGGGATTCAGCATGCCGATATTCACCACGCAATCCGTAACAGCAACCTCACCGCTCCAACACCAGCGCGGCTTCACTTTGATGGAAGTGCTGGTCTCCATGATTGTGTTGTCCATCGGATTGCTGGGACTGGCCGGTCTGCAACTCAACAGTCTGAAAAACAGCAATAGCTCTTACGAGCGGTCGCAGGCCAATCTACTGGCCAGCGAAATCATCGACCGCATTCGCGCTAACCGCGTGGGCCTGGCGGCAGGCGACTACGACGACCTGTATTCCAGCTCCACCGACGGCACCAGCGTCAGCAACCCGGTTGCAGATCCGGGTTGCATCACCGTCGGCTGCACCACAGCGGAACTAGCGCAATATGACGCCTTTTTGTGGCAGGAAAACCTGAAAACCGCGCTGCCATTTGGCCGGGGACGAGTCGTCGGCAACGGCCTGGGCTCCGTATTCAGCATCACCATCCTATGGGACGACGAGCGCACCGGAGCCACCGGCGTGAACTGCGGCGTCGATCACGCAGTGGATCTCTCCTGCTTTATTATGAGCACCCGACTATGAGCCACTCTCGCGCCCTGCCTTCCCGCATCAAACAACAGGGTATGACCCTGATTGAAGTGATGATTTCCATTACCATCAGCCTTGTACTGCTAGCTGGCGTCCTGCAAATATTCGCCAGCAACAAGGCGACCTATCGTGTCCAGGACGCCATGGCGCGGGTGCAGGAAGGCGGCCGTTTCGCCATCCACTTTCTCACCAAAGACCTGCGGGTTATATGGGTTGCACCAGCATTAGCAGCCTAAGCAGCCCACCGCTCAACATGGCGGATATCGACAACGACGGTGTTGCAGACATGGTGGCCGACTTCACCGGTGACGGCCTACAGGGCTGGGAGCCCTCGCAGCTCCCCATCATTTTGAGCGACACGCAAAGCCTTACCGACGCAGAGGTGAGAGCGGATACCGACATTATCAGCATCAAACGTGCGTCAAATTCCGGCGCACGCCTGACCGGCAACCTGACCAGCGTCAATGCCAACATCCAGTTGAATACGGCCACTGCAGGCAACCTGTTTGAGGCCAATGACATCATGCTCATCACCGACTGTGAGAAGACAGACATCTTCACTGCCACCAGCGTCTCCAACGGCGCGAACACCACCACCGTCGTCCACTCCAACGCCGCCAACACCGGCAATAATTTCAGCAAAGTCTACGCCACCGACGCCGAGGTGATGAGATTGGTGAATACCGTGTATTACGTTGGCCCCAATGCTACCGGTGAGCCTTCGCTATTCCGCCAGGAACTGGGGAATGCCGGTGTACTCAGCACCCAGGAACTAGTGGAAGGCGTGGAAAATATGCAGATCAGCTACGGCGTGGATACCGATGCCGACCGCACCGCTAACGTGTATGTGGACGCCGACAATGTCCTAGCCGCTGACATGCGCCTAGTGGTGAGCGTGCGCATCACCCTGACGTTACGCACCCTCGACGATACCGTGGCGACCACCGTCGCGCCCGGGTTTGACGACCGACGCCTGCGCCGCACGTTTACCACCACCGTCACCCTGCGCAACCGGGTGGTATGAGCGTCGGCCCTCATACTTTTGCCTCGAACCTATTGCATCAATAACGACAAACACCGGAATTTCAGATGAAACAGACATCCACACACATCGCCCTTCACACCGCCGACCAGCAACGCGGCTCCGTATTATTAATTAGTCTAATCGTATTGCTGGTGATGACCCTGCTAGGGCTCAGCAGCATGCGCACCACCGTGTTGGAAGAAAAAATGGCCGGCAACATGCGAGACAGCGAGCTGGCCTTTCAGTCCGCTGAAGCTGCCCTGCGCGACGCAGAGCAATTCATTGAAACCAACATCATCTCCACCGCCGCCTTCGACGCCGACGGCAACGATGGCCTGTACAACAACAATGACGAACGTCTTTGGAAAACCATCGACTGGAGCGCCGCCGACAGCCTGGAATACGCCGACTTCGACAGCGCCACCACCGTCGGGGTCAACGTCACCACCGCGCCCCGTTACGTCATCCAGCATCTGGTATCCGTGGGTAACCAAGCCGACGTACTCAACCAGAACAACTATGGGCAAGGCAGCGGCGCCGGCGTCACGGAAACGTTTTTGATCACCGTCCGCGGCACCGGTGGGTCCGATTCAGCAGTGGTCTACCTGCAATCCACTTATGGCAAAACCTTATAAATCGGCCCACCCACCGTGTTAACCCTGCCACAGACAGAAAAAACAGTTACTGGAGACGGATCATGAGCAAACCACCCTATCGTCACCTCCTAAGCCGCACTGTCGTAGCGAGGCTATCGGCCATCGGCCTGGGATTGTACGCCAGCATCGGACTGGCAGCTCCCCTGAATATCTCCGACAATGCCCTGGAAGTCGCGATTGGCGTAGAACCCAATATCATGCTCCTGGCGGATGACTCGGGCAGCATGGATGCGGGCACAATGACCAGCGAGACTTTTGGTATCGCCAATCTGCAATATAACCGTTACAACTATGTACACCCCGACCCCGGCGCCAGAAACGGAGCCCCTGCGCGTAACAAATTCTCCTCTTATTACAGCCCCTCCGTCGTGCCAACTGAGAAATACATGGCTGCTCAGGGGCTGGCGGCACCACAAGGTGGCGTATGGCGCTACCGGCACAGTGGATACAACAAAATTTACTACAACCCCAACATCACTTATGCCCCGTGGTCCGGGGTCAACGTCCATGACGTACCCTACACTAATGCTAACCCTACATACGCGCTCTACGACCCTTACAAACCCCGGAACAGGGGACTGAATCTTACCGCTATCACACCTTTTCTCACCAACTGTGGGCTACCCGCTTGTTTCGCCATTCACGCCTTGCGCCACCGTTTTGTTGTCACTAACTTTTACCCAGCCATGTACTACACATGGTCGGATACCAACACCATCACACCAAGCAATGCTGGCAATGGAATCATTGATGCTGACGATGACCACACCTTAGTGGAAATAAGATCCACGACTGCCACGTACACCGGCCATCTTGTTTATGACGAAAACACTGGCATTGGCCGCAGCGACTGCACGGACAACGGCGACAATACAGCCACTTGTAGTTATGCAGAGGAAATCCAGAATTTCGCCAACTGGTTCAGTTACTATCGCAAACGCAACCTCACCACCAAAGCGGCTTTCAGCGCCGCCATCGCACCTGCAAAAAACGCGCGCATTGGATACGCCGCCATCAACAATTTTTACCCCTACAGGGGTACCGCCAACAACCTGCGCGTCACGTCCATGAATATTTCCCCGAACAGCGGCAATAAAAAAACCCTTTTGAAAAGATTGTTTTCGACCCGACCCTCAGGAGGTACGCCCCTGCGCAGGGCCTTGCGGCAAACAGGCCAATATTTCGAGTGCCGCGCCCACGACATTTTTGCCGCTCCATCCAATTCCAGCCCCGGTTCCCCCACCTGTGCAATGGAGGCTGCACCCGCTGGCCAATGCCAGCAAAACTACGCCATCCTGATGACCGATGGTCAATGGAACGGCCCTCACCCCTTCGTTGGCAACACTGACAACGACGGCGGTGATTTCGCCGGTGGTGCCTTTGAGGACGGTTATTCCGATACCCTCGCCGACGTCGCCATGAAATATTACCAACGCGATTTGCACAGTACCCTAGCCGATGCGGTACCCACTACCACCCGCGATATCACCCGCTACCTCGGCACCAGCACCCCATTCGAAACCATGCACCAGCATATGAAAACCTACGGCGTCAGCTTTGGCATCAACGGCCAGCTAAATGCAGACCCACCTAACGCCAGTGACCCATTCAACTGGCCACGCCCAATCGCCAGCACCATCGCCACCGTGGACGACCTGCGTCACGCTGCCTACAACGGTCGCGGTCTGTTCCTCAACGCCACCAATCCTTCGCAGCTGGTGAACGCCATGCAGGACATCTTCAACGACATCGCTTCAGCCACTGGCACTGCCACCGCCGTCGCTTTTAATACACAGGAGATAGAATCCGGCACACTGGTGTTCCGCGCTTCGTTCAACACCAAAACCAACGAAGGTGATCTGGTCGCGCAACAGCTCAACACCGATGGCACCATCGACCCCACTATTATCTGGAGTGCCGCCAATCAGCTGGACGCAAAAGTATCCAGCAGCTCCGATACGCGCACCATCATCACCTACAAAAACAACGGCGACAGCACCAGCACTGGCATTCCCTTCCAGTGGGCCGCCCTGAACACCACCCAGCAGGGGCTGCTGGACAACCCCCAGCCCACCGGCGTCTCCTCATCCACCAACACCTTTGGCGATGAACGTCTGGAGTATCTTCGCGGCCGGGACCAGGATGAAGGCAGTAGCTACAGCGCCGGTGAATTCCGTGAACGCGCCGAGGTGGCTGGCAAACTCGGTGACATTGTGCACTCAACGCCGGTATTCGTGGGCAAACCCCAGTTTCTGAATCGTACCGGCGGTGCTTACCCCACCGCCACACCCTATTCCAGTTTCGCCACCACACAAGAAAATCGCACGAAAATGACCTACGTCGGTGCCAACGACGGCCTGTTGCACGCCTTCGATACCAGCAATGGCTCTGAGCTGTTCGCCTACGTCCCCAATATTCTGATGAAAGATATGCCCGATCTCACCGACCCGGATTACACCCACCGTTATTACGTGGACCTGTCTCCGGCCATCAACGACGTATACGTCAGCCCCACCCGAGGCACCAATGCAGGCGCTCTGAGTTGGAACACCGTGCTGGTGGGCGGCCTGAATGCCGGTGGCAAGGGCTACTACGCCCTCAATGTCACCAACCCTTCCGACCTCGATACCGAGGGCGAGGCCAAGAACAACGTCATGTGGGAGTTTTCCGAGGCCGATGACGGCGGTGTTGGCAGCAGCGATCTCGGTTTCAGCTTTAGCCAACCCATCATCACCATGAGCAATGCTGATGATGGCAGCGGCAACAAAGTCTGGGTGGCTATTTTTGGAAACGGCTACAACAGCACCAGCACCGACGGCGAGTCGGCTCTGTACGTGCTTCGCATCGACGGAGGTATGGACGGCGTGTGGACCGCCAACTCCGATTTTTACAAAATTAGCACCGGTTATGGCAAAGCCGAAAGCAGTGAGGCCACACCTCACCCCAACGGCATCGGTGGTGTTCGAGCCGTCGATATCAACAACGACGGCACGGTGGACTACGTTTACGCCGGCGATCTACAAGGCAACCTCTACCGCTTCGACCTAACCAGCGACACTCCCGGCAACTGGGTCACTAACACCCCCGAAATTTTATTCACCGCCCGTTACAAGGCTAATGACGGATTCACCCGGGACATCGTCCAGCCCTTCACCACCCGCCCCATGGTGGTGGAACACCCTGACAACCCAGGAGAATTCATCGTGATCGCAACAACCGGCAGCTGGATGACGACTGAAGACGCCACCAGCACCGATATTCAGTCCATCTACGGCATCTGGGATGACATGTCCGGCAGCCCGGAAGTCACCATGACGAGCACAACCAACCAACTGGTAGAACAGGTATTCAGCAATTACATCAGCCCCGAACACGGCTTCACAGTACGCACTCTCACCGACAATCCTGTGAACTGGAAAAATACCGGCGCCACCAGCAGCAAGGTCAAAGGCTGGTATGTCGACTTAGACGTGACGGCTGCGGGCGGTTCCGGCGTGGAGTTTCCGGGCGAACGCGCGGTGCGCAATTTGCAACTGCGCGGCGGCATATTGTTCGTGAACACCGTCATTCCCAAAGACACCGCTGCCTGTAGTGTCGGGGTCGGTGGCTACGAGCTGGGATTCAACCCCATCACCGGCGGCGCAAACCAAAATACCGTCTTCGACCTGGACGGCAACAACAAATTCACCGATGCCGACAATGTAGGCGACGGCGCGGGAACCTCCAACATCGTGACCGGTATTCGTTTTGATGGCGGCACACCATCCGATGCCGCCTTCATCGGCAGCCGCCGCATGACCCAAGTGGGGGATAACATTCGCAGTTTCAGCACCAACACTGGCGCATCATCCAACACCGGGCGTACCTCGTGGCGTGAAATTACACCGTAAACCCTTATGGAATAAAGGACAACAATATGCACCATATTGCACGTTATTCAACCTCGTTAGCCGTCTTGCTCATCGCCCTGCTCAGCATGTCGACAGCCTATGCGGAACACACATCCTCATCGAGGAAACCCGCCCTGCCCGACGACTATCCCAAAATCTTTCCGGCCATGGGAATCGTTATGGATATCGACGTCAGCACCATCAGCATTGATGGCTCTCGCTATACCCTGTCCATTAGCTTAATAGTACACTCACCCACCGGTAAGGGATCGCGGTTTGATTTACGCAAGGGAGTGGAAGTCGGTTTCTCGTATAGCGACGAGCCAAACGCCCCCCTCATCATTTCCGAAATATGGGTATTACCCAAAGGCACTTACGAACCGCGCTAGCGCGCCGACCAATAACGACATACTGGTCCGGCAACCCGCAGTCACAGGAGATTGATCGTATGAAGCATCAGAACACCACAAGGTATTTCCTGTGCAGAGGAAGGCTCAGCAAGACCAGTGGCTTTACCTTGGTCGAACTTATGATCACCGTTGCCATTGTTGGCATCATCGCCGCCATTGCCGTTCCAAGCTACCAAAGCTCAGTCAACAAATCCCGGCGCAGCGACTGTATGGGCACTCTCACCAGTTTCGCCAATGCCATGGAACGCCACGCCACCAGCAACAATGGCAGCTACAAAGGCGCAGGCGCAGGCGGCGGCGACACGGGCGCACCCACCATTTTCTCCACCCAAGCTCCCATCGACGGCAGCAACAAGTCCTGCAATCTCACCATCGATAAGGCCACTCCCAGCACTTACACCCTGCGGGCCACTCCCATCAATGCCCTCGCCAGCAGTGGCGAGGGCATTATTGAACTGGATTCCACCGGCGCCCGACGCTGGGACCACGATGGCAACGGCAATTTTGGAGCCACTGATAACTGCTGGGAAACCACCTGTTAGTACTCTGAAAACAAGCCGCCCCGGCGAGACTAAACTCGCCGGGGCGCGTGCCCCTCCAGCCTCGTCTCTCGGCTTTCCCACCATTCCCAACAGGCCGTTCATCGGCCCGCCTAGCCCATTCGTCAGTAATCGCTCGCGCCAAAACCTCAGGTCGTTTAATACTGTGGGCTATGCACAGACTAAAAGGTTTCACGCTAATCGAACTCATAACCACCCTAGCCATAGCGGGAGTGGTGCTTGCGATCGGGGTGCCCAGCTTCCAGACATATCTGCTCAACAACCGCCAAACCTCCTCCGTTAACGACCTCGCCGGCGCCCTGCAACTGGCGCGCAATAATGCCATTTCACGCCGGGTGATGGTCACCGTGTGTAAAAGCAACGATGGCGCTACCTGTCAAACCGGGACCAGCTCGGGAAACTGGTCACAAGGTTGGATGGTTTTCACCAATATTGATGGCGATACCACTCTGGATGCCGGCGTTGACTTGCTGTTGCGCGTACACGGCGCACTGTTCGGTGATGCCACGTTCATCGGCAATCGTTTCGTCGCCGAACCGTCAACCGGGTGTCATTCTCCCCTCAGGGACTGTCGGGCAACAACGGCACCCTCGTCTACTGTGACTCGCGGGGCGTGCGGCACGCCAGCGGCCTGGTCATTTCCACTGCGGGACGAGTGCGCCAAGCGTTGGATGTCGAGGTATCATGCTGAATTTCCCCCTCAATACCACCCCGACAACCCCGGTGCGTGACATCCCCCGCCCCTCGGGCTTCACCCTGATCGAGGTACTGGTCACCCTGGTGATTTTGTCCATTGGCCTGCTGGGTCTGGCGGGCCTGCAAATCAGTGGTCTGCACGCCAATATGGACTCGGAGCAGCAAAGCAAGGCCACGATGATGGCCGACGACATTATCGAGCGCATGCGCGCCAACCCACTGGGGGTCATCGCTGGCAGCTACGCCGTCGTTGACAGCGCGACCCAGGACTGCAACCGCAATCCACCAGCCCCATTTTGCAGCAACTTCAACAGCGGGGGCGGCGCACAGGATGCTACCGATTGTACACCGATGCAAATGGCCGCCTTTGATGCCTGGATCTGGACCTGCGGCATGCCGGTGGCCAGTGGAGTGCAACGCAACGGCGTAAAAAACCAACTCAACAGCGGCACTGCCACCATCCAATGCACAGATGCTAACGGCGCTGACGGCGACCCCTGCTCACCCGGCTCGTCGTATACCATCTCGGTAAACTGGACCGGCCGAATGCTTAATCAGGGAGCGTTGGCAGATGCCAACGGTGACGGCACCGTGGACGCCAATGAGCAGATGGCCCGCAACATCACCGTGAGCGTCATACCATGAAGAACAGCATCGCACTCTCATCCACCCGTAAAATCTCCGGCATCCGACCCCGGCAGCAGGGCTTCACCCTAGTGGAAATCATGGTAGCACTTACTATCGGTCTGGTGATGACCGCCGGTATCCTGCAAATCAGCCAAGCCAACAAAGCCTCCAACCGGCTGGTGCGCAACCTCAGCTTCGTGCAGGAAAACATGCGCACCGCCATGGAATTGCTCAAACGCGACGTTCGCCGCGCAGGCTTTTTTGCCATCAACGGCGTGCCGATACCCACCCCTCCCCCTCCGCTGGCGGCCACCACCGTCGATGGAAGCGAAAACGGCGCAGTTAACGACAACGACACCATTACTGTGGCCTACGAATCAGACCCGCGCTATTTCGGCGGGAAGGATTGTCTGGGGCAGGCCCCCACCATCCCAGCGGGGACCACGAAAGTCCGCAACACTTATTTCGTCAAAGACGAGCAGCTAATGTGCAGAGGCAATGGTAATGCGAGAGCACTATCACTGGTGGACGGCGTGGAAGCCCTGCAAATTCTCTACGGTGAAAACACCGATGGCGATCCACGGTCGGCCAATAAATACGTGCGCGCCGATCAGGTGACGAACATGAGCAATGTGGTGAGCGTGCGCATCGCCATGCGCTTCCGCTCCCGCGCCAACGTCAGCTCCACCGTGAATACCAATCAATATGCGCTGTTGGATGAAGGGGCCAGCGCAGTGCCTAACGACCGTCTGCTACGCAGAGAAATCACCACCACCATCTCGCTGCGTAATACACAATAAGTCAGCCAGAAGGTCATCAATATGCTTGTCACTCACTCAATCCAATACCCTGGCAGCGCCCCAGGCACACAACGGGGCGCTGTGCTAATCATCAGCCTGCTGATTCTTCTGGTGCTCACCGTGATCGGCATCAACAGCATGGACGGCTCCATCATGGAACAGAAAATGGCCACCAATTCGCGGGATTCCGCCGCCACTTTTCAGGAAGCGGAATCAGCTATCCGCAATACCTTTTTTA
>JAADHZ010000069.1 GCA_013151575.1 Gammaproteobacteria bacterium
CTTGGCAAAATCGACTTTGGAATAGAGGCCGACGTAGGTTGTATCCTGCGATCCCAAATAGCGAGACGGTAACTAATTCTGTGTAACTGCTTTACTCACCGAGCAGTGATACTCATAAAACATGACATGGAAGCTGAACATGCCTGATTTCCCTATTCCAGTTCTGACTATACTTCACAGCTTTTCGTTAACTATTTGAAATCTCTCACCCAAACATCTATCCCTGAGAAATAAAAACGTTGGTATGTGAAGCGGGGTGAGGACTTTATTACGGCGCATAATGACCGTTGGATCAAGCAACTTTCTGCGCAGGATATACGCAGTTACTTCGAAACGATCGTTTGGCTAGATATAAGAAACAGCAAGGGTAAAGAGCCGTTGTTTTCAAGCTGGCGAAAAATTTTCAGGCATTGATTTTCATCATCAACGCATCTGTGCACATCAGGCCAGACAAAAGTAAAAAAGATCACTACGCACCAGCAGCCGATAATCACCCCGATCATTTTTCCAAGCAACCAAGCCCCAATCGCACACGCAATTTACGGTGCATTTCGGGTTCCAGCGCATCGGCAAACAACACCACGGAACGACGGCGACGGCTGCCCTCCAGCTGAAAATTCAGCACGACTAGCCAAGGGTGGCGATAGCTGCCGGGCAGTAGGGTCGCCTCGATGTCGTCACCCCCGTGGGCCTGCAACAGCCAATCGCCATCGGCCTGCCAGGTCAGCCGTTGCAAACCACCTTTTCCGCGTCGGGGCCAGCTGGCTATCAGGCTCATCAGTAGCAGGGCAACCAACAGGGCTTTCACGGCCGCAGACAAATCCAGCGGCCACAGCAGCGCCGCGCCCCCCAGGTGGGAGACCAGCAGTATCAACATGAGAACACGGGAAGGTTCAGGTGTGAACGTGAGCGGACTCACGGATTTTTTTGACGACATGGGCGGTGTCCGAGTCCTCAGGCACAGTGCGGCCCATGAGGTATTCCAGTAGTAGGTTATCGTGGCAGCGCAGCAATTTTTCGAAACTGGCCTGTTCGTGGGTATCGAGACCGTCGTAGGTGTGGTCAAGAAACCCTTGCAGCAGTTCATCCAGTTCCAGCATACCGCGTCGGCATTGCCAGTAAATGCGGGATTTTTCGTTCATCGGGTTCGCTACACCAGGTGTTTAAGCATCAGCTGTTTAATGTGGCCGATGGCCTTGGTGGGATTCAGTCCTTTGGGACAGACATCCACGCAGTTCATGATGCTGTGGCAGCGGAACAGCCGATAAGGCCCTTCCAGTTCGGCAAGCCGTTCGCCGGTGGCCTGGTCGCGGCTGTCGGCCAGAAAACGCCAGGCCTGCAACAGTGCGGCCGGGCCACGGAATTTGTCCGGGTTCCACCAGAACGATGGGCAGGCGGTGGAACAACAGCCGCAGAGGATGCATTCGTACAGTCCGTCCAGCTGGTCGCGCTGCTCCGGGCTTTGCAGGAACTCGGCCTCCGGCTCGGGATCGTGCACGGTGAGCCAGGGTTTCACTGCTCGGTACTGATGATAAAACGGCTCCATGTCCACGATCAGGTCACGGATCACCGGCATGCCAGGCACCGGACGAATTTCCACCGGCTCCTTCAGTGAATCCAGCGGAGTGATGCAGGCCAAGCCGTTGCGTCCGTTGATGTTCATCGCGTCGGAGCCGCACACCCCTTCACCGCAGGACCGCCGGAAGCTCAGGGTCTCGTCCTGTGCCTTAATGCGAAACAGTGCATCCAGCAGCATCGCGCCATCTTCAAAACCATCCAGCTCGTAGGCCTGCATGCGCGGCGTTTTGTCGGCATCCGGGTCGTAACGGTAGATCAGAAATCGCATGGTGGCCTGTGCTCCCGGCGTCAGTAAACGCGCGGCTTGGGTGGGAAGGTATCGACGCTCATGGGTTTGGTGCGTACGGGTTTGTATTCCACACGGCCATCCTCGAAATACAGGCTGTGTTTCATCCAGCGCTCGTCATCACGATCCGGGTAGTCCATCCGCGAATGAGCGCCGCGGCTCTCTTGTCGTGCCAGTGCACTTTTCACTGTGGCCAATCCCAGGCTCACGAGATTTTCCAGTTCCAGCGCCTCGATACGTGCGGTATTGAAGACCTTGCTTTGGTCTCGCAGACGCACGGCATCCAGGCGTTTGGCCAGGGCCTTTACTTTTTCGACGCCTTCGGCCAGCACCTCTTCGGTGCGAAATACACCGCAGTAATGTTCCATCGTCCGTTGCAGCTCGTCGCGCAGCACGTCCACCGACTCGCCTTCACCGCTCTGTTCCCAGCGCGCCAGACGGCTCAAAGCCCGTTCCACCCACTCATCTTTCATTGGCCGGTGATAACGATTTTCCTTCAAAAATTCGATGATGTGATTACCCGCAGCACGGCCAAATACCACGATGTCCAGCAACGAATTACCGCCCAGCCGGTTGGCGCCATGCACCGATACGCAGGCACATTCACCCACGGCGTACAGGCCGGGAATGGCCTCCTCAGCGCTGTGCTCCAGCGGCATGACGACTTGTCCAAAGCGATTGGTGGGGATGCCACCCATGGTGTAGTGGGCGGTGGGAAATACCGGTATCGGCTCTTTAATGGGGTCTACGTTGGCGAAGGTACGCGCCATGTCGAGAATGCCGGGCAAGCGTTTTTTGATCACCTCCGGGCCTAAGTGTTCCAGCTTCAGCAGCACGTGATCGGCGTCCGGCCCGCAACCCCGGCCCTCTCGAATCTCGATGGCGATGGCTCGGCTGACCACGTCGCGGCTGGCCAGGTCCTTGGCGTGGGGCGCGTAACGCTCCATGAACCGCTCGCCGTCTTTGTTCACCAGATAACCCCCTTCACCGCGCACGCCTTCGGTGATCAGCATACCCTTGCCCGCAATGCCAGTGGGATGAAACTGGAAAAACTCCATGTCCTGCACTGGGATGCCTGCGCGCAGGGCCATGGCCATGCCATCGCCGGTATTGATGCGGGCATTGGTGTTGGTGCGAAACAATTGCCCCACCCCGCCGGTGGCCAGCAGTGTGGTTTTGGCCTCGATCAGCAGGGGTTCGCCGGTGGCGATGTTCAGCACCACCGCACCGAGGATGAAATCCTCCTCGTCCCGAATCAGGTCGATGGCAAAATATTCATCGAAAAAATGGGTCTTGGCGTGGATGTTCTGCTGGTACAGGGTATGCAGAATCGCGTGGCCGGTGCGGTCCGCCGCCGCACAGGTGCGCGCCGCCTGGTCGCCGCCGAAGTCCTGACTCTGGCCGCCGAAAGGCCGCTGGTAGATTTTGCCATTGGGCAGACGGGAAAACGGCACCCCCGCATGTTCCAGCTCCACCACCAGATGCGAGGCCGCGCGACACATGTATTCGATAGCATCCTGGTCGCCCAAGTAATCACTACCCTTTACCGTGTCGTACATGTGCCAGTGCCAGTTATCCGGCACCACGTTGGCCAACGCCGCGTTCATGCCGCCCTGCGCCGCCACCGTGTGCGAGCGGGTGGGAAACACTTTGGACACCACCGCCACATTGGCCTCGCCCTGTGCCAGTTGCAGGGCCGCCCGCAAACCACCACCGCCGGAACCGATCACCAGAGTATCGAAATGTCGTCGTTCCATAGTCACCCGCCCACCAATAACACGATACGTAAACTCCAAATCGCCAAACCTGCCAATGCCAGGCCGATACCGATCAACACCAGGTAACGCAGCTGCACGGGCTTTACATAGTCCATCACCACATCCCGCGCGCCCACCCAGGCGTGGCTCAACAACGCGAGTAAAAACAGCATCAACCCCACATTGACCAGCGGGTGCGCCACCCAGGCCCGCCAGGTATCAAACGGCACGGATTCCCCGCCCCAGGCAAACACCAATGCCAGCAAAAACGCCACAATGTACACCGCACTGAGGCGCTGCAATAACCAGCTACGCAAACCGGCGGCGGCACGCCAACTCATGACAAAACGCCCGGCAGCCAGTAAAAAACAAACAGCGACACCAATACAGCCAGGCCCACCAGCAACACCAGCCAGGCACTGTTACGGGCGGCAGCGCGCGTGATCCCCACGTCAACATCCAGCAACATAAAACGAATACCGGCTAGCATATGATGGGCAAGAGCCCAGCCCAGCAACAACAGGACAAACCGCGCCACCGGGTGCTGCAACAGGTTCACTGCCTGCGCAAAACCTTGTGCGTCGCGTAGCGACAAGCCCAACAGGTACACCAAGGCTGGCAGAGCCAGCACCATTAAAATCCCGGAAATGCGATGAAAAATGGAGAGCAGCGCCATCGCCGACTGGCGAATGCGGAGAAGATTCAGAAAAACCGGCCTGTCCGTGCTGTGGTTCATCGCCTACCTATATTTGCCCGCTGGTGGATGCATGTGACGAGCCGAAACAATTTTAGCTATCATTGACCGATAATTTCCTTGGGTCAATGCTCGGATTTTTCACGCCTACTTTTCCGGCATGCAACGGTTTGCTTGCGCCAACCTTTTTACCCACGACCATTTTCAATGGAGCAACATAGCAGCTAATGAAAGATAACTGGAAAAAATTCCTCGCCTCACAAGGCGCCACCGTTGATGCTCACTGCGGTACGAGTCGCGTAACCAGATTCAGCAATACGCCCGTCAACGTCAACGACCTTATCCTCTGCGACCTGTCCCACTACGGCCTGATTCGCGTCCACGGTGAAGAAGCCGAAAGCTTTCTGCAAAACCAGTTCTGCAACGACCTGCGTAACGTCTCTGAATCCCTCAGCCAGCTCAACGGCTACTGCAACCCCAAGGGCCGTCTGCTGGCATTTTTCCATCTATTTCAACGCAACGGCAGTTACTATTTGCGGTTGCCCCGGGAAATTCTTGACCCCACGCTGAACCGACTGCGTATGTTTGTGTTGATGACCCGAGTCACGCTGGAAGACGCCAGCGAGCAGCTAATACACATTGGTTTTTCCGGTCCCCGGGCCGACGAGCATCTTCAAGCCAGCGTGAGCGATGTCCCCACCGAGCCGAACGCCGTGACCCACACGGCGGACTTGAGCATCATACGTGTCCCCGGCCACCTGCCTCGCTTTGAAATTTATGGCAGCGAAGCTGCCGTAAAAAAATTATGGCAACAACTGGCAGGGCCAGCCACCCCGGTGGGATACCGTCACTGGGCGCTACTGGACATCCACGCCGCCATTCCTGACATCGTGGAAAAAACCCGGGAAGCCTTCGTGCCGCAGATGATCAATCTGCAAGCCATCAACGCCCTGAGTTTCAAAAAAGGCTGTTACCCCGGTCAGGAAATTGTTGCCCGCATGCACTACCTCGGCAAACTGAAGCGCCGCATGTTCCTCGCCCACATCGACGGGGAAACCGTACCCACGCCCGACAGCCCACTGTTCGCCGACGGATCAGAGTCCGCCCAGGGAGTGGGCAAGGTGGTCAGCGCCCAACCCCACCCCGATGGCGGCGTGGACCTGTTAGCGGTAATCGAAATCAGCAGCGCCGAACAACGCCAACTACGTGTCGGTGATACAGAGGGGCCACTAATGATTTTGCGGGAACTGCCGTATGAACTGGAATAACCACCACGCAGACCACAGGATGGCAAGCAAAAATGGAAATGGAACACCTGATCAGTGAAATACTGACCGACCTCAAAGCGAACCGGCTCAAACTACCGACCCTGCCGCAGGTGGCACTCAAGATCAACGCGGTGATCGACAGCCCGGACTCGACAGCACAAAAAATTGCCAACGTCGTGCGCACCGACACCGCGCTCTCCGCCCGCATGCTGCAAATTGCCAACAGCCCGCTGGTGCGAGGCGGCGAGACGGTGGACAACGTGCAGGCCGCGGTTATCCGCATGGGCATGCATACCGTGCGCAACGTGGTCACCGCCTTCATGGTGACCCAGCTATTTCACACGAAACATAATTCACTCAAACGGCGCATTGTGACGCTCTGGAACCACAGCGCCCACGTCGCCGCCATCAGCCATGTGCTGGCCAATCGCTACACCGGGCTCAAACCCGATGACGCGATGCTGGCCGGTCTGCTGCACGATATCGGCAAACTGCCGCTCATTGCCAAAGCCGAAGGCATGAGTGACCTCGCCAACAACAATGCCCTGATGGACGAATTGGCCGAAAAGCTACACACCACACTCGGCAAAGTCATCGTGCAAACCTGGCGCTTCGCCCCGGAACTCATCAGCGCCGTGGAAGAACACGAAAATCTGCAACGGGATTCAGTGGACCTGGACATCACCGACGTGGTCTCCGTCGCCAACCTGCTCAGCTATGCAGGCAAACAACACAGGCATATCCGAGCCGATTGGGCAAATGTTCCCGCCTTCAAAAAACTGGGCATCACCCCCGAAGGTAGCATTGCCACGTTGGAAGAAGCGAGTGATGAAATTGCAAGAATAGTCAAATTACTGGCCGCTTAACCCTGTGTATAAAACGACCGGTTTATTAATAAAACTCAGCTAAGGTTAAGTGTTACCCCCTACCAAGCCGCTCTGCTTTTGGTAGGGAAAACCGAGGAAATTTACGGGTCTGCGTAGAGTTCGCTTTGCTGGTATTGCCGATGCAAGTGCCGCAGCAATACCATGATGACCGCCGCCACCGGCAGGGCCAGCAACACGCCCACGAAGCCGAACAATTGTCCGCCAGCCATGACGGCAAATATGACAGCCACCGGATGCAGGCCGATTTTGTCGCCCACTAACAGAGGGGTAAGCAACATGCCTTCCAGGGCCTGCCCCACACCGAACACCGCCGCCACCAACAGCAAATAGTACGCATCGTGAAATTGCATGGCGGCGGCAATACCCGCCAGCAGGATGCCGATAATGAAACCCAGGTAGGGCACGAAGCTCACTAGGCCCGCCACCACGCCGATGATCAACGCCAGCTCCAGCCCCACCCACCACAGGCCCAGCGAATACACGATCGCTAGCACCAGCATCACCAGCAACTGGCCACGCAAAAAAGCCCCCAACACGGTGTCAGATTCCTGCGCCAACCGGGTGGCGGTACCGGTCCAGCGCCGGGGTAACAAGGCGGCGATTTTTGTTATCAGCTGGTCCCAGTCACGCAGCAGGTAAAAAGCCACCACCGGCACCAGCACCAAGTTTGCCAGCGCGGCCACCAGCGCCAGGCTGGATTGCGACACCCAGCTCATCAGCCCACTGGCTAGCCCGCCCATCTCGGTCCAGTAGTGTTGCACGGTGGTTTTGAGGCTGGCCCAGTCCAGCAGCGGTGCCTCCAACCCCAGAGTGTTGCTCAGCCACGGTGCTGCGTGAAGCTGTACCCATTCCAGATACGTAGGCAGGTTGCGGGCCAGGGTGCTGACCTGCTGTTGCAGGGCCGGAACCAGCAACAGCAGCAGCGCCACAATGACCGACAGCAGCAACACGAACACCACCACCACGGCAGCGGTGCGCGGCAGGCCCCGAGTTTCCATGCGGTCCACCAGAGGGTCTCCCAGATAGGCCAGCAGCGCGGCCACGAGGAAGGGGGTGAGCACCGGTGCCAGCAGGTACATTAACCCGGCAACCACCACCGTAACGGTCAACAGAAACCAGCGCTGGGAGTCGGTCATAGCGAGCGATTGCTGTTCAGGATGTTTAGGGGGCACAGGTTGGCTCATACTCATTTTGTGGGCAGTGTTTTATCGGCATGTTTTGGTTTCCGAGGTTGATTGACGGCATCCACCACGCGTCCTCCCCACACCCACACGTAGTGCAGGCCGCTGACCAGGGTGGTGGCGAGCACACTATAGATCAGCGCTTCAAGAATCCAGGGGCTAAACGCGTAAGCGCCGTGATACAGCATCACCGCCAACACCAGCACGATCTGGAACACGGTATTTAATTTGCTCGCCAACGTTGGACTCATTTCAACGCGGCCCAGCCAAAAATGGAGCACCACCACGCCGGTGACAATCAATAAATCGCGCAGCAGCACCATCGCCACCAGCCACGCCGGAATCAGCCCCACCCAGGCCAGGGCTAGGTAGGTACTCACCAACAACAGCTTGTCGGCCAATGGGTCCAATATCGAACCCAGCCGACTTTGCCAGGAATACTGTTTGGCAAGAAACCCGTCCACGGCGTCCGAGACACCGGCCACGGCAAACAAAACCAGCGCAAGGCCGTAGTGTGCATTCAGCAGCGCCCACACCACCGGCGCTACCAACAGTATGCGGGCCACACTAATAAGATTGGGGATTTGCTTGATCTGCATGGTCAGTCGGGCTCAGGGTAACAGCCGGTACATCTGTCCCTCATTTTGTGCCGGGTGGCGAACGGGGCCGAATACCGGCGCCATCGACAGCGCATCGGGCGAAGTCCGCTGCGCGTTGTCGTCAAAACCACTATCGAACATGTTCACCTGCCGGTCCCCAGAATCATAGGCATCGGGCGTCAGCGGTACCAGCACATCGCCCAGCGCAATAATCTGGGCGATGGCCTCCGGCCCGCTTTCCACATCCAGCTCGAAAGTGACACGATCGGCAGCCACCCGTGATGCCTGTAGGCCAGTAACCTGTTGCAGGGATGCCAGATACCGCGACACCCGCGCGTAATCCGACAGGGTGCGCACCTCCGCCACGGTGAGCGACAGCTGGCCAGTCCGCCCTTGCCCGCTCGTCGGCGCATAACGTGACGCCAAGGTTTCTATCGCACCGGCCACGCCTATGTCGATAACTTCGGCGGACAATACGCCGTTACCCGCCCAGGAGTGCATATCCTGCCCTTCCAGCAGGGTCCATTGGGCCTGCCAATCACCGTCGGCGGGGCGATACAGACGCCCCACCAGCACCGCTTCGGTGCGATATCGGCGGGAGGCCCGCAAAATCACGTCGGAAAAACCGCCCCAAATATCGCCAAAACGCAGGGCCTGTTGGTCCTGCAAGTCCATCAACGGCAGGCGCACCGCCAGCCCTCGGCGTTTGGCCTCCGCCATCAATAGGGCTTGAACGGGTTCCGGTGAATCCTCGCCCACCAGGTAACGCCGCCCCTCATCCTCCACCGCCAGCCACACGAGGCTAGAGGGCCGGGTCGCGCCCCACACCGGCAAACCGTTGTCGCGCAGTACCTTGTCCACGGCGGCCTTGTCAAAACGAAACAACAACATTTGCGCGCCATCCTCAGCGTCCGCCGAATCCGTCGGCACGGCGCGGTAACGGTACTGCTGCAACAAATGAGCAGGGCGTTTGCTGTCCCGAGCCACCCCCCGCAACATAGCCGCATCGCGACGCCCGCTCACCTTGGCCAGCACCTCCGCCAGCGCCGACACCATGGCCGTGGCCCGCTCACTGCGCTTTTGGCTGAACACGGTAACCTCAGCTTCATACAGACCGCTGACCTCGGCCGCCATCCCCCCGGAAGGCAGCCACAAAAATAGCCACAGGGCCGTCCACAACCGTCCAGAAATCATCACTTTGCACATAAAGCGCACGCTATGCGACCCACTCCGGCAAGTCAACATTCCCATGCGATCATGCCCCCTAATCGGCTGCCGTTTGATTGCAGAGAAAGGAGCGAGCCGATAACATACGCCACCCCAGGTTCGCATTCATTTTCAACCACTGTTTTCAGTCACCGTCAGGTAATTTTCGTGAGCACTTCCGACCACCGTTCGCCCCCTTCCCTCAGCTACCGCGACGCTGGCGTCGACATCGACGTGGGCAACCAGCTCATCGAACGCATCAAACCCATCGCCCGCGCCACCCGCCGCCCCGGCGTGCTGGACAGCATCGGCGGCTTCGGCGCGCTGTTCGAGATCCCCACCGACCGCTACGACAAACCCGTGCTGGTCTCCGGCACCGACGGCGTCGGCACCAAGCTACGGCTGGCGATGGAAATCGGCCGACACGACACCATCGGCATCGACCTGGTGGCCATGTGCGTCAACGACCTCATCGTCGCGGGTGCCGAGCCACTGTATTTTCTCGATTATTACGCCACCGGCAAATTGTCGTTAGACATGGCCGAAGCGGTGATCAAAGGCATCGGCGACGGTTGCCTTCAGGCCGGATGCGCATTGGTCGGCGGCGAGACCGCCGAGATGCCCGGCATGTACAAGGGTGACGACTACGATCTGGCCGGTTTCTGTGTCGGCGTAGTGGAAAAGACCAAAATCATCGACGGCAGCAAGGTGGCTGCCGGAGACGTACTCATCGGCCTCGCTGCCAGCGGCCCACACTCCAACGGTTATTCGCTGATCCGCAAAATCATCGACGTGAGCGGCGCAAATTTGTCTGAGGACTTCCACGGCTCTCATTCTGGTAAAACATTAGGCGAAACTCTGCTGACCCCAACCCGCATCTACGTCAAAGCACTGTTGGCGTTATTAGCAAAAATCGACGTGCATGCGCTGGCCCACATCACCGGCGGCGGTCTACTGGAAAACCTGCCCCGCGTGATGCCCGAAGGCACGCAAGCCATCATCGACAGCAGCAGCTGGCAGCGGCCGCCGGTGTTTGACTGGTTGCAGGAAAACGGCAACGTCGCCGACGACGAAATGTATCGCACCTTCAACTGCGGCGTGGGCATGGTGTTGTGTGTGGCTGAAGCCGACGTGGAACAGACTTTGAGCCTGCTCGGCGAACAAGATGAAAGCGCGTTTGTGATCGGCACGATTGAAATAGCAGCGGGTGATGGCGAGGCAGTGATCGTTAACTAACAGCCAGTAGGGTGGGCACTGCCCACCAAAGCGAAACCATAAAAGCCTAAAACCGGTGGGCAGTGCCCGCCCGACGAAACAAGCCACACATGCCCATACCCAAACTTCCCATCGTCATCCTCATTTCCGGCAGCGGCAGCAACCTGCAAGCCATCATCGACGCGGTCGAAGAAAACGAACTGCCGGTGGAGATTCGCGCCGTCATCAGCAACCGGCCCGGAGCCAAAGGACTGCAACGCGCCAGCTGTGCCGGGCTGCGTACCGAGGTCGTCGACCACACGCAGTTCGACAATCGCACAGCCTTCGATGAGGCACTGAAACACAGCGTCGAGCAGTTCGAACCCCGACTGGTGGTGCTGGCCGGTTTCATGCGCCTGCTTACTGCCGATTTCGTCAACCACCACCTCGGGCGCATGCTCAACATCCATCCCTCGCTGCTGCCCGCGTTCAAAGGGCTCAACACCCACGCCCGCGCACTGGCCGCATTCAAGGCGGGCGAAATAAAAAACCACGGCGCCAGCGTGCACTTCGTCACCGCCGAGCTGGACGGCGGACCAGTGATTCTTCAGGCCGCCGTGCCCATCGAAAAGGATGATAACCCGGAGACCCTCGCCGCCCGCGTGCTGGGGTCCGAGCATCAAATGTATCCGCAGGCCATCCGCTGGTTCGCCGAAGGTCGGCTGCGCCTGCAAGGCAATCAGGTGTGGCTGGATGAGCAGGCGTTAGACGCACCCGTGTTGTTCGCCCCTGATGACGATTGACAGCTCCGCCCGCCTCACTCGCGTGGGCGCGCAGTGACCACTCACGCACCACGTCCCCTTTCCTCGCCGTGGGCCTGGCTAATCCCTGCGATCACTCTGCTTGCCGCAGCAGTCATCGTGGCATTTAACGCCAACCAAAGTCTCTTTTTAGAGTTAAACCAATGGGGCCACAGCGAACTTGGCGCGATGTTCTGGGCCAACGCCACCCTCCTCGGCGACACCCTCGTTGCCTTCAGCCTGCTCGGCCTATTCGCACGCAAACGCCCCGACATTGTATGGGCGCTGTTACTCGCCGCGGTATTCGCCACGGCCTGGGTGCATATCCTCAAGCCCCTCATCGACAACCCACGACCATTGGCCGCACTGGGCGCCGACATGATCAATGTCATTGGCGTCGAATTACGCAGCAACTCCTTTCCCTCGGGGCACACCGCCACCGCCTTCACCCTTGCGGGCATTATCTGTTTGCGGGGTGTGCATCCGGCACTGGCCGTTAGCGTGTTATTACTCGCCACGCTGGCAGGCATTTCTCGTGCGGTGGTGGGCGCCCATTGGCCCTTGGATATTTTGGCCGGGGCATTTGGAGGATGGATTGCAGCAGTGATTGGCGTGGCATTGAGCCGTCAGTGGGTGGTACCGATGGGACGCACGGCTCAATCGGGAATTGCTTTTGTGTTGTTAGCCTGCGGGTTGGCCTTGTTATTTTGGCATGATGTGCAGTATCCGGCGGTTGTTTTGCCGACAGGGATTGGAGTGATTTCGGTGTTGAGTGTTGGGGGATATTTGCTTAGGGTGTGGCGGCGGTAATTGAGCTGGAATCATTAATATCAATGTCAGTAAAAGACAAAGTGGTTAGTGAACGATTAAATACTATAAGTAAAGACTTGACCATGCCCCTGCCTTTCTCAGCACTTTTGATGCTTTTCTGAAACCTCTGCTACAATGTATACATTGCAACACACGGGGTGCCAACATGTCACAATCTGTAACCATGAGCATACGTCTCGATCAGCAACTAAAAACACGGCTTGAAAAAATAGCCAAAGCCACACAACGCAGCAAGTCATACCTTGCTTCGCAAGCGGTGAGGGAATTTATTGAGTTAAACGAGTGGCAAATCCAGGAAATCAAAGAGGCCATTAAAGAAGCCGACGCCAGTGAATTTGCGACCGATGGCGAGGTACAGGAAATTTCCGCCAAATGGGGGATAAATGGAGATTAAGTGGCTAAAACAAGCACTACAGAATCTAGACCAAGAAGCAGAATATATCGCAAAAGAAAACCCTCAGGCTGCCAGCGACATCGTCAGCAAAATAATCAATACGGTAAGACTATTAGAGAACAATCCCGCCTTGGGAAGCCCCGGGAGAATCATAAATACCCGGGAGTTATTGATATCGAACACACGATATGTTGTCCCCTATCGTGTACGACCAGACCGACAACAAATTGAGATATTAAGGATATTTCACACAGCGCGAAGACCGCCCAAGCAATGGTAATCTATAAGAAGATCGGGGTCAGGTCGTTCTGAGCCACATTAACAATGGAAAATAAGGGTAGCGTCCTCCATATATCCATATCTCCATCGGCAATCTCAGACCAATCGTGTCTGACCCCATCGATACCCAGCTCAATCGGTGATTGCTTTTGTGTTGTTAGCCTGCGGGTTGGCCTTGTTATTTTGGCATGATGTGCAGTATCCGGCGGTGGTTTTGCAGATGGGGATTGGGGTGGTGTCGGTGGTGAGTGTGGTGAGTGTCGGTGGTGAGTGTCGGTGGTGAGTGTTGGGGGTGAGTGGTGGGGGTTACTTGTTTCAGTTATATCAGTGCTAGACAATTATTAATGCGAGATCAGTCAAAAAATAATCGCTAAATGGACGCTCTTGACTATTTTGGAAAAAATGGTAAAAGAAAAGATAAGGCATTTATTAAACCAATGCGCGAATCATAAAACCTTGATGTGCGAACATCTACTTTTTTGAACATTATTAACTGCTAGACCGTCAACAAATGGAAAGAAAATAATGATCACTTACATTTACACTCCCACTCGTGATTATCCCAAAGAACCTCAAATGGATCTATCTGATGAGGAAAGAGACTCATTTAATATTAACAACAAAGCACAAGTTGCAGAAATTATTAATTTAGTGCTCAAAGAAATTTACAAAAATGATGAATCAAAGCCAGGTGACAATACGTTATTCAATAG
>JAADHZ010000072.1:0-17691 GCA_013151575.1 Gammaproteobacteria bacterium
ACCGTCACTTGAAGGTGGTTTACTGCTATTGCGACTGTTTTTGGCCAGTTGGTTTTTGAGCACCTCAATCTCTTTTTCCAGACCGGCAATATGAGCGCCTTGCGCCATCAGTATCTCGCTTTGCTGCAGCAACAACGCGATCAAATCATCTTTAGCTAATGCGTTGAGGGATCGTTTGTCGAGAGGTGTCTGCATGGTCATGAAGCTTATATCAGATTCGCTTTTTTATTCAATATCTTGGCTGCCTTGCTAGCTGAATAGTTACCATTTTTTGTAACTACTCAGGTAGGAAAAACATGGTAAACCATTGTTTTTATTATCCTAAATTTCATCAAGGGAACAGCGCCCTCCTAACTTTGGCAATTTTTCTCAGTTTTATAATAATGATTCCTTTAAAAACAAGGAGTTAAATTCCTGAGCAGTTACTGAAGAGATTAATATGATGACATCGACCCTTAATCATACGACAAAAATAATGGTCGATAGACTTAATGATCTAGGACTAAAAATATTGCGTTTGTTGGGCCCGACTGTTTGCGGAATATATCAAATTTCTTTGGAAGGGGGCTGACCAATGCCTGCTATAAATTATTGAAGAAATATCACCTTAAGCGCGGAAGTCATCATTTCATACCGCCCTGAATATGTCTCGAGCGGCGCAGTTATTGCGCAAGCTCGTGTTAAAATCCCCCGCCATGAAAAAATATAATTCCGTGATATTTCTGTTTAAGGCGGCGGTGGCAGGGCTGGCGGCCGCGTTTGTCATATTGCTGCTGCGCCCGGATTTGCTGGGGCAGCAAAGGCCTGTCGTGGAAGTCCACGAGAGTGCACCCGCAAGCGGTGCATCAGGTTCCGGGCCGGTCTCTTACGCTCAGGCGGTGGACGCTGCCGCACCGGCGGTGGTCAACGTCTACACCACCAAGGTGATCACCGAGCGGGTGAATCCTTTTTTTAACGATCCGCTGTTCCGGCGTTTTTTCGGTGATCGCCCGGCCCCGCGCCAGCGCTTGGAGAGCAACTTGGGCTCCGGCGTTATCGTCAGTGACAAGGGTTACGTCATCACCAATAATCACGTCATCGCCGGTGCCGATGGTATCGAAGTCGCCCTGCGCGACGGTCGCAGCGCATCAGCGCAGCTGGTAGGCACCGACCCCGAAACCGATGTGGCCGTGCTCAAAATCGACCTCGACTCCCTACCCACCATCACCTTCAGCGGTACAAAAAAATTGCGTGTGGGCGACGTCGCGTTAGCTATCGGCAACCCCTTCGGTGTGGGCCAAACTGTGACACTCGGCATCATCAGCGCCACCGGCCGTGATCGAGTGGGGATCAACACCTACGAAAATTTCATCCAGACCGACGCCGCCATCAACCCCGGAAACTCCGGTGGTGCACTCATCGACGCCCATGGCAATCTGGTGGGCATTAACACCGCCATTTTCTCCCGCTCCGGCGGCTCACAGGGCATCGGCTTCGCCATCCCGGCCAGCATCGCCCGCGAAATCATGAGTCAACTCATCGAAACCGGACGGGTAACCCGTGGCTGGCTGGGTGTGGAAACACAGGACATCACCCCGGCACTGGCTGAATCCTTCGGCTTGCGAGACGTCACCGGCGTCATCATCGCCGGCATTCAGCGCAGTGGCCCCGCAGCCCGGGCCGGCCTACGCCCCGGCGACATCATCATCAAAATCAACGACAACCCCACCACCGACAGCAAAACCACCATGAACCAAATAGCCCGCATCGCCCCCGGTGACACCCTACGCATCACCATCCTGCGTAACGGGCACGAAATACAAACCGAAGCTGTAGTGGGGCAACGGCCGCCACCACAACGGACGATGTCTAATCGCGGTTAGAAATACTGGAATACTGTCCCTTTCAAGTGCTTTGCTGCACTCGATGATTCAGTAACCTCAAAAAGATGGCTGCTGTCGATACGGAATAGAAAAATCACTTTCAACCGCTTTATGATTGAACTTGAAGGCCGATTGATTGATTACATATGAAATTTAATACAGGAAGTCACACAAAAATTAGTTACCGTCTCTATGAGTGTAGCCAAGTTCTATACCTTAAACTGCCTCACTAAACCTCGAAGCTGTTCGCCAAGACCACTCAACTCATTACTGGCTGCCGCTGTTTCTTCAGCACCATAAGCAGTTTGTTCCGCAATCAACTGAATATTGTTTATATTTTTATTAATTTCTTCAGTGGTGGCAGATTGCTCTTCAGCGGCACAGGCAATTTGGGTATTCATCGTAAAAATGTTAGCAACAGATTTATTGATTGCATTAAGTGATTTACCTGCCTGACCTGCTTGATTAACAGTATCTTCCGTCTTTTCACGACTTTGTTCCATAACTTCGACAGCTTTTGTAGCGCCATTCTGTAAGGTGTCAACCAGCGCCTCAATTTCTGTAGTGGATTCCTGGGTGCGCTGGGCCAATGTGCGCACCTCATCCGCTACCACAGCAAAACCACGCCCCTGCTCACCAGCACGTGCTGCCTCAATTGCAGCATTTAGCGCCAGGAGGTTGGTTTGTTCCGCGATAGTCTTAATGACATCAAGAACGGTACTAATATTTTCACTGTCGCCTTTGAGTTTTTCGATAACATTCGACGCGCTTTGCACATCACCTGCCAGTTCGCTAATAGCCGAGATGGTTTGGTCGACAACTTGGCTGCCATTATTAGCCTCGGTGTTACCTTCTTCGGCAGAATTTGAAGCCTGTGCTGCATTGGATGCCACTTCGTGTACAGTAGCGGACATTTCATTAATTGCTGTCGCAACCAACCTGATTTCATCAGACTGTTGCTGAACACCTTTGCTGGTTTGTTTCGTTACTGTGGTTAGTTTCTCTGCAGCAGTAGCTAACTGATCGGCTTTTATCATAACCTCACGTACAATATTGGCCATATTGTCAACCAAATGATTGAAGGCCACGGCCAAACTACCTGTTTCATCATTCGATATAATTTTAGCTTGCTGCGTAAGATCACCACTTTGTTCGATTTTCTCCACCGTATTTTGAAGATTTGTAAGTGCTTTGCTTATAACATTAGCCAGGAAAAATGACATAACAGCACCAACAATCAACATGGATGCCAGAAGAAAATAAAGTGAAAGACTAACTCGATTATTCGACTGGTGGACATTTCCAGCGATGGCTTTGGCTGCCTGTTTATGTTCAAGATATTTTTCTTGTAAAATTTTCAGCATTTCTGAATAAATATATTCAGCCTGATTTAACAATAAACTTCCTTGTATTTTGTCACCATTGATAAAAGCATAAGTCGATTTTTGTATTTGCTCATAGTAGCGATCAAGATTATCCCCAAGAGATTTTATTTCTGGGATTTTAATACGGTCCAATTTGGACTTTAAATCATTATATTTATTGTTTCGCTGTTCTTTACTGTAGTTTTTAAGCAAAACTATAAATTCGACAGAAAATAGACGAAGTTTTGTGAAATCTTCTTCAATTTTCACAATATTTGTCAACATTTCAGTAATTTTATTCTCTTCAAGAAGCAATTGTTTGTTATTGTGTAACTGCATTAATGCAAACAAAAGAACTGACAACAACAATATTAACAACATGCCATTGCTTGATAATATTTTTTTTTGAATAGTGTTAAACATAAAATCTAACATGATTGATATCCAGGTAAATTTTTCATCCTTTTGAAATTTACAAGCTATGTATAAGTCGGTCTAGCATATAATCAATATGCTTCATTTCATGATAGACATCTGATGGTATTTTTCCAGCAGTCGGCTTAGCACTATTGGTTGTACTGTGTATGTTCATTGGAATTTTTAATAAATTGAGTTCGGCAATAATGAATTGTGTTTGCAAAAACACATCAATAGGTTTTACTGTTTTATATTCATCAAGTTTTGGTCGTTTTATTTCTGGAAGACCGCTTCGTTTTCTTAGCTCATTTAATTTATCTCGCACGTCAAAGGCTTTTTCAATGACATCCTCTGGAGTTTTTCCCTTCTCTAGCGGCGGAAGAACCGTACCATCAGGATGCATACCATAAATTGCTGTGATTAAAAGTCGTTTTTTTTCCTCCTCCACATCATTTAACCGTTTAGATAAAGTAAGCAGACTGTATTGTAAATCTTCCTTTGCACGGTAGATATGTGCATATACTTCTGAAGGGCTTACTATTTTCTTGCCGTTTAATCGATTTAGCTTGTAATAGAGTTCAAACAGTTTTTGGTATACGTCAACAGGTGTTTTGTCTATGTATTTTTTTACAGAAAAATCCGTAACACCACCACTGTCACGGTAAATTTCTTCGATATTGCTTACCACCAATCGAGTTAGATAATAAACATCGGTTGGTGTGTATTTGATTGGCGTCGAAACTGTCAGTGGTGGCGGTCGTCGGTTGTTTTTAATCGCATAATAATAAAGCTCGCCTAATACTGATACATGTAATTCATAAACATGCATTGGTTTCACTGCTTTTTCCTTTGACTTTGGCAGTTTGATGTTATTAACACCTTTAAGGTCCAATATCTTATCTATAGTACGATTGGCATATTCCAACTCGGAAAAAACATTGCTCGGCGTATAAATTTGTTCTGCCTGAACATTTCCAAGAAAGAAAAAAATTAGAAACACGTTGATTATCCGTATCGATAATTTCTTAATCATTATTAATGGTTTCATACGTATATTTGCCAACTTTACAATTAAAAAATCGAAATCTGCCAATATATTTCCGTGCTGATCATATGGGAATGCCCCGTGAATATTTTTAACTATTAAGAGCATCGGCTATTGAGGCCAATAGCGGCCAATTATTTACGTTCTTTATCCGGCATGCACAACGATGACTCCAGGGCTTTCACTACAATTTTTGACCAGGCTGATGCGGTTTTTACGCTCAACGGTAATTTCATTATAAGCGGTATGGTTTTTATGATTCCTGGATTCGCAACCAATGCAGGATTCATATCTAATATTCAGGTGGATTCCCGGCAGCAAACTGCTGGGGAATTGAACCCAGAAAAATTAAATATTTCAAATTTACACTGTAACAAATTAACCCGGCCAGCTTTATAGGCTGGATTAATAGCGTGAGCCAGGGATGAATCACTACTGGCGATAGTCAATGCAAGCCTGCAAAACACGAGCAAACTCGCAACTTGCGCCAGCATTTTGAGTCCAGGCTAATAAAGGGGTCGAATGAGAGGGAATTTCGGAGCAATGCTTAGGTGACAAAGGCCATTACATATCAGGGACGGAACACAATAACTTATATAAGTGACGCTCTGATTTAGTCCGTATTTGTTCGTTTTGATTGAGTAAAAGTGCAGGAATAGTCGCTCTTATTTCGAGCTTTTACGATTGAAGAACGGGCGCCAAAAGTAGGCGCTTTAGGCGAAGACGGGCTGAAGCAGGAATGTCAATTGTATGAATTATTGTGTTCCGTCCCTTAGTACAGTGCCCTGCTCTCGCCCCTTGCTAAAGGATGGAGCGCAGGCACGAGACGACGATCGCCGCATTCGACAAAGTCATCCCTCCCGGCCAACATCGTCTTGCGTAACGGCAGTCCGGCATGCCAGCCCGCAGATATGGGCCACCGCATGGACCGTATGCGTACGCGACACTATGTGAAAGACCGGCGCATACTGGACATTTTCAGTTATGTGTGGCGGGCAATGTCCACCCTACGCCAAGAAGCTGAGTTTTATTTAAGACGCGAGACAAATTACCCGAAATCAAAGATTTCATCACAATGTTTTTTAAAAAACCTGCAAGCAGAGGGGGAATATAACGCTTAGTGATTTAGGGTTCAGCGACCCGACATCATATTCATCAATTCAGGGGCTAGATGTGTATCGTGGCCAGTGTCGTATAGCGTGAAACAGGCAGAGGTGACATCGACACTGCCATAGATGAAGGCCAGCACCCCCAACTTGAGTAATTTATCGGCAGGCAGCGTTTCCAGCGCCAAAATGTCTTGCAAAAATACCGCATCGGACCAAATATGTTGCACAGGGAAAGATGGGTTATTATTGAGTACCACCGGCTTCAGAGCCCGCCCACCAAACCCCAGAAACTTGTGAAACATGAATCCGCGCCCGGACAGAAAGGCACTCACGTCGCCGAATAAGGGCTGCCGTTCGTATTGCGGCACGAATTCCACTTCACTGACGATAAATACCACGTCTTCAAGAGACTGTACGCCGCCCTGAAACACCTCTAGCTCCGCCCCTTGGATATCGATTTTGATAAAATCGATGGCGCCGATAGCATTGCTTTGCACGAAGTGATCCAGGCTCACCGTATCAATACTACCGGTGGACTTGAGGCTCGCCATCTCCATGTTGTTGTAGCGGGCAATGAGGTCCTCGTTGGGACGATAGAGCGAGGAACAGAGAGGGTTTTGCGTTTCGTAGAAAGGTCGAGTCTCTTCGGTTCGGCCCAGCGCAGTGGGAAAATAGCGTGCCCCCTCGGCGGCCTTCCGATTCATTTCGTCGCAGAGTTGATCGTCCACCTCAAAACCGTTGATGCGAGAGCCAGGAAAATGATCCAACAATAAATAGAAGTTTTCCAATTCATCGTCGGCCGGCCGCGCGCCCACCTCCAACATATTGAACGTAAGCATCGCATTCGCCGCTCGCAGACTACCCGCAATGGCCCTAATTTGATTCGCAAGCATCGACTTCCCCAATCGGTAAAATACCCTTCCTGATGATAGACATTAACACAGTCCGCAGACGGGGATGAATACCTTTTTGCAACATCCAACACGCTATGCTCGCAGTGATAAGGGGAAAATTAATTTCATTTTATGCCATAAAATAACTCACTAACGCCTGAACATTTGTTTTATATACAGCTGTAATTTATTGCCAATAAAAATGTATCTTTAAACAAAATACAGCTTTTTGGCTCAGGGTGAGCATTGCCCACTGGAGACAGGGATAAAACGCCATTGGTGGGCAATGCCCACCCTACAGAGAGCAAAATTTCTTGGTTAAGAGGCAATGCTGAGCCACAGCTGAGTTTTATTAACATTCCTGAATTGAAGAAAACTACGCCCTTAGACTTTATGTATTAACTCGCCAACAACTTGTAAATCCCCATATATTGCCTGTTGACGAGTAAATACATATCAGGGACGGAAATTAAATATCCAAGTGACCCTATTCACCTTTTGGACATAGTGCCACCCAATATTTCACTATTTGATTTTGTTGGAATAATGTCCTTAATAGGGGCGAACTCAATGCCACCCATTTTTTTGGGGAAGGGATGTTTATTTGCTGAAAACCAGCGATCAGGTCTGTTTGTCGTGATCTTTCAACAACAGGCGGGAATCCCCCTGAAGTCATTATGAAAGCACTCAAAACACCCGACTCACCAACCTATTCTGGCAAATAAACCACCCGCCCCGCCCCCTCCACCGCAATCACCGGATGCCCGTAAAGCCGCGTCAGGTTTTCCGTGTTCAGCACCTCGGATACCGGCCCGCACAGATTCTCCCCATCGCCGAATAACAGGACCAGGTGGTCACAGAAACGACTGGCGAGGTTGATGTCGTGCAGGATCATCAGCAAGCCGCAGTCGGCGTGAGTGACGCGCTGGCCAAGCAGGCCCAGCAGATGGATTTGGTGGTGGGGATCGAGGTGATTGGTGGGCTCGTCCAACAACAGCAGCCGGGGGTTTTGAGTGAGCAAGGCAGCCAGGGCCAGTCGTCGGGCCTCACCGCCGGACAGGGTACTGACCTGGCGTTGCTCCAGTCCGTCGAGGCCGACATCGCGCAAGGCGGCACGGGCCAGGGCCCGGTCTTTTTCGCCCTCCCATTGCCAGCGCCCAAGGAAGGGGTGGCGCCCCATCAGCGCAGTTTCTAGCACGGTGCCGGGAAAATCATCGGCTTCGCCCTGAAACAACACCCCCAGTTGGCGCGCCACGTCGCGGCGGGAAAGGTTGACGATAGGACGGTCGATCAGCATCACCTGTCCGCTCGCCGGTAAGCGCAGACCGGCGAGAGTGTGCAGCAGAGTGGTTTTGCCCACGCCGTTGACGCCCAGCAATCCCCAGTTTTGGCCGGCGCGCAGGTCCAAATTCAGGTTATCACACACGCGAATATCACCAATCTCCACCCGCAGTTGCCGAGCGCTGAGCAGGGTGTCGTTCACACCCGCGCCCCCCGGCGGTGCAGCAGGTACAGGAATAGCGGCACCCCGAGAAACGCGGTGATAACGCCCACTGGCAGTTGCTGTGGCGCGAGCGCGCTGCGGGCGACGGTGTCGGCCAGCACCAGCAGGCTGCCGCCGCTGAACACGGCGGCGGGCAGCAATCGCCGGTGGTCGGTAATCCCCAGCAGCCTCAGCAGGTGAGGAATCACCAGGCCCACGAAACCCACGCTACCAGCGATGGTGACGGCGGTAGCGGTAAGCAGGCTGGCGATGACGTACAACATCAAACGCAGTCGGGGCACAGGGACGCCCAAAGCGCTAGCGGCCAGCTCGCCACGGGTGAGCACGTTAAGATCACGGGCCAGCGGCAGGCAGGCCAGCAGGCCGAGCACTAACACCAGCAGGCCAGTCAGCGGGGGCGGTGCGTGGCCGAGGTCGCCCATCAACCAAAACAACATACTGTGCAGATTCCGCTCTGGGCTGATGGCAAGCACGAAGCTGATCACCGCGCCCCAGCCCGCAGCGACGACCACTCCGGTGAGCAGCAGCCGAGTGGCGGTCCAGACGCCGCGTCCGTGGGCCAGCCCGAACACTAACAACACCGACAACAGGGCACCGGCAAAGGCGTTGCCCATCAGCCAGCCGCTGCCCAGCCCTAGCAGCATACTCAGTAGTGCGCCCACCGCCGCACCGCCGGACACACCGAGGATGTACGGGTCGGCTAGCGGGTTGCGCAGCAATACCTGCATCAGAGTGCCGGCGAGGGCCAGCAGGCCGCCGGTGGCGAACGCTGCGAGGGCGCGCGGCAGGCGTAAATCGAGCACCACGACGGCGGCCAGGCCAGTTTTGTCACCCCACAGGGCATCCCACACAGCACTGTTGTCCAGCGATACGCTGCCGATCAGCAGCGCCAGCAGCAGGCTCAACGGCGCCAGCAGGAAAATTAAGGGGAGGATGAACCGAGACATCATTTTGTATTTACGTTGAGCGGGTAGCACCCTTGTCCTGGTCTCGCAGGCTGATGATGGGCCAACCATGGGATTCGGCGTGGCGCGCCAGCTGCGGGTCCGGGTCCACCGCTACCGGCTGGGTCACCATTGCCAGCAGTGGCAGGTCGTTGTGGGAATCGCTGTAAAACCAGCTATTGTCGAGATTTTGGTCCTGCTCTGCCAGCCACTGGTTAAGACGGAGTACCTTGCCCTCGCGAAAACAAGGGATGCCTGCGACCTTGCCGGTGTACTGGCCATTCACCTGTTCCGGCTCGGTGGCGAGCAGCTCATCCACCCCTAGAGCGCGGGCGATGGGGGCGGTAATGAAGGCGTTGGTGGCGGTGATGATCATTAGCGTATCGCCGCGCTGACGATGACTGTCCAGCAGGGCGCGGGCGGCGGGTTGCATCACCGGGCGGATTTTTTCCTGCATGAAACGGGCGTGTAATTGCTCCAGCAGGGTTCGATCCAGGCGCGCCAAAGGCGCCAGGCTGAAGGCCAGAAATTCGAAAATATCCAACGTTCCAGCGTTGTAGTCATCGAGAAAGCGTTGATTTTCGCGCTGATAGTGCTCGCCATCCACCAGTTTTTGCTGCACCAAAAACTGGCCCCACAGGTAGTCGCTGTCGTCCCCCAGCAGGGTATTGTCCAGATCAAAAATGGCCAGGCTCAAGGGCTTATCCTTTTGTGGAATATAGAGAATAGAGGAGCAATGATAACGAAAGGACGCGCATGCGGGAAACGCAAGATGGTGCGGCCTTGCGCGGGCTACGTCGGTTGTGGAACAATTGGTATCAATTTTTTATAACTTATTGATTGAACAATGATTGATTCTGACGGGTATAGGCCAAACGTGGGCATTATCCTGTGCAATGCGCAGGGGCGTTTACTGTGGGCACGGCGCATTGGGCAGGATGCCTGGCAGTTCCCCCAGGGCGGAATCAAAATTGGCGAATCGACGGAACAGGCCCTGTACCGGGAGTTGAACGAAGAAGTGGGCCTGGAATCCCGACATGTGGAGATTCTCGGCTATACCCGTGACTGGCTGCGCTACGATTTGCCGAAGCGTTTTTTGCGGTATAGCTCCCTCCCTATGTGCATCGGTCAAAAACAAGTGTGGTACCTGCTGCGTCTGCGGGGCACGGACGACGATGTGTGTCTGGACCTCACCCAAAAACCCGAATTCGACGGCTGGCGCTGGGTAGACTACTGGCATCCGCTGACAGAAGTCGTGCATTTTAAGCGTGATGTTTACCAGCAGGCCCTGGAACAACTGGAGCCCCTGCTACGGCAGCCCTCGGGGAGCAGGCCACATTTTGCGTAAAAGTGACGGCGACACCGGTAGAAGGCCACGCCTTCCCCGTCTTCTTCAACAGCCCGCTGTCCGCCGTATTTGCCACCCTCCCTCGGGGAACCCTTCGTGCTGAATACGCTGCGTAGCATCGTGCAGGAAGTGACCGGCGCCCGGGATCTGGACCAGGCTCTGGATGTTATCGTTACCCGCGTCAAAAAAGCCATGAGCGTGGATGTGTGCACGGTGTATCTAGCCGACCGTGACCGCCGTGAAAATGTGCTCATGGCCACCGATGGCCTCAATGCTGAATCAGCAGGTGCGATCAGACTCAAGGACAAACTGGGCTTGATTGGCCTAGTGGGCGCACGCGAGGAACCGTTGAATCTCGCCGACGCGCCGACTCATCCGCAGTATCAGTATTTCCCCGAATCCGGCGAAGAACGTTATCGCTCCTTTCTAGGGGTGCCGATTATTCATCATCGCCAACTGATGGGCGTGCTGGTGGTGCAGCGCACCGCAAAAAAACGCTTTGACGAGGACAGCGTCACTTTTTTGGTGACCATTGCCGCGCAGCTCGCGGGCGCCATCGCCCATGCCGAAGTCAGCGGCGGCATCAACGGCCTGAGCAAGGGTGCGAAAGGCCGTGCCCGCAGCATTACACCGTTGCAGGGCCAGCCAGGGTCGCCGGGGGTGGCTATCGGCACGGTGGTGGTGAGTTTTGCCCTCGCCGATCTGAAGCTGATTCCCGATCGTAAGTCTGAGGACACCAAGGCCGATATCGCGGTATTCAAAAAGGCCGTGACGGGGGTAAAAAAAGACATCCAGGCCATGCTAGAACGCATGAAAGCCGTGCTGCCAGCGGAAGACCGGGCTCTGTTTGACGCCTACCTGTTGATGCTGGAACCCAACGGTATTCCTGCGGATGTCATCCGGCATATCAAACAGGGCAACTGGGCATCGGGCGCTTTGCGCGAAGCCATTGGCGAGCACGTGCGTGCCTTCGACGCCATGGAAGATGCCTACCTGCGCGAGCGCGGTGAAGACGTGCGCGATCTCGGGCGGCGTATTCTCGCCAAGCTGCGTTCCAATGAACCCGTAGCACCGAAAAAATACCCGTTGCGCACCGTGCTGGTAGGTGACGAAATCACCGCATCCATGCTGGCGGAAGTGCCCATCAAACGCCTGGTGGGAGTGGTGTCGGTGCGCGGTTCGCAGACCTCTCACGTGGCCATTTTGGCGCGGGCCATGGGCGTATCGGCAGTAATGGGGGTGGAAGACCTGCCAGTGGGCCGGGTGGACGGACGTCCCGTCATCGTTGATGGTTACACCGGCCGCGTTTACATCAACCCGCCCCGGCAGGTGCGCGAAGAATTCAAACACCTGTTGCAGGAGGAGACCGAACTTTCGCGGGAACTGCACGAGCTGCGCGAGTTGCCCGCCATCACCCCGGACAACGTGGGTATCCCCCTGTACGTGAACAGCGGTCTGTTGGCGGACATTTCCCCATCGCGGCGTAGCGGCGCGGAAGGCATCGGCCTGTATCGCACCGAATTTCCGTTCATGATCCGCGACCGTTTCCCCGGCGAGGATGAACAGTGCCAGATTTATCGACAAGTGCTGAAATCCTTCGCCCCCGCACCGGTCACTTTGCGCACCTTGGACGTGGGCGGTGACAAGGCCCTGCCCTATTTTCCCATCGAAGAAGACAACCCCTTCCTGGGTTGGCGCGGCATCCGCATCAGCCTCGACCACCCGGAGATATTTTTAGTGCAACTGCGCGCCCTACTGCGCGCCAGCGCCGGGCTGGGCAACATGAACTTGTTATTGCCGATGGTGAGCAGCGTGTCGGAAGTGGACGACGCCCTGCGCCTGCTGCGCCGTGCCCACCACGAACTCATCGACAGCGGCATGAGTATCAGCATGCCGAGGGTGGGGGTGATGATCGAAGTGCCATCCGCGGTTTATCAGGTGCGTGAGCTGGCGCGACGGGTTAATTTTTTATCCATCGGCACCAACGACCTGACCCAATACCTGCTGGCGGTGGACCGCAACAACGCCCGCGTGGCCAATTTGTACGACTCCCTGCATCCCGCCGTGTTGCGTGCCCTGCAACAGATTGTGGATGGCGCAAAGGCGGAAAAAACCCCGGTAAGCGTGTGCGGTGAAATGGCGGGCGACCCCGCCGCTGCCATCCTGCTGCTGGGCATGGGTATCGATAATCTCAGCATGAGCGCCGCCAACCTGCCGCGCGTCAAATGGGTGATTCGCACCTTCACTCGCCGTCGTGCCCGGCTGTTGCTGAAGGAGGCACTGACTTTTGAATACGCCCACTCGGTGCGCAATTTTCTAAATGCCGCACTGGAAGACGCCGGGCTGGGTGGGCTAGTGCGCGCCGGGCGTTAACCGTTCGCAGGGCTCACGAAAAATTATCCTCTACTGACACCATGCTGTCAGTAGCCCTTATGTATAGTGAAAACCTTCTAAGGGACGGAAATTTAATAACTTATACAAGTGCGCTCTGATTTAGTCCGTATTCGTTCGTTCTGATTGAGTAAAAGTGCAGGAATAGTCGCTCTTATTTTTACGATTGAAGAACGGGCGAAGACGGGCTGAAGCAGGGATGTCAATTGTATGAGTTATTTAATTTCCGTCCCTAAATATACTGATAGGAATGGATGAATGACCAAACAAATTACCGTGCTTGCTCCGATCAAATTGGGCAAGGGAGTCACTGAAGATGATCTTATAAAGGCATCTAATAAATTTCAGGCTGAATTTGCAGGCCTTCAACCCGGACTGGTTCGGCGTGAGTTGATTCGGACTGGTGAAGGTGAATACCTGGATATAATTCAATTTCGCAGCAAAGAAGATGCAGAAATAATTATCGAGAAAGAGAAGGAATCGCCAGCATGCCATGAGTTTTTTGCTGTCATGGATATGAGTGAAGAATTATCAGGTGATGCTGGCGGTATACCGTTATACCAATCACTAGCGACCTATAACTAGATATTACTATGGTAAAGACTAGAGCCAAAAAAAAGTGGCTAATTTGGCTCTAGTCTTTGAAGGCTTGAGTCATCAGGCCAGCCCTTTCAAGGTGACTATTCATTAGGTTTTTCCCTCATTGCTGACGCTAAAAAGACGCGCCCACTTCAAGATAGACCTGCTCCGTTCCCCCCACATCAAAACCTCTGGCGTATCCCACGCGCAGATCTAACGGCAACCAGTAACCCAGCACCAGCTCAGTGGTGACTTCCGCGCCAGCCCCACGGCGTAACGCCGGTATGTTGCCCCTCGTGTCCCAAGCCTCTCCCCAGTTATAAAACACTGCACCGTGGATTCGGTTTATGCCGACGGGGGGCGACATGAGGCCGCGCTCAATCAGGGCGATAGGAAAACGCCACTCGACCTCCAACAGCGCCATGCGCCGTCCGCGCAAATCGGCGCGCCCACTAGCGTAACCTCGCAGAGGGTAACTGCGGTGCCCAAAAGTGCGCTGCGCGGCAGCCGGTGCGGCAGTGGCAGGAAGTGCGGAGATGCTGTTGTCCAGCGCGCCACCCAGACTGAATCGACGAGGTGCATCCGTGCCCCAGCCGCCGATCACACGGGCGGCAAGCACATGCAGGCCGGGCAGTTTGATGAACTCGCGCCAGTCCACAATGTACACCTGACCGCTGAATTGGCTGTTCAGCAAGTCATTGTCTTCGGCGATTAGGCGCAGCTGGCGGCCGTTACTGGGGCTGATGGCGCGAGCGTAGTGGCGGGCGGAATTGAAGCTCAGCGCGACACCGGCCAACCTGTCCCTGAGGTTGCGGGTCGGTCCCAGGCCGGAGCGAATATCTTTGTCGGATTCAGTTTCGCTGACCAAGCCCAGGTGCAACAGCCATTGTCGTCTAACCTTCAGAAACGGCCATAGGGCCTCGGCGGAGACCGTGTCGGAATTGCGATAACGTTCAATATTGTTGTTGGCGTCACGGTGGGCAAGCACTTGGCGCTGGAAAAAAAACTTCAGCGTCGGGTTCCAGCGGTCATAAATGTAATTGAGCTGACCGACACCCCATCGCCCGTCCAGGTCGTAGCCAGCCAGCAGGCTGTACTGGTGCCGGGCCAGCGGGTCACGGCCCCAGGTGGTGATTCCAAATTCATTGTAACCCTCGTCGGCACGCCAGTAGGGAAACCAGGAGGTTGGCGCGATGCGGGACAGGGCATCGTATTGCGTTGTGTGGTTTTCAGCATGGCCATCCATCTGGGCCAGCGGTTGACGGGGTGCCTCCGCTGGCCCAGCGTCTGCCATGATATCTGGGCCCACCGCGTCCAATTCCGAGGAGGCGGCGAGATAGTACACATCGTAACCATCGACGCCGAGCCCCGTGTAATACACACCCAGCCCATCGGCGCTGGGATAAGGGGAAAACGCGCCGCCGAGCACCCGGGTGAGGGTACTGATGCGCTGGCTGCGCAGGTCCAGTCGTTGCAGATTGTAGACCCCGTCGTAATCGGCACTGAACAAAATACTGTGACCGTCGGCGCTGAATCGCGGGGTCATTTCGATGTGAGCATCCCGGGTCAGAAACCGCCATTGCCGTTGTGTTATATCAAACAACGCTAGGTTCCAGTCCTCACCCGGCTTTTTCACCGAAAGCACCAGACGGCTGCCATCGGGTGACCAGTCCGGCGGCCCCGGCACGGTATCGTCCGTGCCCTGCCACAGGGTTTCCAGCATGTTGCCCTGCCCGTCGAGCAGGTGCAGAGCGTGCCTGCCCAGCGCGTAATGCACGGCAATAATGTGCTGGCCGTCAGGGCTCCAGGTGGCGTAACGATAACGACCGCCCCAGGTCAGCCGACGTTTTTCGCCGGTGGCGGGGTTGACGCGGTAGATATCGGAAAACACGTTGGTGTTTTTAACCCGCTCACCTTCGGTGAGCAAAATACCGGCCTGCGGATGATAGTCAAGATACCGCCCTCGGGATTCGGCGACGGTACGGGCGACACTTTCGCCTTTTTTTAACACCATCAGCGAAGGCTCGCTGGCCATATCGTTTTCCAGAAAATATACGTCACCCTCGGCTGAAACCACCGAGGGGCCGGTAAAATAACCAGAAATTGTCATTTTGGTGCTAGGGGATTCGCCGCGTTCACGGATGGCGTCAATTTCTGGGGCGAACTGCTGGCGCAGAGACTCTTCGAATTCATCCCACAATGGTTCCAATTTTTTGCCCACCACATGTTGGCTATTGGTGGTTATGCGAAAGGGCATCAAATTATTGCTGTATTGATTGATCAGCGCCTGAATTTTGTCCTCGCCATAACGCTCGGCGATAAAATTATAAAAATACACACCGTACAAATATCGTGAAGCATTAGCCGGCCAGCTCTCCATCGGTTGGTTAACCTGGGTAACCGGCTTCAAACCATGCACAACTTCGAGCCGCATCAAAGCGCGAAACAACGTGCTCTGCCCGCGACCAATACCACGGGCCTTGTCGGTTTCCTGATAGGTCGCGATGCCCTCGATGGTCCACGGTGGCGCAAGCACGTTGGGGAATAGCAGGAACAAACGGCCAAAAATGTTGCGCATCTGTTTGGGTGCACCGCTGGCCTTGTCTAGATGCAGAGCGTGGGCGTACTCGTGGGTGATCAGGGATTCCAGCCAGTTTCCCGTATCGTTGAGGACGCTGAAATCGTCCGGCGGCATGACGATGAGGTTAATTTCGTTGCGCGGAAAGGGCGTGGTGGAGCCGTTGGACATATCGAAACGGTCACTGAGCACGATCTGGGTGCGCGCCCGTGGCGTCCAGTTGAATGTGCGTGTCAGCGTGATGTGCACACGCTCTGCGATGTTCCCGACCCGGTGCGCAAGGGGTTCTTCGTTATCGTGAAAATGAATGGCGAAATGTTCGGTGTACAGAGTGCGCCAGTTTAGGTCCGGGTCTTGCGTCAACGCCGCCACGGCCGGGTTGAGAATCAGGCATAAAAAAATCGCTGGCAATAAGGCGCTGAAAACTATTTTCATTATCGTTTTTCCGGCAAAGAACCCAGTAAAAGGTCCAGGTATGTTACCAGCTTGTTACGGACTTCAAGGCGTTGCAGGGCGGCGATATGCCTGCTGCCAGGGATAACCCAAAATGTTTTCGGTTGTTTGGCAACATCGTATAGCCGCTGTGCGTGGTGCAAAGGGACAATCGTGTCATCCGCACCATGGATGAACAGTATGGGCGTTGGGCTGATGTCGGCGATGACATTCTCTGGAGCAACGTCGGCGGGCAAGGTCCACGACAGTGGGTACTGCAACGGCCAGGTCAGCCAGAACGTGGCAAGTTTTTCCCGCGCGATGCGTTGGTAGTTACCGAAGCTGCTGTCCAGTATCAACAGCCGGATACGGGATTTCAGTTCGGCGCTGCCGATGGCGTAAACGCCGAGGGCACTGCCCAGACTTTGCCCCAAGACCACCACGCGGCTGTTGTCGATCTCGGTATTGCTCAGCGCCCAACGCACGGCACTGCTGACGTCGGCGAGCGCGCCCTCAATGCTGGGCTTGCCTTCCGACTGGCCGTAACCCCGGTAGTCGAACAGAAACACGTTGTAGCCTCGCGCTGGCAACCAGTACACGCTGCCGATGTGGGTGCTGATGTTTTCTGCGTTGCCGTGCAGCAGGACCACGGTGCCACGGGGGATGCCTTGCGCAGGTAAAAACCACCCATGCAGGCGGGTACCGTCGGTACTGGAAAATTGCACATCCTGATACTCGACATTGATGTCGGCCGGGTTGCGAATTAATGGTTTCATGGGCTGGAACAACAGGCTGCTACAGCCGCTGCATACTAGTAAAAGTGTGATTACCACCATCCGAAAGAGCGGGAATTTTCGCGCGGCCGATGGCGCTTCATGCATTACAAATACCAACGCCAGGCCAGCAATGCGCTGTTGAGTTGCCTGCCGTATGCCCGTTGTTGAGACCAGTCGATGCTTATCGCATGGTGAGGTGACAACTGGTAGCGCTGAGAAATTTCCAAGGTGTTGTATTCGTGCCGCTGGCCCATTTGATAGCGCATGTGTTGTGCTCGCAGCATGAGTTTCCAGTGATTACCGAGCCTGGAAAGTAGGCCAACATCCAACCCTGCCCCCAGGTTGTAGTCGTCACGAAATCGGCGGTCCCTATCCAAGTTCATGCTGGCGAGGCCAAATAACTGCGTATTGTCGCCAAGCTGATAGGACAGGCCAGCACCACCGTCGAT
>JAADHZ010000072.1:17748-17963 GCA_013151575.1 Gammaproteobacteria bacterium
TCAAACGCCACGATACGGGTTTGAAAAAATTATCCCGGCTGGATAGGGAAATGATGTCCAATAAGGTGAAATTGTTGATGCGGAGTTTTTGCCGTTCCGGTGAATAACGCAGTGACAGGTTGAAAAAATTGATTTGCGCGCCTTTCACGTAGCCGCGCTCGTCATCCAGCAGGTCGTGATAGGCGGGGCGCAAACCCAGTAGCAGGTATCGACGC
>JAADHZ010000050.1 GCA_013151575.1 Gammaproteobacteria bacterium
CTATTCATGATGATTATTTGGGGCATTGGAATTACCGAGTAATTCCAGATAATTCATGAGATGTAAAAGTTATTTAATTCCCATCCCTAAGCGAAAATAAAGTCAGTTCCTTGTGTGAATAGTTGTTGAGATCAGCAGGTTAGACTGGTCCGACCCGTAATTCCTTTCTTAACGCCAATCCCCCTCTCGTATCCGGTTCACTGCGGCCGCCAGTTCATGCAGGCGCGGCATCGCTAGGTTGCCTACTTTATATTCACTGAAATGGTCTAAACCGTAACGCTGAGCATCGCGCAGGGTTTTTTGCAGGCCGTCGATGAGGTTGTCGCAGCGTGGCGTGTCATCGTGTGCGTTGTCCGGTGCATAGTGTTGCGCGAAGTAGTAAATCATTAAGCCGATGCTGCGGGTCTGGCCGATGTCGATGAGTTGTTCCACCTGCGCGAGGTCGATGTAGTGACGGCCGTAGAGCAGGCTGTTGTGGTCGCGGGTGTCGATTTTCACCGGGCGGTTGCTGCGGGCGGGGCTGAGGGCGTTCGGCAGCGGGCAGCGGTGGGTGGGTTGCCGGAAGGCGATGCCTGGTTCGATGGCGGGGGTGGGGCGGGCCAGGGCTCGGGCTTCGGGGGTGACGTCGTGGGCTTGGTAGGCATCCAACATGATGACGGTGTCGGCTACGTCGAAGTAGTCGCCGGAGCCACCCATGACGATCACCGATGATACGCCGTGTTGTTCGTACAGGTGGCGCACGCGGCGAACCAGTGGCGTGATGGGTTCTTTGTCCGGCGCTACCAGGGCCTGCATGCGCTCGTCGCGAATCATGAAGTTGGTGGCGGAGGTGTCTTCGTCGATGAGCAGCAGTTGGGCGCCGCACTCTAGGGCTTCGATGATGTTAGCGGCCTGCGAGGTGCTGCCACTGGCGTTCTCGGTGGAGAAACGCACGGTGTCGCGACCGAAGGGCAGATGGTCGATGAACGGGCTGATGTTGACGTTGGAGATGGCGCGGCCGTCCTCGGCGCGGACCTTGACTGCGTTGTCCAACGTCGCCACGCGTTCGCGGCCGTCGCCGGGGATGTGGTCGTACACGCCCCGTTCCAGCGCGTGCAGCAGGGTGGATTTGCCGTGGAAGCCACCGCCGACGATTAGGGTGATGCCGTGGGGGATGCCTAGCCCGCGCACTTCGCCAGCGTTGGGCAGGATAACGATGTGGGCCAGGCTGTCCGGCGCCACGAAAGGTAGGGGAGCGTCGGCCATAGGACGGTCATCCACACCGCTGGCGCGAGGCAACACGGCACCGTTGGCTACGAAAGCCACCAGACCCTGATCGCGCAGCCAGTGGCGCAAAGCCTGCTGGTCTTCCACGCTGTCCAGATGTTGCCGACATTTTTGCTGGTCGATATTGCGGTAACGCAGCGCCGCGTCCACCACCGCGCACAGTTCGTCGAAAAACATCGTGATGGCTTCCAACCCCGCCGCGCGTCGGCCGTTGGCGGGCAGGCCCAGGGTCAGACGGGCCTCGATGTGATCGGCGCTCACCTGCACCGCATTGCGCACCAATACCTGCTGGCCGCTGGTGGACACGGCGATCTCGCCGCTGCAACCGCTGCCGCGTTGGCCCCGGACGTGTCTGCCGATGGCATCTTTCAGCGCCCGGCCGAGGAAGTCCTCCAGCGCCACGCGACGCACCGCGCTGCCGGGCGGCCGGTTCCACAGGTCTTCGGGAAAACCGGCCACTGCAGCGTCCAGCCGCAGACTAATGCGCGAGGGGTTCGCGAAAGGGTCGCCCTGCACGTGGTCGATGCTGAGTTCGACATCCGGGAAGGCATAACGCCCGGCGATGGTCTTGTAGGCTTTGTAGCCTTTTCCATCGATGGCGTGTAGTTGGGTGCGCAGTTTTTCCATGGGCTGAACCGAGTTGGCGGGTTTTCGTTGTGGTTATTCCAACTATAACCCATGGCTGCCCACCCTAAACCCGGACCTCGCATCCGTCGCCGGATGTGGCTAAAATGGCGCAGACCTTGTCCTCCACCATCCGCCAACACAGGCGCCGATCTATGAATCTGAATTTTCTGGAATTTGAACAACCTATCGCCGAACTCGAAGCCAAAATCGAGGAGCTGCGTTACGTGGGCTCGGACGCCGAGATCAACATCTCGGAGGAAATCGACCGCCTGCAAGGCAAAAGTCGGGAACTGACCGAGACTATTTTTGCCAAATTGGATTCATGGCAAGTGTCGCAGTTATCGCGCCATCCGCAGCGTCCTTATACTCAGGATTATATCGACCGCATTTTCACTGATTTTCAGGAGCTGCGCGGGGACCGCGCCTTCGCGGACGACCCGGCCATTGTCGCGGGCATCGCCCGCCTTGAAGGTCGACCGGTCATGGTGATCGGTCAGCAGAAGGGTCGTGACACCACGGAAAAACTCAAGCGCAACTTTGCCATGCCCCGGCCCGAGGGCTATCGCAAGGCCCTGCGGCTAATGGAAATGGCCGAACGCTTCAAATTACCCATCCTCACCTTCATCGACACCCCCGGCGCTTATCCCGGTATCAATGCCGAGGAGCGTAATCAGAGCGAGGCTATCGCCCGCAACCTGTTTGTGATGGCCCGACTCAAGACCCCCATCATCTGCACGGTGATCGGCGAAGGCGGCTCCGGCGGCGCGCTGGCCATCGGTGTTGGCGACCGGTTACTGATGCTGGAATACGGCACCTATTCGGTTATTTCTCCCGAGGGTTGTTCCACCATTCTGTGGAAAAGCGCCGAGAAGGCTGCCGATGCCGCCATCGCCATGGGCATCACCTCCGGCCGGCTCAAGGAGCTGGGGCTGGTGGATGAAATTATTAAGGAACCGTTAGGCGGAGCCCACCGCGACGTGGACCTGGTGGCGAGTAACCTGAAAAATAGCTTGCTGGACAATCTCAATCTGCTGGAAAGCATTCCCGTCGATGAATTGCTGGAAAACCGCTACGAACGTCTGATGCAATACGGCAACTTCGAGGAAAGCGACGACTGAGTCCAGCCGTATGCCCATTTCTCTCGCAGCCCTGCTGCCGACGCTTCCCGCGTTAAAACACATCAAACGCTACTGGGTTGCCTACAGTGGCGGCTTGGATTCCCACGTGTTGTTACATTCACTGGCAGCCCAACGCCCCCTGCCCGGTGGCGCCGAGTTGCGCGCGGTGCACGTGAATCACCGGCTCAGCGGCCATGCGGCGGACTGGGCACAGCACTGTGAGGCGCAGTGCATCGCCCTGGGCGTGCCGTTGCAACAGTTAATCGTGGACGCCCGAGCCGAGCCCGGCGAAAGCCCCGAGGCCGCTGCGCGCCATGCCCGATACCGAGCTATTGCCGAATTGGTGCAGGCCGGGGATTGTCTGCTCACCGCCCATCATCAGGATGATCAGGCCGAAACCCTATTGCTGCAACTGCTGCGTGGGGCTGGCCCCCGGGGGCTGGCGGCCATGCCCATGCTGGCCCCATTCGCCGATGGCTGGCACGCGCGCCCGCTGCTGGGCACCCGGCGCGATGAACTGTTGGCCTATGCCGAAAAACAGGGACTGCACTGGGTTGATGACGAGAGCAATGTCGATACCGGCTTCGATCGCAATTTTTTGCGCCACGACATTTTCCCCAAACTGAAACAGCGTTTTCCCGCCGCTGCGAGCACCCTCGCACGCAGTGCCGGTTTGTGTGCGGAGGCCAGCGAGCTGCTGGACCTGCGTGCACAGGCGGACCTGGACGGATTGGAATCTGAAGAAGGCACGCTGTCCGCCGACGGTTTACGCGGGCTGGGTGAAGTGCGGGCCCGAAACGCGTTGTATCACTGGATTCGCCAGCATGGCAAGGCCACGCCCAGCGCCGCGCAAATGGCTCGTATTTGGCAGGATGTGCTGGGCAGCGGTGCCGACAGCCAGCCGCTGGTCATTTGGGCTGGCGTGGCGCTACGGCGTTACCGCGATGCTCTTTTTCTGGGCGAAGCGGAGCGAATGCCCGAACAGCCGTCTACGGTGCAATGGCCGGTGGGGGAGGGGGGTTGCCACGATTTACGCTTTGCCGGTCTCGGTGTGTTGTCACTGGGCGAAGGTGTCGCCGGGACAGCGGCATTGTCTTTGCTGCGGGGGCCGCTCACCGGCCACACACTGGAGGTGCGTTTTCGGCAGGGAGGGGAACGCCTGCAACCTGCCGGGCGTCGCGGCCGACACGCATTAAAAAAACTGTGGCAGGAGGCGGGGGTGCCACCGTGGCGGCGTGATCAACAGCCGCTGATTTTTTTGCGCGGAGAGCTGATCGCTGTCGCCGGACTGTGCGTCGCCGAAGGTTATGCGGCCGAGGTAGGGGATGAGTCTCTATGGCTGACGTGGAAACCCGAACAGCCATCGGGGTGATAAAGCGACGGCGCTACCCTGTGATATTATTGCGTGTTCCTGTTATCCAGAGTTGTCAGTCATGCGTTTCGGTTTTCCCGTTGTTACTCCACTGCTGTTTATCTTGATGTTGATATTGCCGCCGGGGTTTGCCCTGTCGGCCGCTGCCACTGAATCGCCCGAAACCGAATACGTGCATTCGCAGCAACAGTGCATCCGTTGCCACGAAGACAAAGCGGAATTGCAGGCGGTGTTAACGGTCAGCCTGGGCAAATGCACTTCCTGCCACGAAGGTGACCCTCGAAAGAGCAAGAACCTGCACCGAGCAGCAGCCAAAGGAAACGGCAAAAGTGCGCCCAAATCCCCGGATTTTGGCATGTCCTATTCGATGTTCTACCAGGGCACCCGCCTCGGTGATGCACCCAACGACATGGTGCTGATCCCGGCGGGCGAATTCATGATGGGCACCGACAACCGTCTACCAGACGAGGGCCCGCAGCACCGGGTTAGCTTGTCGGCCTTTCGCATCGACACGTACGAAGTCACCAATCTACAGTATAAAAAATTCAATGATGAAACCCATGGCCGCTCACCACGACACTGGCGTAATCGCACCTTTCCTGCTGGCAAGGCCGACCACCCGGTGGTGTACGTGACCTGGGATAACGCCAACGACTACTGCCAGTGGGCGGGCAAGCGATTGCCTACGGATGAGGAATGGGAGCGAGCAGCACGCGGCACCGATGGGCGCATGTTTCCGTGGGGCAATGAATTCGACACCGCCAAGGCCAATACGCCGTTGCGCTGGCAGGAGCTGGGACAGTTTGGCGACACCACTCCGGTGGGTGCATTTGAAAAAGGTGTGAGCCCGCACGGGCTTTACGACATGTCCGGTAATGTGTGGGAATGGACGGCCTCTCACTACCGGGCTTACCCCGGTAACCAGACCCCCTCGGAAAATTATGGCGATCGTTACATGACGCTCAAAGGCGGCTCGTGGTTTGATTGCTCCTTTTACAAATGTGGCATTTCCGCGCCGGTATTCAACCGCGCCTTTTTTGCTAAAAAGGTCAAAAATGATAGCTTCGGGTTTCGCTGTGCAGCAGATGTTAATAGCAAAGGGAAGGGGCGCTAAATGCAGTTAGTGGTGATGGTGTTTGCGGCGGTGTTGTTGGTGTTAGTGATGGCGGGCTGTGACAACGGTAGGTCCGATTCTGCCTCCGTCTCGCAGCAGGCCGTGGAAAAACGCCTGCCTTCGGTGGCTCAGGTCCCGGTGCCAGAAGGAAAATTTATCCGTGGCAGCAACCGGCCCGATGACCCGGCCATGCGTCAACAATACGGTTTTCCTGCACCGCTGTTTCTGGACGAGCATCCGCAAGCGACAATTTTTCTGGACGGCTTCATGATTGATACCTACGAAGTCAGCAACGCCCAGTACAAGGAATACGTAGTGCAAACCGGCCACATGCTGCCGTTTGCGTGGATGAATAACGGTTATGGGTTGGATCACGAAAATTTACAATCACTGGAAACAGACAAACTGCGTACGTTGGCCGTTGATAACTTTCAGTTAGATATTGATGCTCGAAAAATGGACAAGCCAACGCTCATCGCTGCCATGCTGGCACAACAAAAACAGGCCGATAAATTGCCCGTCAGTAACGTCAACTGGTTTGCCGCGAAAGAATTTTGTGAATGGCGCAACAGCCGCCTGCCCACCGAGGCGGAATGGGAAAAGGCCGCCCGTGGTCCGAGTGGGCTTGAATACCCGTGGGGAAATCAATGGGATCCAAAAATCACCAACACCGGTGATGATGGGGAATGGGAAGACGGCATCGCCCCGGTGGGTTCCTACCCGGACAACATTTCCCCTTATGGCGTTTATGATATGTCGGGTAATGTCTGGGAATGGGTGGCGGATTGGTATCAGCCGTACGAGAATTCCCATTATGAAAGCGCTGCGTTTGGAAAAACCCGTCGAGTGTTACGAGGTGGCGGTGGCGGTGAGGGGCATTACGCGATCAGTTATTTTTTTCGAGGCGCGACCCGACAATTTTCCGAACCGGAAATGGAAAGTGAAGATGTAGGCTTTCGCTGTGTTTCCGAACTTGACTAAATGCCCGCAAAACACAGATAGCCTAGCGTTCACGCCGCGTCACGAAAATCATCACGAGGTTTGGGTTATAGCAATTTTTGGTTATGCGATGCGGGCAGCCAAACAATAAAAGTGGTGCCTTCGCCTTCCACGCTGTTGACGGTGATGTTGCCGCCCATCAGCCGACACATGCGACGGCTGATGGCCAGCCCCAGGCCAGTGCCTTCGTATTTGCCGGTGTCCGCGCTGCTGCCTTGCTGAAAGGACTCAAAAATTCTTTCTATTTCGTCTGCGGGAATGCCGATGCCGGTGTCGCTGACGTGCACCAGCAACCAGGGGAGATCATCTCGCACGATGCGCGTGGTTTTGATGAGGATCTCGCCGTGGTCGGTAAACTTTACTGCGTTGGATAACAGGTTTAGCAAAATTTGCTGTAACCGCAGCGAGTCCACATAAGCTGTTCCCGCATTCGGGTCACAAATAACGCTGAGTTTGTCATGCTGTTGTTGCAGGTTGGGTTTAAAACTGTCTGCCACCTGCCGGACGACGGCATTAATCTCCACGGCGTCGAGGGTCATGGTCATCTTGCCAGCCTCGATTTTGGACAGGTCCAGAATGTCGTTGATCAGCGCCAGTAGATGTTTGCCCGCGCGGGAGATACGATTGAGATCTGGCCGCATTTGCTGCGCATGTTCGTCTCGTATTCCCTCCTGCATTTCCTCGTCCAGCAGTTCACTGTAGCCGATGATGGCATTCAGCGGTGTGCGTAATTCGTGACTCATGTTGGCGAGAAACGCGCTTTTTGCCAGGTTGGCGGCCTCGGCGCTTTCTTTGGCACGGGTGAGTTCTTTTTGCGACAGTTGTCGTTCCAGCGCAAAACCTACCCAATTGCTGATGAGTTTCACCAGCTCCCGGTCTGCCTCCGCGAAGCTTTTGGCCCGAACCGTCATGCTGGAAAAATTGACCGTGCCGAACGGTTTTCCATTGACCATAATCTGGCTGGCGATGTACGACTGCAAATGGCTGAACTGGTAGGCAGGGCTTTGCGCATATTTTGAGCGGCCAATGTTGTTTATCGCCAACGGTCTGTTTTGTTCCATGGCCATGGCGCAAAAAGTTTTTTCCAACGGTAAGGTGAGGCCGGGTTCAGCCTTGATTTGGCGTGGGGCCTGAACGAACAGGATGGTGCTGCTGTGTTCGATTAGGTCAATGCTACATACTGTGGAAAATTCCAGTTTGAGCAGTCGGCTACCCAGCTTGAGCATTTCCGCGATTTGTTGCTCAAAACTAAGGCCGGATGAAGACGACACCTCGTATAAGGCCCGCATGTTGGAATTGGCTTGCATTAATTCCTGGGAGCTGATGTCCAGTGAACGTTCCAACATGGCGCGGTCGGCGTCGTGTTCTTCGTAGGCGGCGCTGACCGATGCGAGAAATGATATCCATTTGTCGGTGGGTAATTGTTGTGTGGATGGTTTTTTGTCCGTCGCTATTTTCTCTTCAGGCTCTTTTCCTATCGACAATAGCGTGTCGCCGAAATGCCGTCGGATCTGGCGGTACAGCAGGCTGTGTAATTGGTTCATACCTTCAGGCCTTGCCTTGCAACTGCAGGACGATGCCCTCGTTTTCCAGAGTTGATGTGTCTTGAGTGATTTCCTCGCCACAGGCAATGGTGCGCAGCAGGCGGCGCATGATTTTGCCGGAGCGGGTTTTGGGCAGGTTGTCTGCGAAGCGCATGTCGTCGGGTTTGGCGATAGCACCAATTTGTTTGCCCACCCATTCGCGCAACTCGCGGGTCAGGGATTTGTCGATGCCGCCTTCCGGGCGTTCGCCACGCAGCACCACGAAGGCGAAGATGCTTTCACCCTTGATGTCGTGGGGGCGGCTCACCACGGCGGCTTCGGCCACCAGGGGATGAGCCACCAGAGCCGATTCCACCTCCATGGTGCCGAGGCGGTGGCCGGAGACATTGAGCACGTCATCGATACGACCCATGATCCAAAAATAGCCGTCTTCGTCGCGCCGTGCGTTGTCACCAGCGAGATAGAATTTTTGCGTGTCGAATTGCTTCCAGTAAGTGTCGTAAAAACGCTGGTCATCACCCCATACACCGCGAACCATCGACGGCCAGGGTTTGCGGATCACCAGGAAACCGCCTTGATTGGGTTGTTCGATGCTGTTGCCGTCGGCGTCCACCACGTCGGCGGCAATGCCAGGCAGCGGCAGGGTGCAGGAGCCAGGCTTAGTGGCTACTGCGCCGGGCATTGGGGCTATCATGTGGGCGCCGGTTTCCGTCTGCCACCAGGTGTCCACGATGGGGCAGCGTTCGCCGCCGATGACCCGGTGGTACCACATCCAGGCTTCGGGATTGATGGGTTCGCCGACGGTGCCCAGCAGACGAATGCTGGAGAGATCATATTGCTGTGGGAAGGCGTCACCGGCCTTCATTAGCGCGCGGATGGCGGTGGGCGCGGTGTAGAAGATGCTGACGTTGTGGTCCTCGCAGATTTTCCAGAAACGCCCGGCGTCCGGCACTGTGGGTGCGCCTTCGTACATCAGCATCGTGGCGCCACAGGCCAGCGGCCCATAAGCCACGTAAGTGTGGCCGGTGACCCAGCCCACATCGGCAGTGCACCAGAAGACGTCGTTGTCGTTGATGTCGAACACCCATTTCATGGTGGTGATGGCGCCCAGCAGATAACCGGCGCTGGAATGCTCGATGCCCTTGGGTTTGCCGGTGGAGCCGGAGGTGTACAACAGAAACAGCGGGTGTTCGCTGCCCACCCAAGTAGGTTCGCAGGTCTCGGCCTGGCCTTCCATTAGCTCGGACCACCAGATGTCACGGCCGGGCTGGAAGCCGATGTCGTTGCCAGCGCGCTTGAGTACGACGACTTTTTCAATGCTGTCACAGCCGTTGGACAGAGCCTGGTCGGCGGCGGCCTTGAGTTCCACCACCTTGCCGCCACGGTGACCACCGTCGGCGGTGATGACCACCTTGGCGGCGGCGTTTTCGATGCGGTCTTTCAGCGCCTCGGCGGAGAAACCGCCGAACACCACCGAGTGGGTGGCGCCGATGCGGGCGCAGGCCTGCATCGCGATCACCGCCTCGGGCACCATCGGCATGTAAATAACGACACGGTCGCCGCTGGCCACGCCCAGGGATTTCAAGCCGTTGGCGAAGCGGCACACGTCGCGATGCAGCTCAGCATAGCTGATATGACGAGTGTCACCCTGTTCGCCCTCGAACACGATGGCGGTCTTGTCGCCGCGCTGGGCCAGGTGGCGGTCCAGGCAGTTGTGGGAGACGTTTATTTTACCATCGGCAAACCACTGGTAGCGGGGGGCTTTGCTGTCGTCGAGCACGCTCTCGAAGGGAGTGTGCCAGTCCAGTTCCTCGCGAGCCTGTTCGGCCCAAAAACCTTCGTGATCCTGTTCGGCTTTTTCGCGCAACGCATCCAGTGCCTCGCGGTTGGGGATGCGCGCCTGCGCGGCAAATTTCGCAGGGGGTTGAAACAGGCGGTCTTCTTGTAATGTGGATTGGATGTTGGTGTCCATGAAACCTCTCCCGGCAGGTTGTTTTGCGCCTAATGGTATCAGGGTGGATGCCCTCACGCACCGGCATTGGTTTGGAAGCGGAGGTATTCGGCAGCGTGTCGGGTTCTTTGTTTTTACGCCTATCCCGCTCGATTCAGGCGACAACCTGGTTGTGTTTGTTGATGTTATTCACATTCCAGTGCGCCACCGCCCAGCGCAGAATGGTGTCGGGGGGTTCGTTTGCCAGGGCCGGGTTCGGCATCTGGCCGAGAAAACACAAGGCTTGATACAGATTTGGCCCCGGGGTTTGTCGGGCGATGGCGGGGGCGTGGGTCTGTTTGCTGAGTTTTTCACCCCGTGAATTTACCGCGATGGGAAGGTGGCAATAACGCGGGTGTTGCAGCCCCAGCAGTTGTTGAAGATGCACCTGGGGTGGCGTGCAGTCCAGCAGATCGGCACCGCGCACAATCTCGGTAATGCCCTGGTGGGCGTCATCCACCACCGCAGCGAGGTGATAGGCGTGCAGGCCGTCTGCCCGCCGTACGATGAAATCACCCACTTCGCGGCTGGGGTAGGGCTCCTGCGGGCCATGTAAAATGTCGTCGATGTGAATGGGCGTGTCTCCCGAACGCACTCGCACGGTGCGGGTGGCGATTCCCTCCGGTAGGCCTTCACGGCAGGCGTCAAAATGTGCGGCTTGGCTGGAACGAGTACTGCGCTGTTCGGCGATGGCCTTGCGGGTGCAACGGCAGGGGAAGCTGTGTCCCTCGCGGGCCAATTGTGCGAGGGCGTCATCATAGGCCGACAGTCGTTGGCTTTGGTAAAACACCGGGCCGTCCCAATGCAAGTGATGGGCTTCCAACGTGTGGAGTATGTCATCCGCCGCACCGGCGATTTCTCGGGGTGGATCCAGATCTTCCATGCGCAGCAACCACTGTCCGTTCTGGCTCCTGGCGGCCAGATAGCTACCCATCGCCGTCATCAGAGAACCAAAGTGCAACGGGCCGGTAGGCGAGGGGGCGAATCGGCCACGGTAGGGAGTGTTTTTCATAGGGTGCTTCCTGGAAGGGTTCAGATTAGTTTTTCAATCAAGCACACTTAACATGTAGCCAATTGAAACAGCGAGGAGCCACAAACTAGAGTACCACTTTGTATAGGTTACGAAATATCGCTACAAGGTATTGACAGGAGAATGGGCGGAGCGGGTACGCGAGCTTGTCAGGCAGATGTGGCGATATTAAGTGTGTTTAGTAAACGGTCACCGTAAAACCAATTGCCGACTACTATTTTTCGTTGCAAGTCCTATCTATATCCAGGTAGACTACGAAAGGTTGGCGCCTCCGCCGAATGAGTCCGGGGACTCAAATAATAACAACAAAGTTTCGGGGGGATGGCAGTTCCTCTGCTTGCCTGAGGCATTCGGCCCGCCGGTTTTTTTGAAAACACGATTTCAGAAAATGTAAACGTAGAGTTTTATTGCCGACTATCGCCTTGATGGTCATGGCATTTTTACACTTAGGGAGTTTGGGGAAGTTATGGATATGTTGTCTGTCAGAAAAGTTCTTGCGGTTGTTACCTTCCTATTTTTCGTTATCGAGCCATCTGCACAAGCTGAAGCGCCATTCAATGGCGTCACCAAAGGGGCGTTCGCGGTCAGTCCAACAGGGGCAGCAACGTACACCATTCCCATCGAAGTACCGCCAGGTATTGCCGGGCTACAACCGGAGCTTGCTCTTTCATACAACAGCCAGGGCGGTAATGGACTACTCGGCATGGGGTGGTCGCTCTCTGGCCTTTCCGCGATAACTCGTTGCCCTAAAACCTATGCACAAGACGGCGTTAAGGTTGGTGTAAAGCTGGATTCAACCGATCGCTACTGCCTCAATGGACAACGCTTAGTTGTAGTGAATGGCTTGCCCTATGGCGCTAACGGCGCAGAATACCGCACCGAAATCGACTCCTTCGCCAAAATCACCTCTTACGGCACCGGCGAAAATAACGATGGGCCAGATCACTTCATTGTTCAAACCAAAGCCGGGCGCATTATTGAGTTCGGTAACACGCCGGACTCCAATGTGAATGTCACCATTCAAAGCAATGGACAGTTGCGTACTTTGCTGTGGGCGGCGAATAAAATCAGTGACACCGTTGGAAATGAATTAACGATTTCTTATATTGAAGAAGCCGATATTGGGCATTTTCGGGTGTCTCGGATTGATTATGGTAATGGTAATCTTTCGGTGCGGTTTGAGTATCCGAGAGACCTGGATATTACCTCGGTGAGGATTGGCTCAATTACAGGATATCTGGCTGGCGCGAAATATAGTACGCCTACACTGCTAAGTAATGTGAAAACTTATGTAGGTGGAAGTGTAGTTCATGATTATCATCTGGAATATAATGGTAATCCCACCTCAGACCGATTTCAGTCGTTTATAACGAAAATTAGTGAATGCATTCATCCTGATAATTGTAAAATATCGAGTGAATTTGAATGGAATTCGAAAAGCTTTGGATTCGTTAATTTAAATGGGGCTATCGCTGAGTCTTTGGTTACGGGAAACTTTGGTACACATTGGGCTTATTCTAGATTGACCAATGATATAGACGGAGATGGTATTGCTGATTTGATTTGGTCCTATTCAGGTGATTTAGGTTTACGGGCGTATACCTCAATCGGCAAAGGTGACGGAACTTTTTACCCCGCAACAGGGGGATCATTGTACACGGGTAATTTTGGTACATATGATGCTTACAGTCGGACCATGGGTGACGTTGATGGCGATGGCTTACTTGATCTTATATGGATTTATACTGGTAATTTAGGTGTTCGTGTTTACACCTCAATAGGTAAAGGTGATGGGGCTTTTGAGCAGGCAACAGGTGGGTCGCTACACACTGGTAATTTTGGTGAATACACCGCTTATTCTAAGATGGCCAACGATATAAACGGCGATGGTGTTGCTGATGTGGTTTTGTCCTATTCAGGTGATTTAGGTTTACGGGCGTATACCTCAATTGGCAAAGGTGAC
>JAADHZ010000024.1 GCA_013151575.1 Gammaproteobacteria bacterium
TTTTTGCAAGCGCTTCTCTTCCTTCTTTTTCTTTTTGGCGATTTCTTTCTGGCGCTTTTCAAAAGCGTAATTGGGTTTAGCCACTCGTATTCTCCTCTATATAATTCTAGGATTTGAGCTGTAATAATACAGTATTATTCAACCGGTTTCGCTCTACATAGCATCGGCAATATCCAAATATCACCAGAGGGTACTGGATCAATAGCGGGCATTCACCTCAGACACATAACGCCAGTAGAAATCCCACGGGTTTATCGTGTCGCTTTGACTACTTTTGTTATGCATTATTTTCTTCAGCCTTCTTAACGCGTATTTTATTGCTACCGATAGTCTTGTTGTTGAGTTTTTTCATTGCTATTTTCGCTTCACCAACCCTTGGCATTTCTACAAAGCCGAAGCCTTTAGATACACCACTAACTTGATCAATGATTAAATTGCAAGATTGAACTTCGCCGAATGCTTGAAATAAATCGGTCAACTCTTTCTCTGTGGTTGAGCGATCTAAGTTGCGTACTAATAATTTCATATATATACCAAGAACAGTTAGTTCATTAGTGATAAGATTTTTATTGCATAACGTCTACATCAGCTGTTGCCGAAAGTGACGGTTTTTTGTGTAACGCTGATCATGGTGACGTCTTTAATTGCTCTTTGAGTTCGGCGACTTCCGCTTCCAGCCGACTGACCCTCTGTGCCAACTCGGACACACTACCCCGCTCTGAAGTCTCGACATCAATCGCAGGCTGCGCTTGACTCGCGCATGCTTCAATGTCAATCGGGCCGGAGAACATGTGTATGTACTCTGAGTCCTTGCGGCTGGGCGTACGCGGGAGCTTCACTACCAACGGATTTCCCTCCCATTCGATCAGCCCAGTAAGGGTGTCTACGACTGCAACGTTGTCGGTAAAGGCATGCAGGCGACCACTGCGCGATTTTAGCTCCCCAGGCGTTTGAGGGCCGCGCAATAATAGCAAGCAGACAATAGCAAATTGAGAGGGGTTAAACTGATATTCGCCAAAGTGTGTATTGCAGAAGGTTTGTGTGAATTTCTCAACACCTCTCTTGAAATTCTCCTCAGCGCGTACGAGATGTTTGGCCTGCAAGTCGCGGGCGATACGTTGGACTATGCCTGGCTCTAGGGACATTAAAGGATTGCGGCTGGATTTCTGATTGCAGGCGTTGGTCAGAGCATTAAGCGTCAATGGATATTGATCCGGCGTGACGACAGATTTCTCCATCAGACAACCGACTACGCGAGCTTCGTTGGCGGAAAAATTCAACAGCACAGCTAGATCCTCATTAAACATATTTCACTAAAATTAACGACGATAGGAAATTCCCTGTACATTTTTATAAGCGCTTCATCCAGGCTATTTTTTGCTATCATTCCATTACAAATCTTTGAGAAATTCTTTTTGTTTATTACAATTAACTCATAACCCCTATGAATTTAGCCCCGTCACTTTTATGGCGGTTGCCATTTGATCCGCGCCCCCCTGTATTCTGTCGTATAAGCCTAACTTTTTTAGCTATTAAGCCTTCTTTAGCAGGATGACACTCAAACTCGACGGTTGTTCCAACCTTTAAATACTGACACCGAACCAGGTCTGATTTATGAATTAATATGTCTGGGCCTGATCCATTCTCAAGAAACCCATACTCTTTATCTTTAAGCCACTTTTTAACTACGGTTTGCAATTTTCACCTCTAAAACTTATTAGTCGTTATTTTATTAGTCACTATTTATTTTATTAAATATTATTTTCTAAAACTTGCCAATAATCCCGTATTCGCTGTACATACCGCGCTGGTTCGGTTCCCCGTGCATAACCATAACGCAGCATGTTGTAATGCTGCTTTTGAGACAACAGTGGCAATACTGCGTTGAGATCGACCCAGCGGTCAGGATCTTTATTTAATCGAGTAACGAGTTTGCACGCATCTCTTAAATGCCCAAAGCCCACATTGTAGACTGCTAGGGCATACCAATATCGATCACCAACAACAACGGTATCAGGTATCCTTTTTACCATCTTACGGGAATATTTCGCACCACCAAAGATGTTTTCCTTGGGATCTAGTCTACTCTTCACGCCTAACGACTTCGCGGTATTAAGGGTTAACATCATCATGCCTCGCACCCCAGTCGGACTCCTTGCCTTAGCGCGCCAATGCGATTCTTGGTACGACTATGCAGCAAGCAACGTCCACGGTATATCATATTCTTTTCCTGCCATCTCAAAATATTCTTGGTAAGGCGGTAAACGCTCTTTAATCCGCCGGATGTATTTGCGCCATATCGACTAATCAAATATTTCCACATGGCCGTAATACCGCTCCCGGTGTTTTTCAAGGTAGTTGTCGCTTTTTTTAATCAAGCTACTTTTTTATTACCTCTTTTTCAGAATTCAACGCAACCGCACCCACCGGATGCCAGTCACGTGTTTTCCCAGACCAGCGTGCGGGTGTTTTTGACTTCGCTAACTCATAAAGCATGTGACGTTTTTGTGGATGCCGCCGGCCTTTTTTACCTCCGCCTGGCGCTTGCTCCGCTGGTAAGGCCTTTTGCGCCGTGCTTACACTCAATGCCCGATCCGAGCGGTATCTCGGAAACAGATAACCCGTGGGGTGGCAGCTGCGCCAATAACTGCGCAGCTGCCGCAGTAGGCCATCGGGCAGCGTCACCAGGCGATTCTTGCCGCCTTTGCCCTGACCGATGCGTAACAGCCGCCGCTCGCCATTGGATGTGGGCAACCTTGAACGACACCAGCTCGCTGACACGCAGACCACAGCCATAACAGGTTATCAGCATCCGTGTGGTGATGGTGACGCGATATGAATAAAGCTCGTGAGGCGACCGCGAAGCGGTTTAGTTCAACACACCGTCAAAATAACCTTGACGGTGTGTTAGGTGGAATGGAGTGCTAGCCTGCCTGCACGCGTTGCAGAATAAAGCCCAGGGCCTTGTCAATGCGCCGTAGCGTCGCTTCCTTGCCGATCAACGCTAGGGTTTCGTCGATGCCTGGCGACGCAGCACGTCCTACCACGGCGACCCGCAGGGGTTGGGCAACTTTACCCATCTTCAGTTCCAGCGCCTCGGATACTTGTTGTACGGTTTGGTGCAACGCCTCAATGCTCCAGTCTTCCAGCGCGGCTAGCGCGGCCTTCATTTTTTCCAGCGGCTCCTGTGCCACCGGACGCAGATGTTTTTTGGCTGCCTGTGGATCAAACTCGTCGAAATCCCGGTAGATAAATTCGCTGATCTGCGCCATTTCCACCAATGTTTTGGCGCGCTCCTGCTGGGCCTTCACCACGAGCAGGATGTCCGGGCCCTCACTGGGGTCGATGCCCAGCTTCCCGAGATGAATCCCCAAATGGTGGGCGATGTATTCCGGTTCGGCGTTGATGATGTACTGCTGATTGAGCCACAGGAGCTTTTCCTGATTAAAAATGGAGGCCGCGCCGTTGACATCCTTGATGTCAAACAACTCGATCATTTCGTCCATGGAAAACACTTCCTGATCACCGTGGGACCAGCCCAGGCGCACTAGATAATTCAGTAGCGCCTCGGGCAGAAAGCCGTCTTCGCGGTACTGCATCACACTCACGGCCCCGTGCCGTTTGGAGAGACGCTTGCCATCTTCACCGAGGATCATCGGCACGTGGGCGTAAATCGGCAGCTCGGCCTCCATCGCGCGCAACAGATTGATCTGGCGAGGGGTATTGTTGAGGTGGTCATCGCCACGAATCACGTGGGTGACGCCCATATCCCAGTCGTCCACCACCACGGTGAGATTGTAGGTGGGCGTGCCGTCGCTGCGCGCGATGATGAGGTCATCCAGCTCACTGTTCTGAATCACCACCCGGCCCTTCACCAGATCATCAATCACCACGGCACCCTCGGTGGGATTCTTGAAACGAATCACCGGCTCCACACCCTCGCGGGCTTGCGCGCCAACCCGGCACTTGCCATTGTAGCGAGGCTTTTCCTTGCGCGCCATCTGCTGTTCACGCAGGTCATCCAGCTCCTCGCGGGTGCAATAACAACGGTAGGCCAGCCCCTTGTCCAGCAACTGCTGGATCACCTCGGCATAACGATCGAAACGATCCGTTTGGAAAAACGGCCCCTCATCGTACTCCAGCCCCAGCCAGGTCATCCCTTCCAGGATGGCGTTGACAGACGCCTCGGTAGAGCGTTCCCGGTCAGTGTCTTCAATGCGGAGCACAAAACGACCGCCGTGCTTGCGCGCGTGCAGCCAAGAATAAAAAGCGGTGCGGGCACCTCCAATGTGGAGATAACCTGTGGGGCTGGGTGCAAAACGGGTGCGCATGGTGTCGGTAGCTTCCTGATTTGGCAAATAAAAGGGGGTTATTGTACCAATCCCACCCAAAAAGGGGAGCGCCGCAGAGCGATCTGCATGCCGAAACGATAAATGAAGGTTATACTGGGGCGATATGAATTCCTCTGATTCGCGCTCATCCCAAACCGGCAATCTTCAGGTTGAAAAACCTGCCGGGCTCTCGACAATATTCTCACCCGCATGATTGCCCCAGTTCCCCTGCTTATCCTCCTGGGCGCTGTACTAACCCTGTTCATCGTGCAACAGCTATTGCTGCGTATGCATCCCACCCCCCAACCCAAAACACCGACCGCCAGCACAGATGCACCTGACACACCGAAACCCATGCCGAAACTCATACCGAAACCACGGCGCCGCGGTCGCCCACTGTCGAAAGGCCTGTCGGTGGCGGGGCTGGATGAACGGGGCATCGAGCAAATGCAGAAACTCATCCGCGAAGCCGACATCGAAGCCCTCGCCACGTTTCTGGCCTTCAACCGGCCCGGCGTCATTGAGCTTGATGCCTACATCGCGCAACATCGAAACGATGCGAAGCGCATAGCAACCGACTCACAAACGCCCTTGGCCGTACCAGCGGACATTTTCCCCGACGCATTAAGCCAGACCGAATGGGAACACGTGCTGAACTTTCCAGCCAAAACCCAGCGCCGGATCACCCGCCAATTCATGTCCCGCTTCGGAGGGCATGCATTCAGGATTCCATTCCAGCTTTACACACAACGGGACAAGCAGGTGGCTCTGCACATCCCGCCGTCCAACAAAGATCGCGCCTCGTTTGAAACCCTCGCCGAATCCGGCATTGCCCGTCAGGGCCGGCACATTCCCTTGCCCCAACGGCTCACCGTCTTAAAAATGAGTCAGTTGCGACAAATGGCCAAAGACCTCCACATTGGCCGGAAATTCAAACGCAAGCACGAAGCCGCTGAACAGCTCGCCGCCGTGCCTGGGGCTGCGGTCTTGCTTTCCATGCAATATGTGGTGGATGATCTTTTCATGCTCACCCCCATTGAGGAAGACCCACAACACATCCAGCAGGAATGGGACTATCTCATCGCTTACGCGAAACTGTTGTGCGCCAGCCCATCACATCTTAACCCGTAATTTTTGTACACAATCAAACATCGTTTGAAGCCCTGTTTTTACACTCCGTTATTTATCCTTATTTGCCCAAAGAGAGACTGAATGAATACATCCGTGCCCCGCTCCACCCCTGACGCCGCGCAGGACTCGCACCCCAGCTTTCGCCATGTGGGCAATCGGACCATCGAGTCACTCAACATCACTATCGCCGAATACGAACACATCACCACCGGCGCAAGGCACTACCACCTGGCGGCGGACAAAAGCGAAAACGTATTCCTGGTCGCCCTGCGCACCGTACCTACGGATTCTCGCGGCGTGGCACACATCCTCGAACACACGGCCCTGTGCGGAAGCGAGCGTTACCCGGTGCGCGACCCGTTTTTCATGATGATTCGCCGCTCGCTCAACACCTTCATGAATGCCTTCACTAGCAGCGACTGGACCGCCTACCCCTTCGCCAGCCAGAACCGAAAGGATTATTTCAATCTGCTGGATGTGTACCTGGACGCGGTATTTTTTTCCAGCCTGCACGAGTTGGATTTTGCCCAGGAAGGGCATCGCATGGAATTCGCCACCGCCGACGACCCGGACAGTGAGCTGGTGTACAAGGGCGTGGTGTTCAACGAAATGAAAGGCGCCATGAGTTCACCGGTAAGCACTCTGTGGCAGACATTGACCCAATACCTATTCCCCACCAGCACCTATCACTTCAACAGCGGTGGCGAACCGGCAGACATACCTGATTTAAGCTATGCGGAGTTGAAAGCCTTTTACCGCAGCCACTACCATCCCTCCAACGCCATCTTCATGACCTATGGCGATATCCCGGCGCACGAGCTGCAAACACAATTCGAACAGCGGGTGCTCAGCCGCTTCACGCGCTCCGATCGGCAAATAAAAATCAGCGCCGAAAAACACCGGGTAGCCCCCATTGCCGTGGAAGAATGTTATGCGCTGGACGCATCGGAAGCGGACGGGCCCAAAACCCACATCGTACTGGGCTGGCTGCTGGGTCCCTCCATCGACCTGCGCGCCTCGCTCACGGCAGAATTGCTGGCAGGTGTGTTGTTAGACGACAGTGCCTCCCCCCTGCGCCTAGCGCTGGAGACCTCCGAACTGGGCACCTCCCCCTCCCCATTGTGCGGTCTCGACAACTCCAGCAGTGAAATCACTTTCGTCTGCGGCATGGAAGGCAGCAGCCCGGAACGCACCACACAGGTTGAAGAACTGATTCTTTCTACCTTGCAAAAAGTGGCAGACGAAGGCATCCCACAGGAACGCGTTGCCGCAGTGCTGCATCAACTGGAACTGGAACAACGCGAGGTGGGCGGTGGCCACTACCCCTTCGGCCTGCAACTGATACTGGACGCCCTACCCAGCGTCGTGCACTACGGTGACACCCTGTCCAGTCTGGACCTGGAACCGGTGCTGGAACAACTGCGCAGCGACATCCAACACCCGGACTTCATCCCCGGCCTGGTACGTGACTTGCTGTTAAACAACACACACCGGGTGCGGCTCACACTGAAGCCCGACACGGAGCTAGCCGCACGTCGTGATGCAGCCGAAGCCGCCAGTCTCGCCGCCATCAAGGCCAGCTTGGATGAGCCACAAAAACAGGCCATCGTCGACCTGGCCCGCAAGCTCGAAGAACGCCAAACCCAGGAGGACGATGAAAGCATCCTGCCAAAAGTCGGGTTGGAAGACGTACCCAATGCCCTGCACGTCGCGCAGGGGAAGAGCAGTCGCATCCACTCACGTCCAACGCAGTCCTTTGCCCAAGGCACCAACGGACTAATCTACCAGCAACTGGTGGTAGACCTGCCGCAATTGGATGACGAACTGTTGCAGGTACTGCCCTGCTACACCAATTGCCTCACTGAGCTGGGCTGCGGCGAACACGATTACCTGGCCATGCAGGCGAGGCAAAGCAGCGTCTCCGGCGGCATCGGCGCTTACACCGCCCTGCGCGGTGGCATCGACGATGAACAACGGGTGATGGGCCATTTCGTTCTGTCCGGCAAAGCGCTGGCGCGTAACCATCGCGCCTTTGGCGAGCTTATCCACGACACCTTCACCCAGGCACGTTTCGACGAACAGACCCGCATTCGCGAACTGATGTCGCAGATGCGCGCCGGGCGTGAACAAAGCATCACCGGACAAGGCCACAGCCTTGCCATGCAAGCAGCCAGTTCGGGGCTGAGCCCAGCCGCGCAGCTCAAGTACCGCCTGTCCGGCCTGCTGGGCATCCGCTCGTTGAAGCAACTGGATGACAGCCTGGATGAATCCGCTGCACTGAAGCAGTTGGCAGAAAAAATGGCCGAATTGCACCACATCATCCAATCCAGCCCTAGCCAATTCCTGCTCATCGGTGAGGAACACAACTTGGCAGACCTGCAACAGGATTGCGAAGCGCTGTGGCCCGCTGTCGATAATGGCGACTTTACCCCGTTGTCACTACCGTCAACCCGCCAGCCGGTAAACGACATGTGGATCACCAGCACCTCGGTAAACTTCTGCGCCAAAGCCTTCCCCACCGTGCCGGTAGAACACCCGGACGCCGCACCGCTGGCAGTACTGGGCGGATTCCTGCGCAACGGATTCCTGCACCGGGTCATCCGCGAGCAAGGCGGCGCTTACGGAGGCGGTGCCGGGCACGATTCCGATGCCGCCTGTTTTCGTTTTTATTCCTACCGCGATCCGCGTCTGTCAGAAACCCTGGAGGATTTCGACCGCGCCATCGACTGGCTGCTGAGCGAAAAACACCAATGGCGACAAGTGGAAGAAGCCATTCTCGGCGTCGTCAGCAATCTGGATAAGCCCTCCTCCCCCGCAGGTGAAGCCAAGGACGCCTTCCATAGCGCCCTCTACGAGCGCACCGCCGAGCAGCGCCAGCGTTATCGCCAGCGCATCCTGTCGGTAAACCTGGAAGATCTGAAACGAGTGGGTGAAACCTATCTCAAACCGTCGCAGGCCAGCATCGCAGTGATCACCCATTCACAGATGACCGAGGAAGCGGAGCGGTTGGGGCTGACGGTGAAAAAACTGTAATCTCGATGGACCCAATGCCGCACTTTTGCTCAATCAGGACGAACAAATACGGACCAAATCAGAATGCCACTTGTACTAAGTTATTGTGTTCCATTCCGTAGATTGCGCCCTTTAGATTGCCGCATCCGGTGAAGGCTGCTATATTCCGCGAGCTACTTGCGGGATAGCATTGATTTTGCGCCACATTTTAGGCAAGCGTATCCCCACCCCAGGCTTGGATCCACCGGACCAAATCCTGTGCGACCCGCCACCCTGAAAACAAACAGGGCCAATAACACGGTTGAGGGGCGCGTGACTCGCGACGCAAATCAAAGTAACAAATACAGGCTTAATAGTAAGCAAATTCTTCAACATCCGTGTCATGACGGGTGTTATTTTTAATAAACAATTGTGCGCTCCCATGTCCGCCTTGCGATCATGACGAGCATATTGAAAACAGTGCGTTCCAGTTCGCGCCCCATCCAGCCAAAGGCTCAAGGCCCGCAGGCCAAATGTCGGCGAACGACCGCAATGTGATGCCAATGATGCTCTTGCGCCCGCAGCCGCGAGAGGATACCGGTCGAGCGCATGGACGAATAAAACATGAAAAGAATGTTGTTTAACGCAACTCAACAGGAAGAGTTGCGTGTCGCCATGGTCGACGGCCAACGGCTGTATGACCTGGACATCGAGACCGCTGGTCGCGAGCAAAAAAAATCAAACATCTACAAAGGACGTATTACCCGCGTCGAGCCCAGCCTCGAAGCCGCCTTTGTTGATTACGGCGCGGAACGTCATGGTTTCCTCCCCCTGAAAGAAATCTCCCGCAGCTACTTTAATCCTAAGGTGGAGTTGGGTGGTGGCCGCGTCAACATCAAGGAAGTGATTCGAGAGGGCCAGGAAGTCATGGTCCAAATCGACAAGGAGGAGCGCGGTAACAAAGGGGCGGCGCTCACCACGTTTATTAGCCTCGCCGGGCGCTACCTGGTGCTGATGCCCAACAATCCCCGCGCGGGCGGCGTATCCCGTCGCATCGTCGGTGAAGAACGCAACCAAATTCGCGATGCCCTTGCCGTACTGGACGTACCGGAAGACATGGGCCTCATCGTGCGTACTGCCGGTGTAGGCAAAAATCCCGAGGAATTGCAGTGGGATTTGAACTACCTGCTGCAATTGTGGGACGCCATCGACAAAGCCTCTGCGGAGCCCCCCGCTCCGTTCCTGATCCACCAGGAAAGTAACGTCATCATCCGCGCTATCCGCGACTACCTGCGCAAGGATATCAGCGAAATCCTCATCGATGACAAGGCCACTTACGACAAGGCCTACGAGTTCATGCAACTCGTGATGCCGCATAATCTCAACAAGGTCAAATTCTACGACGATAAGGTGCCACTGTTCACGCGTTACCAGATCGAGAGCCAGATCGAAACCGCGTTCCAACGCGAGGTGCGTCTACCTTCCGGCGGAGCCATCGTCATCGATCACACAGAGGCCCTGCTGTCCATCGACGTCAACTCCGCACGCGCCACCAAGGGCAGCGACATTGAGGAAACCGCGCTCAACACCAACAGCGAAGCGGCAGAGGAAGTGGCTCGCCAGCTGCGCCTGCGCGACCTGGGTGGCCTCGTCGTCATCGACTTCATCGACATGTCCTCTTCGCGTAACCAGCGCGAAGTGGAAAACACCCTGCGTGACGCGTTAAAGATGGACCGTGCACGCGTGCAGATCGGCCGCATCTCACGCTTTGGTCTGTTGGAGATGTCCCGCCAGCGACTGCGCCCTTCGTTGGGCGAATCCGTACAAATCATCTGCCCTCGATGCGAAGGACATGGCACCATTCGTGGCACGGAATCTCTGGGGCTGTCCATCTTGCGCATCATCGAAGAAGATGCCATGAAGGAACAGACCGCGCGCATCGTGGTGCAGCTGCCAGTGAACGTAGCCACTTTCCTGCTCAACGAAAAACGCCAGGATGTCAGCGACATCGAAGCTCGCCAAAAGGTCAAGGTTGTGTTGATTCCCAACCCCAGCTTCGACACGCCCCACTACGAAATCCAGCGCGAAAAGGACAGCGACCTGCCGGACGATGCCGATGTCCAAGCCAGCTATTCGTTGGCCATCGAACGAGAAGAAGTCTCGGAATCTCTCGCCGACAAGCCCAAACTAGTGAGCGAACAACCTGCCGTCAAAGGCGTAGTACCCAGTGCACCAGTACCTCATCAGCATCCCCTGTCGGCATCAGAAAAAGATGGCGGTTTCATCAAACGGCTTTGGAGCAGCCTTGTGAGTGCCGGAGAATCCTTCTCCCCCACAGCAACGGAGAAAAAATCAGAACAGGAAAAACCTCAACAGCGCCGGTCTCGCGGAGGACGTGGGCGAGGCGGCCCCAGCGGCCAGGGCCAGAGCAACGCCGCTCGTCGGCGTCCGCCACGTCGCCCCAACGAAGATGGGGACGAAAATCAGCGGCCCGGGAAAAACAAAGACGCCCCCCGCAAGGACATCCGTACCACTCGCGCCCAGACTGAGGACAAACCCGGAAAACCCGAAACCAGTGAGCAGACGCCCACTGAAGAAGAAAACCCGCGTAGCAGCTCACGTCGCGGCCGTCGTGGCGGACGCCGCCGTCGGCGTGACGGCGGAAATAACAAGCCCCAAACTGAGCAGACAGACGGCGAATCCAACGTTGATCAAGCAGCGGAAACACCCAACACCACCGTCTCCAGCCACGACACTGAACCCCCTGTGTCGGTGCAGCATGTCGCCCGTGAGCAAAAGTCCACTCAGAATAGGCCCACCCGCCCGCCGCAACAACGTCGGCCGGAATCACCGCAACAGGAGCCAACGACAGCGTCGCCTGCTGCGGATACCAAACCCGTAATCGCAACGCCGGATGCCAAAAAAACCATCGCAGTAGAGACAAAACCTACGGTGGCGGATAAAGCACCTGTAGCAAATGACGCAAAACCTACCACTGCGGAAAAAGCGCCCGTCATAGCAAATGATGTGAAACCTGTCGTCGCGAAAAAAATGCCCGCAGCACCCACAACAAATGATGGAAAACCTGCCACCGCAGATAAAACACCCGCAGTAAACCGCGAGGCCAAACCTGTTGTAGTAAACAAAAAAACCGCAACGAGCGACACAAAACCTGTGATGGCCGATAAAAAACTTGCGGCTCCTGTAGCGTCTCCAGTAACCACTGGTGCAAAACCTGCGGCTGCCACGATGGTGGAAACCCGTCCGGCTCCCCCGCCAGCTGCAAAGCCTGTCAAGAAAACACCGCCGCCAAAACCGCCGCAAACCAGCGCCCCGGTTGAGCAACAAACTGCCAAACCAGCAGACTCTACACGCAACGAGGCCAACAAGGAAAATCAATCGGACTGACAGTGTATCGTCATTCCAGGCTTTTTCCGGCATACGAAAGAGGTTGTACCATTTGCCCCGTATATTGTTCGACGGCACTGCCGTAAGACGTATTGAGGCAACACTGGCTCTTCGCAAAAAACTGGCCACAAAATAAGGCCGGGATCCGTCACTGATACGGACCCCGGCTTTTTGGGTTAATGCCCATCCGAAAACCATCCAACCTCATGAAATAAACACCCCCCGCTCCAAGCGGTCGGGGTATTTTAGAGACATTTGCTTGCTTCGCATTGCCAGCGCTCATTCGCCGTAAGCGGTGGCGGCTAGAACCTCAAAAAATTTAACGCATTACTCATTTTTTATAGCACTGGAGCCGGGAAGAGTAGAGGCTAATAAATGGAACACAAAAGCCATGATCACACCGTACCCATAGAGATTTTTACAAACATCAGGGACTGCTTGCACTAAATGAAAGCAACAATGCAAGTAACGTTGCATTCACACTTTTTTTCCTGTTTTCGGAAAGGGACAATCGTCCAAATGGCCGATTAATCAGCTTTTAGTCGTAACTTGAAACCACCGGCTTTAGCTGGTGAAATGTTCACCCCCTGCAAAATTGACGAAACATCATCGTCATGCCATGGACGGAGTAATAACTCATGACTGGCCTAGAGCCGCTGTTAATGTACTTGCTGTTAGGGGCTTTTGCCGGATTAATTGCCGGATTGCTAGGCGTCGGTGGTGGCTTGATTATCGTACCGACGCTGATCGGTATCTGGCAGTTGCAGGGGTTGGCCCCGACATTCATCAATTCGGCTGGGGTGGATTACATGATGCAGCTGGCCATTGGCACTTCCCTGGCCAGCATAGTTTTTACCTCCATGTCCTCAGTGTACGCACACCACCGCCGTGGCGCGGTACTGTGGCCGGTATTTTGGCGTTTGACGTCGGGGAGCGTAGTGGGAGCCTGGCTAGGTTCGGTGCTGGCGGTGGGCGTATCGGGCCAGGAACTCAAATTCGCGTTCGGAATTTTCGAATTACTGGTGGCTGCGCAAATGATTATGTCCTTCCAGAACTCCTCCCGGCGTAACCTGCCCAGTGTGGCAGGCCTGGGGTTAGCTGGTTCGGTAATCGGGGCAATGTCCGCACTCATGGGCATCGGCGGCGGCCTGCTCATCGTACCGTTATTGACGCGCTGCAATATTGCCGCCCAAAAAGCTGTTGCAACCTCTGCCGCCTGCGGCCTGCCCATCGCTGTAGGCGGCGCGCTGGGGTACGTGGTCAGTGGCTTAGGCAGAACCGATCTGCCGACGTGGTCCGCAGGTATGGTGTATCTCCCAGCTCTGGGAGGTATCGTGCTGGCCAGTGTGCTGTTTGCACCATTGGGTGCGGCCTTATCCCATCATCTACCCACAACAAGTCTGCACCGGGTGTTTGCTGCTTTTCTCGCCCTGCTGGGTGCCTGGATGTTGTTGCAGTAATCCTTTGATTACCCCCTATTCCTTGTTGGACAACACAGATGCCATTGTGTGACGAGGGTCACGCTAATGTTCAGGCAATTGCCGATATGCTGTGTGCAGAAGCGGTAAACCCAATCCAATGAGGAAAAAAAATGCACAAAAAAAATCTATTGGTTCGATCTCTAGTTTTAGGCGGGACACTCATAACCACAGCGATGCTGTTACCGGCGCAAGCCCATGATTATAACGACGGTCTGCGGGCAGCCGAAGTCGGCGATTATGCGACCGCAGTGAATAAATGGCGGCCCCTGGCGCAACGAGGCGACGCCCTGGCGCAGTTTAATCTAGCATTGATGTACCACAGCGGTTCCGGAGTGGCCGCCGATGAAAGTCGAGCCGTTTCTCTGTATCAGCAATCAGCCGCCAATGGCTACGACAAAGCACAGGAATTTCTTTCCGCCGCATACCGGGAAGGTTGGTTTGGTCTACCCAGAGATCCGAAACAGTCCGACTACTGGGCGCATCAATTGCAACAACAGAACTAGTGCATTAACAGCCCATCTTAGGGACGGAAATTTAATAACTCATACAATTGACATCCCTGCTTCAGCCCGTCTTTGCCCGTTCTTCAATCATAAAAGCTCGAAATAAGAGCGACTATTCCTGCGCTTTTACTCAATCAGAACGAACAAATACGGACTAAATCAGAGCGCCACTTATATAAGTTATTAAATTTCCGTCCCTTAACGAAGACTGACAAGCGTCCGTGAACAGTTTTCCGAGTATGCGATGAATCGGGTTGAACGATTAGCAGGTGCTAAAAAATATCAATTAGTGGCGTCAGGAAGAAAAACCGGGGGCGACGATTTTCGGAGTTTCACCATGCGTCTTACCAGCCGATTGAACGCCGCTTCGGCCGGCGCGTAATTGGCCACTTTAGCCTTTACCAGCCACTTCAATGCCTTTGCCGTATCACGTTTTCCGGCAGCCCCTGACAAAAATAATTTACCCAGCTCGTACTGCGCCGGGGCGTAGCCGACCCGGGCGGCCTGCCGAAATCGTCTCAGCGCTCGTCTCGGAGAGCGCGCCACCCCTTTGCCATACAAATAGAGATACCCAACTCGGTAGGCCGCTTTGCGATGTCCCTGCTTGGCCGCCAGTAAAAACCAGCGTAAGGCCTTGGGGTGGTCAACGCGGGTGCCACGACCGCGCAAATACATGTTTCCCAACACGTATTGGTCAATGGGTTGTCCTGAGCGGGCTTTTTCCATGCCAATTTTGAACCGCTCGTCAAGGATGTAATCACCCTCAAACGCACCGGAAGGCTGCGCTATAATCAGCAACAGCAACAATGTCCTCAGCTTGGTCGTGCCTCGCCTGCGCCACCCCACCCCCTAAGCCCCCTGTGCATTGCGCACTACTGCTGGTACTGATTTTCTGTAGCCCTAAAGTCCGGCAGACTCCTGGACGCACAATTGGTAGTTGTCTACCCCCACTGTCAGTGATAAACCATTGTGTACAAACAATCAAAGGTTATCGTGTATAAATCATGGGTTAATCTTAGTGCGTTGTCATGCGTTAGTTGTCGGGGCACTACATTTTTATACCCAATATCATTAAGTTACCTGATTACCCACGAGACTCAGCCTGCGCATAGCCAACATAACCTTACAACCTTTATGAGTATACAAACCCCTCTCTACAAGGTTAAAAAGCATCATAGAAATGGGTCAAATTTCTGATTAGTTTTCATCACAATGAAGTTGAATGCTCGAAACTGCATCTATACCCGTAGCGATTGAAAATTAGGCATAATCGATTTCAAATCCACCGCTCATTAGAGAAGTGATTTCATCAGAATATTGATCTATATTC
>JAADHZ010000059.1:0-61032 GCA_013151575.1 Gammaproteobacteria bacterium
CAGATATACCGGTACTTGATGATTTCAGTAACCCCTGGAGTTTTTACGAACGAAAGGAAATAGAGCAGCGTCAACGCCGTTGGCAGGAGGAGAACCAGCTACGGGAAAGGCAGGAAGTACGAGAGAGTAGTATCCGTGACGCCCCGGACGACTTGCTCTCCAATAAAGTAGCCAGTCCTCCCCAGGGAACCTGGCAACGTGAAACCCCGAAAATGGGTCGTAACGATCCTTGCCCCTGTGGAAGCGGTAAAAAATATAAAAAGTGTTGTTTGGGGAAGGTGGAAAAATAAAGGAACGTGTACATTCCTTATTCCTTAAACAGCTCTTCGCCTTCGCCGATCAGATCGAACAACGAGTCAAGGATGCCGAACTTGCTTCGCTAACCGACATTACCAGGTCAACGCCCCACCCGTCTGATACTCGGTAACCCGTGTTTCAAAAAAGTTTTTCTCCTTGCGAATATTGGCCTGGCTCGTCCAGCCACGGCAACGCACACTGCGCACCGGGAAAAGGTTCTTCAATACCCAGCTGGCGCGCACGGCGGTTGGCGATGTAACGGAACTGTCCCATGTGTTCGTCCGCGCTGTAGCCGAGGATGGGATCGCGCAGCACGTAGCTGCTGTAGGCTTTTTCACAAGCCTCGGCCTCATCCCACATTTCACAAATGGCAACGGGGTCAAGCTGCACGTCATTTTCAACAATAATCTGTTTCACGGTGCGAATACCGAAGCCGCAGTGCATCACTTCGTCACGCATGATGTATTGCAACTGTTCGGCGGTGCCTTTCATCAAGCCACGGCGTTGCAAAGCAAAGATGGGGCTGAAGCCGTTATAGAACCAGCAGCCTTCGAACACCGCGCCGAAGAACAGGTACGACAGAACAAAGGTTTCCAGGTCATCACGCTGGTGTAAATCAATATCGGCACGTAAAACAGCATTGAGACGGCGATTGGCCATTTGAATTTTTTGATTAATTTCAGGCACAACACGATAGCGATTATAAATTTCGCCCTGGTCCAGACCGATGGTCTCGATGCAGTGCTGGTAGGTCCAGGTGTGCAGGGCTTCTTCGTACACTTGCCGAGCCTGATAAATTTGTAATTCCGGCGCACTCATCTTTTCCATCACCGCCAGGCCGATGTTGCGCATGGCGAGGATGTCCGAGGTGGTGAGATACGAGAGCACGTTTTCGTAAACGTGACGTTCGGTGTCACTAAGTTTGTGATGGTAGTCGTGGATGTCTTGAGACATGTTGATGTCCAGTGGCGTCCAGTGATTCTTGTTGGCGTTGAGGAAATAATTCCATGCCCAGGGATATTTGAACGGGGCCAGCTGGTTGATGTCAGTGAGGCCATTGACCACGCGTTTGTCATCGGCACGTACGGGTTCTGTGCCATTGAGCTGCACACTTTTCGTTTGTGTTGTTTCTGTGACTTCTATTTTTGAAAGACTTGCCAGCGCCTGCTCCACCACTGCCGGGTTTGCTGCGGCTTGTGTGTTTTGTCCCAATGGATCGTCCCAATCGAGCATAATTTTTTCTCCGACCACTACTTTTTGTTATTTGTTTCTTATTACCGCAATCACGTAGGGTGGGCACTGCCCACCATTGTCATTACAGCAAATACCTGGTGGGCGGTGCCCACCCTACGATTATTGGCATGCCTCACAGTCCGGATCGAGAATCGAGCACACTTTCAGTGCTTCTTCTACTGTTACGCCCTGCTGTGCAGTAGTATTTTTTTCCGCATGAGTGGCTCCCAGAGTGCGCAGGTAATAGGTGGTTTTCAATCCCCGCACCCAGGCCAGTTTGTACAAACTGTCCAGCTTTGCACCACTCGGTTCGGCCAGATACAGATTCAGTGATTGCGACTGGTCAATCCATTTTTGTCGGCGCGAGCCTGCTTCAATCAGCCAGCGTGAATCTATCTCAAACGCGGTGGCATATTTTTGTTTCAGTTCTGGTGGTATGCGGTCAATGCTTTGCACGGAGCCGTCGAAATATTTGAGGTCGTTGACCATGACTTCATCCCACAGGCCCAGGGCTTTCAGTTCCTGTACCAGTTGTGCATTCACCACAGTGAATTCACCGGACAGGTTGGATTTCACAAACAGGTTTTGATAGGTGGGCTCGATGGATTGCGATACGCCACAAATATTCGAAATGGTGGCAGTGGGTGCAATGGCCAGACAATTACTGTTACGCATGCCGATGGTTTTCACCTGTTCACGCAGTGTGTCCCAGTCCAGCGTGGTGGATTCATCCATTTGCACATATTTTCCACGGCCTTCTTTCAACAGACCAATGGAGTCGATGGGCAGAATACCCCGGCTCCACAATGAGCCGTCAAACGTGGAGTAGCGTCCCCGTTCGTCTGCCAGTGCCACCGAGGACTGAATGGCAAAATACGACACAGCTTCCATGGATCGATCAGCAAATTCTATGGCGGCTTCCGAGGCATAGGCCATGTCCTGTTTGTGTAGCGCATCTTGAAAACCCATGATACCCAGCCCCACTGGCCGGTGGCGCAGGTTGGAGTGACGCGCCTGCGGCACGGAGTAGTAGTTGTAGTCGATAACGTTGTCCAGCATGCGCATGGCGGTGCGAACCGTTTTTTCCAGTCGCGCCAGATTCAGGCCGTTACTGTCGATGTGGGCGGCGAGATTCACCGAGCCTAGATTGCATACCGCAATTTCTTCATCCGAGGTGTGCAGGGTGATTTCGGTGCACAGGTTGGAGGAATGCACTACCCCACGATGCTGGTTGGTGTAACGTAAATTGCAGGGGTCTTTGAAGGTGATCCACGGGTGGCCGGTTTCAAATACCATGCCCAGCAATTTGCGCCACAGGGTCACTGCGTCCACACGTTTGGTGTTTTTCAGCTCACCCGCCGCTGCGCGTGTTTCATAGGCTTCATATTTTTCGCGGAAGGCCTGACCGACAAGTTCATGCAGTTCGGGGGTTTCTTCCGGAGAAAACAGCGTCCATTGACCTTCTTCGGCAACACGTTCCATGAACAGGTCAGGAATCCAGTTGGCGGTGTTCATGTCGTGGGTACGACGACGCTCGTCACCGGTGTTTTTGCGCAGCTCCAGAAACTCCTCGATGTCGATGTGCCAGGTTTCCAGATAGGCGCATACCGCACCCTTGCGTTTTCCGCCCTGATTCACGGCCACGGCGGTGTCGTTGGCCACTTTTAAAAAGGGCACCACGCCCTGCGAACTGCCGTTGGTGCCCTTGATGTGTGAACCCAGCCCGCGCACCCGGCTCCAGTCGTTACCCAGACCTCCGGCGAATTTGGACAGCAGGGCATTGTCTCTCATTGCGCTGTAAATGCCGCCCAGGTCATCCGGTACGCTGGTGAGATAACAGGATGACAGTTGCGGCCGCAAGGTGCCCGAATTGAACAGTGTGGGTGTGCTGCTCATGAAATCAAAGCTGGACAGCAGGTCGTAAAACTCGATGGCGCGGGCCTCGCGGTCAATTTCGTTAATCGCCAGTCCCATGGCCACGCGCATAAAAAAGGCTTGCGGTAATTCAAAACGCTGGCCATCGGTGGAGTGAATAAAATAACGGTCATACAGGGTTTGCAGGCCAAGATAGGTGAACTGCCGGTCGCGCTCCGGCTTCAGTGCCCGACCGAGTTTTTCCAGATCGTAACGGGTCAACTCCGGGGCCAACAATTCCAGTTGGGCGGCACGCTGAATGTACTGCACAAAATAGGCGGGATAACAGTCAGCCATTGCTGTGCTGCCGGGCGTCATGAAGTCATCCGCATCTCCAAGAAAATCCAGTGCTTCACTACGCAGGTTCGCCAGCAACAGTCGCGCTGCCACTTGTGAATAATTCGGTTCCTGGTCGATAAGTCCACGCGCACTCAGGGTCAGCCCCTGGCCCACGTCGCTTTCGCTAATGCCGTCAAACAGGTTGCGCAATGCACCTTTAAAAACCTGTTCGGCACTGACATTTTCCAGCCCTTCACAAGCCTCGATAATCAATGTTTGCAGGTGTGCCTGATCCAGCAAATGCAGGCTGCCATCGGCACGTTTGACGTGCAGTTGAGGCATCCCGGGCGGTGCATCATTGCCGGATTTTCCAACGGCTTTGGCTGCGCGCTCGCGGGCATGTTGCTCGCGATACAGTACGTAGGCTCGGGCGATTTTGTGGTGGCCGTTGCGCATCAACGCCAGCTCCACCTGATCCTGAATATCCTCGATGTGTACGGTGCCGCCATCAGGCAGACGCCGAAACAGGGCTTCGATGACCTGGGCGCTGAGGTCTCGCACGGTTTCGTGAATACGGGTGGACGCAGCGGCCTGCCCGCCTTCTATCGCCAGAAAGGCCTTGGTGACAGCAACACTGATCTTGCTGGCGTCAAAACGGGTCAGTTTGCCATTGCGACGAATCACTTCGTATTGACTGGTGTCGGTGGAATAGCGGGTACTAATGCCCAGCAATGTGCCTGCGGCTAGATCGGTTTCGGTGGCCACACGGCCGGTATCACTCATTATTTCGGTGCTGGTGTGCATGAACTCCCCCATTTTCTGCGAAATGTTTGCTCGCTGGATCAGGGGCTCGCACAGGGGTACGGGGAGAAAAACTACGGGCGATAGCCAGGTAGCGGTGTCCTCCACCGACGGCCTTGACGCGAGCCCCGATGATAAATTTCTCTGCATGACATGCGAAAAATTTCCGCTCCGACAGGTATTCGGACTCGGGGGGCTGGGCCGTAACCCTCCCCCCACACCGCTGCGCGACAGTCCCGGATTCTTACCGGGTTCCCCTGCTTATGCACGTAATGTGCTGCACTGAGCTGTGATTTAAAAACGTAAAAACACAACATCTAGTGGATGCAATGGAGCGTGGGCACAAGATAGCGAATCAGCTGGGGGATGACAAGGCTTGACAGTAAGAATGTTCAAATGATTTTATCGGGTAGTTTTTCCGATTTTGTGAAGATCCATCGTTTAAAATCGGTGGCTTTAGGTTGCGGCCAAAATGATTGCTAACCCCCTCCCTCTAAAAGCCCTAAATTTTTTTCGTTGTGTTTAACAACACCGGACAGCTGTTTTGCGCCCTTTCGGCCAACTCGGGCAGTTTTTTCCCCGCATTGGCCGCCAGGGTCCGGCGTAGCGACTCATCCCCCGCCAGCCTCACAATGGCCTCTATCCAACATTTTTGTTCCAGCGGTATTACCAGACCTTCACATTGATGGCTAACCATCTCCGCGCTGGTAGAGCCCGGGGAATAAATTCCCGCCGCACCGCAGCGGGTAATATCCAGAAACTTGGTGTACGACCGCGCCCGGTTGAAAGGCAGGTCGTGCAGGGGAACTAAGCCGATATGCCGCCCTGGCATGGCAAGAAATGCCTGATACGCTGGCCACTTCATCGGGTGTACCACGGTCACCCGGGGCAAGCCGCGAAACAAGCGGTAAACCTCTTCGCCGCCAATGATTTCGAAATGAATGCGTTCATCACGCCGCAACACCTCCGCCATCACCGGATGCAACCAACGGATTTCTGCCCCATGAGAAGCGGAGCCGTGATAAAAAACCCGGCACACGTCATTTGAGTTTTGTATCGGAAAAGGCAGCACGAGGCGGGGATGCCAGTGGGCGTATTTCTGCTGCAAATACAGCGTGGCCACCCAAAGTTCGGCGTCGTGTCGTCGCAGCCATTTTTGATACCGGGCGGCCAACCGCGCCAACTTGAAACGGTACCGTAGCGGCATTCCCACCGAGGCACGCACATCTAACACATCGTCATCCATGAAAAAAACCAGGCCGCGAAGGCGGGGGCGCAACGTGGCAATCAAACGTGCCCAGGCGGGTGGCACATAACGTACAAACACCACCAGTGCATCGTCCAATTGTTCGGCCGACGGTAAATCCGTAAAAGTGCAACGCACGACATTCAAGCTGCGTGCGGAAATCGCAGGCAGCAAAAAATAATCCGTGGACGGATTGCTTTGCTCCTCAACCAGAAAAACGACGCGGTCGCCCTCCGTCAATGGATGGGAATGCTTTACAGTCACTGTTGATGAACCTCTGACCCGATTTTAAAAACCCGCACCTTCAGCTCCTGAATTGACCCTGGTTTTGCAAAAACCATTGATAGGCATCCCGCAGCCCGTCTTCAAAGGAAATAGAGGACTCCCAACCCAAGGCTTTCAAGCGGGAAACATCCAGTAACTTACGCGGTGCGCCATCGGGTTTGCTGGCGTCAAAACACAAGCTGCCGGAAAAACCGGTCACACGGGCAACCGTTTCCGCCATTTCACGAATGGTGCAGTCCACACCGCTACCCACGTTGATATGGGATAACAATGGCGCGGTGTTCGCTTGATACGTCGTATCGTCCAGTTCCATCACATGCACGCTGGCGGCGGCCATGTCATCCACGTGAAGAAACTCGCGCAGGGGCTTGCCGCTACCCCAAATCACGACTTCTTTCGCCCGGGTCTGCACCGCCTCGTGGAAACGGCGCAGCAGGGCGGGAATCACGTGGCTGTTTTGTGGATGAAAATTATCATTCGGCCCATAAAGGTTGGTGGGCATCACGCTACGGTAATCACGACCGTACTGGCGATTGTAACTTTCACACAGTTTGATGCCGGCAATTTTGGCGATGGCGTAAGGTTCATTGCTGGGTTCCAGCGGCCCGCTCAACAGCGTCTGTTCTTTCATCGGCTGCCCAGCTAACTTGGGGTAGATACAGGAAGAACCCAGAAACAACAATTTTTGCACATCAGCCAAATGTGCGCCGTGAATCACATTGAGTTCGATCATCAAATTTTCGTAAATGAACTCCGCAGGATAGGTGCTGTTAGCATGGATACCCCCCACCCTCGCCGCCGCCATATAAACCTGATTAATATTTTCCTGCGCAAAAAAATCCTGAACGGCCGTTTGGCTCAATAAATCAAGCTCGTCACGTCTACGGGTAATGATAGTGGTGTAGCCCAAGGTTTGGAGACGCCGGAGAATCGCGGACCCAACCATGCCATGGTGACCGGCTAAAAATATAGTTTGCGAACGATTATGGGACGCCATCAGTTCTCCACCGGAACAGGCTGTTCGTACCCATGTGATTTTAATAATGCATGGCGCTGCGCATCATGCAAGTCAGCCGCCACCATCTCCGCACACATTTCCTGCACGGTAATTTCAGGCACCCACCCCAGTTCCTTCTTCGCTTTTGTCGGGTCGCCCAGCAGGGTTTCCACTTCCGCCGGGCGGAAATACCGGGGGGCTACTGCCACAATGGTATCGCCCACCTTGAGTGCCGGAGTTTTATCGCCGTCAATCGCGACAACAATTCCTTTTTCGTCCAAACCTTTGCCTTCAAAACGCAGGGTCAGCCCCAGTTCCCCTGCCGACATAACGATAAACTGCCGCACCGATATCTGCTGACCGGTCGCAATCACAAAATCCTGTGGTTTTTCCTGCTGCAACATCATCCATTGCATGCGCACGTAGTCCTTTGCGTGGCCCCAATCACGCAGGGAATCCATGTTGCCCATGAACAAACACTGTTCCAGGCCCTGTGCAATATTGGATAAACCCCGGGTAATTTTACGGGTAACGAAGGTCTCCCCGCGACGGGGAGACTCATGATTGAACAGGATACCGTTGCAGGCGTACATGCCGTAGGCCTCACGATAATTCACCGTGATCCAGTAAGCGTACAATTTGGCCACACCATAAGGGCTGCGCGGATGAAACGGCGTGGATTCGTTTTGTGGTGATTCCTGAACCAGGCCAAACAGTTCCGACGTGGACGCCTGATAAAAACGCGTGTTTTTTTCCAGCCCTAAAAAACGGATGGCCTCCAACAATCGAAGCGTGCCCATGCCATCAACATCGGCGGTGTATTCCGGCGCTTCAAAGCTCACCGCCACATGGGATTGTGCCGCTAAATTGTAGACCTCGTCCGGCTGAACCTGTTGAAGTATACGGGTCAAATTTGAGCTGTCGGAAAGGTCGCCGTAATGGAGAATAAAATTCTGACGCCCCTCGTGCGGATCTTGATAGAGATGATCCACCCGCTGGGTATTAAACGATGAAGCACGCCGCTTGATGCCGTGAACCTCATAACCTTTCTCCAGCAACAGCTCGGCCAGATAAGAACCGTCCTGACCCGTTATGCCTGTAATCAATGCCTTCTTCATTTTTCTCCCATGCTGGGCAGCCTTCGTTCTTTAATTGCATTTCCATGCGTTACCCAAGCACTCCCCCGACAAAACCGGGGGAATGCCCTAACCGCTTCTCAGACGCACGTCGTTGATTGCATACTGTTGTTCATTGAGTCAAATTTAATCTTTCATGCCACTCGGCAATGCTTTCTTCCGGGTACTCCGGGAAACATTGATCACCCGATTTAGCAGCAACCTCCACCCAACCGGCTTTGCTATCAAGCATTAAATGCGTTCTTTCTGGCGGCATTGGTAATTCAGAGTCAATGGCAGACGCAAACGGGTGAACCAACTCAGGCCATCGGTAATCATACAGCCACAACGCACTGGCGCAGTGCTTACAGAAATACCTTTCGGCCGGACTTTGTTGGCCATCTATCATTGCATGATAAATGCTCGTGTGTTCCTCGCCGTCAATTTTCAGCGTATTGAATTTCCCACCTAAATTTATCGCGTAACCTCCGCCCCCAGCAGTTTTGCGGCACACAGAACAGTAGCAAAAATTGTAGGGATACGGATGCGATGATTCAACCTGAAACCTGACCGAGCCACAATGACAGGAACCTTTCAGTAACATGATTTTTCCATTTAATGTTTTTCGTCCCTAAACAAGTTTCGGATCAATGTCCTGCTTGCTCTAATTTCAAGAGGGCCTCTTTTGTTGGCAAGCCACCGCCAAAACCGGCGAGTGTCCCATTGCTGGCAATCACTCGATGGCAAGGGATAATCAGAGGAATCGGGTTTCGGCCATTCGCGGTGCCGACGGCCCGCATCGCCCGGGGCTTGCCAAGACGTAGAGCGATTTCGCTATACGAGACGGTAGTACCGTAGGGTATTTTCCTTAGCTGCTCAAGCACACTCATTTGAAACGGCGTCCCACTCGGGGCGAGCGGCAATGAAAACACCTTCAGTGTTCCCTCGAAATACTGGCTGATTTGCGATTTTGCTTCGGTGAAAATCACATCACGCAGCTCCCAATCCGGTTCTGCCCGCCGTCGTTTGGGACCACCGGGGAAACCAAGTTCGTAGAGTGCATGCTGGTTTCCCGCCAGCAGTAATTCGCCAATCGGTGTATCGAGGTAGGTGTAATACATTTGATTTATTTCCCCGTTATTTTCCTATTATTTTCCTGGGCACAGTAATGAGTTCCACAAATGCATTGCCGCATAGGCTCGCCAGGGTCGCCAGTTTTCAGCCCGTTGTGCCAACATTTTCGGAGTGACTTTTTTGCCGGGGTTGATCGCCTTCAGTAGCCCCAGGTCCGATACCATGAATGCATCAGGGTCTTTCAGCACTCGCATCGCAACGTATTGTGCGGTCCATTCGCCGATGCCATGAATGGTTTGAAGACGCTGGCAAAAATCTTTCGGATCTTGGGAAGGGTCAAAATTGATTTCCTGTTTTTCGGTCGCTTTTGCCAGCCGACGTATTGTATCGGTACGGCTTTTGGTGATCCCCAGATTGGCCATCTGAGCCTTGGCAAGTCGCGTCGGTGTTGGAAAAACATGAGACAACGAACTGTCTGATATTGTTTGCCGAGGGTCGATGGGTTCCCCGTAACGGTGTGCCAAGCGGCCTGCGAGGGTTGTTGCTGCCTTCACCGAAATTTGCTGGCCAAGAATCGCGCGCACGGTCAATTCAAAACCGTTCCATGCACCGGGCACACGGATGCCGGGCTGGCGCTGTATCGAGGTCACGAACCATGTGTCCTGCGCAAGAAGTTTCGCAATATCGATGACCGGTGCATCAAGATCAAACGCGGCACGCGCGGTTTGAGTGATCTCAAAAATGTGGTTTGTTAATGCCGCATGGATCGTCAAAAGCAAAAAACCGGATGACTCTACACTGGGAGACTCTGCGGGTTGGATGATGACCGTGCCAGCTTGGCCACCGACGGTGATAGTTCTCGCGTATCGATTGCCTACCACCTCTTCGACACCGGGGGTCGCCCGTACAGTAAGAAAACGCAGCATGGCATTCCAGTCCAGCGGCTTTTGATACGGTAGTTGTAAAGACAATCCTGATCGACCCGCAGTGGAAACATCGCGTTTTCGCAGGTCGCGCGGTGTTCGTTGGTAGGTGCGTTTAAACTGGTCGTTAAAGCGACGCACACTCCCGTATCCAGCGGCCAATGCGACCTGGGTCATCGACAAGCATGTTTCATCGAGCAACCGTTTGGCAAAATGCAGGCGCTGTGTCGTCGCAATAGCGGTTGGTGATGCCCCCAAATGTTTCATGAAGAGTCGTCGCAGGTGGCGGTCTGTCACGCCAAGGCGCAACGCTAGCTCGGTAACGCCGCCCTCATCCAGAATACCGGCGGCAATGAGCTTTAATCCACGTCGCACCGTACTTGAGCTGCCATGCCACGCGGGTGAGCCGGGCGCACATTCCGGACGACATCGCAGGCAGGGCCGAAACCCAGCCTCCGAAGCCGCCGCTGCGCTGGCAAAAAATAGTACGTTTTCTGCTTTTGGCATTTTTACCGGGCAAACAGGACGGCAGTAAATGTTTGTTGTTTTCACCCCCACAAAAAACGCCCGTCAAAGCGCACATCGCGCGCCAACCGGGCCCGCTCAAGAATGTCGTTACTGACCGGGGTACCCGCGAGTAATAGCATTTGTTTTGTACTCTCCATGAGTAACCTGTGCACGACCTAATATGCACGACCTAGCTGCGTGAAAAGTATACGCAATACCGAAAACGAATCTCGCCAGAATCGGACTTCATCATTTTGGCAGCGTGTGGCTGGGTTTATGGAAGGTTTACGACAGGCAATTCAAGCAGACGGTGTCTGCCAACGACTTACTCCAGCGGCGTTAGTTCCAGAGATAGTCAGGAGGCGTTCAAATCACGCAGGCGATAAAGGGTTTCCAGTGCTTCGCGTGGGCTTAGTTCGTCGGGGTTAATTTCTCTGAACATGCCTCTAAATAAAACTCAGCTTGAGGGTCACCGTTACCACTGAATAAGCCATTGTATTTTCTGTAGGGTGGGCAGTGCCCCATTGGCGTTTGAATGGAGCGAAACCGGTGGGTAATGCCTTTATGCCCCAGAGGGTACACCCTATGTCAAACAACTGAGTTTTGTTAATGAACAAGTTTCGGATCAATGTCCTTCGTGCTCGAATTTCAGGAGGGCTTTTTGTTGGCAAGTCACCACCGAAACCGGCAAGTGTACCCGTTGCTGGCAATCACTCGATGGCAAAGGATAATCAGGGGAATCGGGTTTTTGCCATTCGCGGTACCGACGACCCGCATCGCCCGGGGTTTGCCAAGACGCAGAGCGATCTCGCTATACGAAGCGGTAGTACCGTAGGGTATTTTCCTTAGCTGCTCAAGCACACTTAATTGAGACGGTGTTCCACTCGGGACAAGCGACAGTGAAAACACCTTGAGCGTCCCTTCAAAATATTGACGGATTTGCGGTTTCGCTTCGATGAAGATCGCGTCGCGTAGCTCTCAACCGGGCTCTGCCCTCCGTCGCTTGGGACCACCGGGGAAACCGAGTCCGTAGAGTGCATACCGGTCCCCCGCCAGTAGTCATTCGCCAATCGGTGTATCGAGGTAGGTGTAATACATTTGATTTATTTCCTGTATCAGGCTCTAAGGCAATGTTTCTTTCGTCAACTGCTCCAGCAGCAGCTGACGAACTGGCTTTTGATCCTACTTTTAAAGGCTACGGCAAGCAACGCGAAAACCGCTAGATCTGCACGTCTCGCCGGGATGTGCGAAAATCGCGCGAAGATCTGGATCTGCAAAAGATTTTTTCGACAACCTTCGAACAAGAATAACCAACGAACAAAGGAACTGTTATGCCCACTGTTTTTTCAACATATAGCAAACGTGGAACTTTCACATTCCTTCTTCTCAGCCTTTCATTGTTGCTAGGTGCCTGCGGTGGCGGCGGTGGTAGCGGTGACACAACGAACAGCGCCCCCACAGCCAGCAACGTCGCCATTACCGATGTTAACGGCGGCCTTGCCGTAGTCGGAGATGCCCTAACCGGGAGTTACAGCTACAGCGATTCCGACAGCGATGCCGAAGGCGCTACCACGTTTCGCTGGTTACGTGATGCTGTTGCCATTGGGGGTGCCACCAGCCGTAGCTACACTCTGGTGGTTGCCGACAGCGGTCGGACTATCACCTTTGAGGTCATCCCTGTCGCCACCGTAGGTGTCGTCACTGGCAGTGCCATGACCTCTGCCGGTATCAGCATCGCAAACAGCGTCGCGAATAGTGCTCCCACGGCCAGTAGTGTCGCTATTGCCGATGCTAACGGCGGCCTTGCAGTGGTCGGAGACACCCTGACCGGAAGTTACAGCTACAGCGACACCGACAACGATAGCGAAGGGACCGCCACGTTTCGCTGGTTGCGCAACACCAGCGCTATTGGGAGTGCTACCAGCAGCAGCTACACTTTGGTAGCCGCCGATAGCGGTCAGACCATCACTTTCGAAGTCACTCCCGTCGCCACGACAGGTGTCATCACCGGCAATGCCGTGACCTCTGCCGGTATCAGCGTCGCAACCAATGTTGCGAATAGCGCCCCCACGGCCAACAGTGTCGTCATTATCGATGTCAACGGTGGCATTGCCCTGGTCGGAGATACCTTGACGGGGAGCTACAGCTACAGCGATGCCGACAACGATGACGAAGGGGCCACCACGTTTCGCTGGTTGCGCAACGCCACCGCCATTGGGGGTGCCACCAGCAGTAGCTACACTCTGGTGGCTGCCGACAACAGCCAGACCATCACCTTTGAAGTGACTCCCGTTGCCACCACCGGCCCAATCACTGGCAACGCCGTGACTTCATCAGGACTAACAGTTGGGGTAGTGCCTAATACTCCGCCCACAGCGGCTACCAGTCCCGGCCTGAGTTTTGCGCAGAGCAAGGTCTTCCGCTTTACCTGGTCCGATGTGCCCGATGCCACTTTCTATAGGCTGCTGGAAAATCCTGACGGTACTTCCGGGTTTACCCAAGTGGGTGGCGATATCATTCAGGGTGTGCAAGCCCTCGATCATATTGTGCCGCTGCATGCACGTCTCAACGCTCAATACATCCTGCAAAGCTGCAACGCCGCAGGCTGTATCGATTCGGCCATTCTGGCGGTGAGTGGCACCTTGGTCGCAGCGATTGGTTATCTCAAGGCCAGTAATACCGAGGCAAGTGATTGGTTTGGTGTAGCCTTGAGTTTGAGCAGAGATGGCAACACCCTGGCGGTGGGGGCGCATGGTGAGGATAGCAATGCCAGCGGTATTAATGGTAGTCAGGCGAACAACACGGCGGAAGGTAGTGGCGCGGTGTATATCTTCACCCGCAGTGGTAGTACTTGGAGTCAGCAAGCCTACCTCAAGGCGAGCAATACCGGTGCAGGTGATCGTTTTGGTATTGCCATGAGTCTGAACAGTGATGGCAACACCTTGGCAGTGGGGGCGTTTGGTGAGGCTAGCAACGCCAGTGGCATCGACGGTAGTCAGGCGGACAACACGGCAGGAGCCAGCGGTGCGGTGTACGTCTTCACTCGTAACGATAATACCTGGAGCCAGCAAGCCTACCTCAAGGCGAGCAATACCGATGCAAGTGATTACTTTGGCGTTGCCCTGAGCCTGAGTGCCGACGGCAACACCCTGGCGGTGGGGGCGTATTGGGAGGCTAGCAACGCCAGCGGCGTTGGTGGCAACCAGGCGGACAACACGGCGGCAAGCAGCGGTGCGGTGTACGTCTTCAGTCGCAGCGGCAGTCTCTGGACTCAGCAAGCCTACTTCAAGGCGAGCAATACCGATGCAGGCGATTGGTTTGGTATAGCCCTGAGCCTGAGCAGTGATGGTAATACGCTAGCAGTGGGCGCGTGGCTTGAGGCCAGCAACACCAGTGGCGTTGGTAGCAATCAGGCGGACAACACGGCAGAAGGCAGCGGCGCAGCGTACATTTTCACTCGTAGCGGTAGTACCTGGAGCCAACAAGCCTACCTCAAGGCGAGCAACAGCGATGCAGGCGATCGGTTCGGTATAGCTCTGAGTCTGAGCGGTGATGGCAAAACCTTGGCAGTGGGGGCATTTGGTGAGGATAGCAATGCCGGCGGTAGTCAGGCGGACAACACGGCAGAAAATAGCGGCGCGGTGTACATTTTTACCCGTAGCGGTAGTACCTGGAGCCAGCAGGCCTACCTCAAGGCCAGCAATACCGATGCAGGTGATCTCTTCGGTATAGCTCTGAGCCTGAGCAGTGATGGCAATATCCTGGCGGTGGGGGCGACTGGTGAGGCCAGCAATAACAGCGGCGTCGGTGGCAACCAAGTGAACAACTCGGCGAAAGGCAGTGGTGCGGTGTACGTTTTCACCCGCAACGGCGGCACCTGGAGCCAGCAGGCCTACCTCAAGGCGAGCAATACCGATGCAGGTGATTATTTCGGCAGAGCCCTGAGTCTGAGTGCCAACGGCAGTACTCTGGTGGTGGGGGCGTGGAGGGAAAGCAGTGCTGGCAGCAACCAGGCGGACAACTCAGCGATAAGTAGCGGTGCAGTGTACTTGTACTGACTAGTGTGACTCATGGTCACCGCCTTGCAGCAGCAGCAGCAGCCGACCGGCGACGGAGGCGGTGGGGTCCAGCTTGCCCTGGCAAGCTACGAGAAAAAAGAGTGGCACGCGGTGGTCGGTGAGGGCAGTGGCGGTGAGTTTTTTGCAGTCTTCCGCGTCTTCATGGTGGGTCTGCTCAGCTCCAGGATCAGATCGGCGACCGGTTTGTGCGATTCTTCTGCGGGGAACTGGGCAGCTGCAGACCAAGAGCGGCGAACAAACCGGGCAGGGTTTATTCTATGCCGCCAGGGCCGAGCATGAATTGCATTGCCACGGGTTCATCATCGGCCCCGACAGCAGATAGTCGGGGCCACCGGGTAGGGATTTTACCGAAGCACCACCGAGGCGGTAGTGCTTCTGACACGACACAGGGATTTGAATGGCCCCTCCCGCCTTTCGGGCGAAACCTGGAAGCCTGTAGTTTTGACAGTTTTGACAGTTTTGACAGTTTTGACAGTTTTGACAGTTTTGACAGTTTTGACAGTTTTCTGGATGCCAGAACGAGCCAGGCAGACGATGTGCGGTTAGCGGGGCAGCACCGGTTTGACGAAGGACCCCGCCCCGGGCGCCACCGCCTGCGGAAACCGGCGAAAGAAATTCTCGCTGGTGGTCTCGGCCACGGCCTGCCAGGAGCTGCCGCGTAACTGCGCGACGCATTCCGCTACGTGGCGCACGTAGGCGGGTTGGTTGGGTTTGCCGCGATGGGGCACCGGGGCGAGGTAAGGAGCGTCGGTTTCCACCAGCATGCGGGATGCCGGTATTTTCTGCGCCACTTCCTTTAGTGCCTTGGCGGAGTTGAAGGTGACGATGCCGGAGAAGGAAATATCAAAGTTGAGGTCCAGCGCCCGTTGCGCGACGTTCCAGTCTTCCACGAAGCAATGCATCACGCCGCCGACCTGGTCCGCGCCCTCCTCTTTCAGGATGCGCAGGGTGTCTTCGGTGGCATGGATGATCAGCGGTTTGCCAGTGGCTTTGGCTGCGGCGATGTGGGTGCGAAAACGCCGTCGCTGCCATTCCAGGCCGTCATTTTCACCGGCGGTGGCTTCGCTGCGGAAATAGTCCAGCCCGGTTTCACCGATGGCGACCACCTGCGAATCACCGGCCAGCGCGATCAATTCCTCGACGCTGGGATCGTGCCCCTCCTGTTCGTTGGGATGCACGCCCACGGAGACGGCGACCCGCTCGTTGGCCCGCGCCATGGCCAGGATGTCGGGGTAATGTTCCAGGTCAATGGCGACGCACAGATAAAAACCCACGCCCTGTTCGGCGGCATGATCAAGCGCGCCGTTCAGTTCGCCGTTCCAGGGGTCGAGCTGGAGTCGGTCGAGGTGACAGTGGGAATCAACGAGAAATGGGGACACAGGAAACCGCCGTTTAGCCGTGAGTGAAAAGAATCATGATGTGAAAAACGCCTGCTTGATGACAGGCGGTGATGAGGTTCATGCCTGCGCCACAAAACGGCTCACATGGTATGGGTCTGACGGTCTGACTTCAAGGCACCCGCGAGGTAGGTTTCGATCTTGTTGCGCACGGCGCCGTTGTCCTGATTGCTGAACTGCACGCCAATGCCGGAGATGCGTGCGCTTTGCGCGCCGGCTGGGGTGACCCAGACGATTTTTCCGGCCACGGGCAGCTTTTCGGTTTCTTCCATCAGCGTGAGCAGCATGAAGACTTCATCACCGAGTTTGTATTTTTTGTTGGTGGGAATAAACAGGCCGCCATTTTTGACGAAAGGCATGTAGGCCGCGTACAGGGAACTCTTGTCCTTGATGGCCAGTGAAAGAATGCCGCCTTGTCGAAAATCGCCGCTCATGTTTTCTGTGTTTCCCTGGGGGCTTCCATTGGTTTCGTTGGTGCGTTGCGTGCGACGGGGTTTATCACCGCTTGCGGCTCCAGCTGATCATCAGGTCTTCCATCGCCAGTTGGGCGTTGAGCTGGCCACTGGCCCAGCGGGCACATTCGGTGACTTGTTCAAGGTGCGCGAACAGACGTTTCAATTCTAACCCTGTCACCAATTTTTGCAATTGGGGCAGCAAATCGCTGTTGCTAATAGCGTCCTCGGGTGCGCCGGACTTAAGCCGGACCAGGTCCATAGTCCAGCTAGACAGCCAGCGGGTGGCCTTGGGTAAGCCCAATTCCGCCCAGGCGGAGGCGCATTTCAGGGGATCGCCGCGTCCCCCAACCACATGCAACCAGGATTCCATCAATTCCCGCCGCAGTGCCAACCCGCCTTCCTGATGCAGGCGTTGGGCCTCCAGCGGCGAGCCATCGGTGAGCGCCAGCAGGGTCGCTGTGTCTGCGTCGTCACCCAGTTGTTGCTGCAACCAACGGGCCGCCAGCGCAGCGTCCGGACGCGGGAACATCACCTGCTGGCAGCGACTGCGAATGGTGGGCAGCAGCAGCGAAGGTCGGCTGGTGATCAAAATCAACAACGCATCATCAGTGGGTTCTTCCAGGTTTTTTAGCAGGCTGTTGGCGGCGAAGCGGTTCATGGCTTCGGCCGGGTCGATGACAATGATCTGACGGCCGCTGTATTGCCCTTTCAGTGCCAGGAAACCACCCACTGCGCGAATACGATCGACGGGGATGGCCTTGCCTGGCTCTTCCGGCTCCACCCACATCAGGTCAGGATGGTTACCGGCGGCCAACAGGTTACAACCACGACACTGGCCGCAGGGCGCCCCCTCCGCCGAGGGTGACTGGCACAGCAAGCTGTATACTAGCTGCCGCGCCAGCGTGGCCTTGCCGACGCCTTGTCCGCCGTTGAACAGCAACGCATGAGGCAAACGATTGTCCCGAGCGCGGGCCAATAGCTCCCGCCACAACGGTTCCTGCCACGGCAGCGGCGCGTTCATTTCACTCACGGCACTCATGTGAAGCTCTCTCCCAACACAGAAGCGAGGGCGGCATCCAGCTGTCGCTGCACCTGCTCAATATTTTGCGCGGCGTCGATAATGCGATAACGACCCGGCTCCTGCGCAGCCCGTTGCCGATAAACGGCACGCACTCGTTCGAAAAAATCCCGCTGTTCTTGTTCGAAGCGGTCCAGCTCGCCACGCTCACCGGCGCGAGCCAAACCCTGCTCCACCGGCAGATCCAGTAGCAGGGTCAGGTCCGGGCGTAGGCTGCCCTGCACCCAATCTTCCAGCGTGCGGATACGCGCGATATCGATGCCGCGACCGCCGCCCTGGTAGGCATAGGTCGCGTCGGTGAAGCGGTCGCATAACACCCACTCGCCCCTCGAAAGCGCCGGGCAAATAAGTTGCGCCAGGTGCTGAGCCCGGGCCGCAAACATCAGCAACAGCTCGGTGTCGCTGTGCATCGCGGTATTGGCCTGGTCTAGCAGCAAAGCACGAATTTTTTCGCCCAGCTCGGTACCGCCGGGCTCGCGACTCATGTGCACGGTTTTGCCTGCCGCCAGCAGGCGCTGGTGCACGTAGGCCAATTGGGTGCTTTTGCCCGCGCCTTCACCACCTTCCAGGGTAATGAACCTACCCTTTAACATGTCATTACAATTAGTTGCGTTACATTCATCATGTTATTTCTTTCTTGAAAGCCGCCCGCTGGGCAGGGAGGAAAACGGTCGCGAGCGGCCACCCAGCTGGTATTCCACCACGGCGGCGTTGTGCGCTTTGAGGCTGGCGGAAAACTGGTGGCTGCCGTCTCCCCGCGCCACAAAATACAGCTCCTCGCCCGGCTTGGGATTCAGCGCGGCGATCACCGCGTCACGCCCTGGCATGGCGATGGGGGTGGGCGGCAGGCCTTTGCGCAGATAGGTGTTGTAGGGAGTGTCCTTGCGCAGGTCACGGCGGCGGATGTTGCCATCGTAGGCGCGGCCCAGGCCATAAATGACCGTGGGGTCGGTTTGCAGACGCATGCGTTTTTGCAATCGCCGGTTGAAAACGCCCGCAATCTGCTTGCGCTCGCTGGGCAGGGAGGTCTCTTTTTCCACGATGGAGGCCAGTATCAGGGCCTCGTAGGGAACTTTAAGCTCCACGTTGTCAGTGCGCTCCGGCCATTGCACGGCCAGCAGATGCTGCATGGCGTTGTAGGCCCGTTGCAAGAAGGCCACGTCGGTGGTGAGTCGTGGGAAGTGATAGGTGTCGGGCAGGAAACGGCCTTCGGGAAATTCACCGGGGTGGCCGAGCTGCTCCATGATTTCCGTGTCACTGTAGTCGGACAAGGTATGCAGCAGGTATTCGTTGCTGTGCACGGCATCCATCAGCTGGCGGAAATTCCAGCCTTCGACGATGGTCAGCGCGTATTGCAGAGTTTCGCCATTGACGATTTGCTCCAGCAGACGTTCGGGGGTGATGCCGGTATCAAAACGGTATTCGCCCGCCTTGATGGTATTGGCAGTGCCCTCGAATTTGCCCAGCCACACCAGGTAGGCGGCCGTGTTGATGGCTCCACGTTTTTGCAGATCGTTGGCGATGCGAGTGAGCGTGGTGCCAGGTTTGACTTCGTAACGCAGGCCGTGCTCGCCGAAATCCAGAGGGTCGCTGACAAAGACTCGGTAGTCCATCGCCACCCACGCGCCGTAGAGGCTGCCTGTCAGCACCAACAAACCAACCAGTTTGAACAGCGTTTCGCGCACGGTTTTAGGCATGAGCGCTGTGCTCCGGTTGTGCCAACACGGTGTCCAGCTGGCGAGTGACCGGCCCCACCGGGTAGCATCGATCCTCCAGTTTACGCACTGGCCAAATGCCAATGAGGCTGTTGCAGATGAACAGCTCGTCGGCATCCAGCACCTGTGCTGTATCCAGCGTGGTTTCCCGCAGTGTGATGTTCATCGTCGACGCGGCTTCCATCACCCGTTCCCGGGTAATGCCAGCAACACCGCACTGGCTGAGGTCTGGGGTGAGAAGCACGTTATCCCGCACACAAAAAAGGTTGCTCATGGTGCCTTCAATGACATGGTTATGATTATCCTGCATTAGGCCCTCGACAATGCCCGGCTCGGCAGGCGTCGCGTCCCATTCGGCACGGGCCAGCACCTGTTCGAGCCGGTTGAGATGTTTGAGGCCCGCTAGCAATGGGTTTCGCCCCAGACGCGTCCGGCACCAACGCAGCTCAACGCCGTCGGTGCGATGGGTGGCAGGAAACGCTGGCGCCGCAAAGGTCGCCAATACCCGCGTGGCCGTGGCGTGAGTCGGGGCCGCGTAACCACGCCCGCCCTGCCCTCGCGTCACGGTGATTTTCAACACACCGTTGTTCACTGACGGGCACAGGCGTTGGGCCTCGATTTCGAGCAGTTCCACCTCCGGCATGGCAATGGCTAGACGTTCGCAGCTACGCCGCAAACGGGCCATGTGACGCCGCCAATGCAGAGCCTCACCGGAGACAATGCGCAGGGTTTCGAACAGACCATCGCCGTATTGGAAAGCACGATCCAGCGCAGATAAGTGAGCCGTTTCCTGGCCGTTGATGAGCATCTGTATCACGTCGTTTTTTTGCATCGGTGCTCGCGCCGTTGTCGCCGGTTCCGCGCCGCGCAGCATAGCATATCCGGGCTCAGCGCAGTGCCAGCAACATGCCCCGCGCTTTGTCACGACTTTCCGCCAGCTCCTTGTCTGGCTGGGAATCGGCGACGATACCGGCACCGGCGCGCAGCTGCACGCGTCGGCCTTTTTGCACCAGGGTGCGGATCAGAATATTCAGGTCCATGCTACCGTCGTGGTTGAGATACCCCATGGAGCCGGTGTAGGCCCCCCGCCCCTGCTGCTCCAGTTCCGCGATGATTTCCATGCAACGCACCTTCGGGCAGCCGGTGATGGTGCCGCCGGGGAATACTGCGCGAATCACCTCGCCGGGGGAAACAGACTCGCGCAGCTGCCCGCGCACATTGGAAACGATGTGGTGCACATGGGCATAACTTTCCAGCACCATGAGTTCGTCCACCTGCACACTGCCGGGCACGCAGACCCGCCCAAGATCATTGCGCTCCAGGTCGATGAGCATGATGTGCTCGGCACGCTCCTTCGGGTGGGCCAGCAGCTCCTGTTGCAATGCGCGATCGACCTCGGGCTCGGTGCTGCGCGGTCGGGTGCCCGCGATGGGACGGGTCTGCACGTTGCCGTTTTTTACGCTGACCAGGCGTTCCGGCGACGAGCTGATGATGGTGGCGTCGCCGATACGTGCCAGCCCGGCAAACGGTGCGGGATTATGAATACACAGCTGCCGGTAGAGATCGGCGGGGTCAAGACTGTGAGCGGTATGCTCGGCGAGGGCGTCCCAGCGGCGCGACAAATTCACCTGAAACACATCACCATCGACAATGTACTGTTTGATGCGTCGCACACCGGAAAGGTATTTTTGCGGCGGCTCCTCGCTCAGCGTGAACCCTGGCCCGGCGTCGGCAGTGACGACATCCACAACTCGGCGCAGGTCGGCAGCCATGAGGTCAAGCCGGTGTTCCTCCCCCGTTTCGGCCACCAATGTGGTCCGCTGGCGCTGGTGATCGACGATCACCGCTGCCGGTATCCGTGCAGCAAAGGCAACCGGCAACCCATCTTCCGCCGTCGGCAGGGACAGGCGCGGCTCTACCTGTTGAGCCAGCTCGTAGGCTAGATACACAAACCATCCGCCACTAAATGGCAGCTCGGCGGGCGCGGACTGGCGGACATGCGCCGCTCGCCAGCGAGCATCGAGATGCTCTAAAAAATCGTCGGAATCAGCGGTCAGCTCGTCGAGCCGCAGAGTCTCGCCAGGGAAGGCGAACAGAATATCAACACGCGCCTGCCCGGTGCCATGAGCAACACTTTGCAACAAAAAAGGATAGCGGGCCGGGTCGACGCGGTGCAGCGCCAACAGGTCCATAACGTGATCTAGCTGGCGTGTCTGCGCCATGATGGTGGCCGTTGCCCGTAAAATGTCAGACCTTGCGTAAAATCAGGGTGCCGTTGGTGCCGCCAAAACCGAAGGAGTTGGACATGACCACGTCGATATTCATGTCGCGCGCAGTGTGCGGTACGAAATCCAGATCACACTCAGGGTCCGGGTTATCAAGATTAATGGTGGGCGGCGCCACCTGATCACGAATGGCCAGGGCGCTGAACACGGCCTCGATGCCACCGGCAGCTCCCAGTAGGTGACCGGTCATGGATTTGGTGGAACTAATGGCCACCGACCGGGCATGCGCGCCCAGCGCGGACTTGGTAGCCTGGGTCTCGCCCAGATCGCCAGCCGGTGTGGAAGTGCCGTGGGCATTAATGTAATCCAGATCTTCGGGATTGATGCCGGCATTGCGCATGGCAATGCGCATGCAACGCGCCGCGCCTTCACCACCCGGTGACGGCGAGGTCATGTGGTAGGCATCACCACTCATGCCGTAACCGATAACTTCCGCGTAGATATTTGCACCACGCGCCTTGGCGAACTCGTATTCTTCCAGCACCACCACACCGGCGCCGTCACTGAGCACAAAACCATCACGGTCGCGGTCCCAGGGGCGACTGGCCACCTGCGGGTCGTCGTTACGTGTGGACAGCGCGCGTGCCGCAGCGAAACCACCCAGTCCGGTCTTCGAGCAGGCCATCTCTGCGCCGCCAGCCACCATCACGTCGGCATCACCGTATTCGATCAGGCGGGCCGCGTCACCAATGCAGTGAGTCGCCGTGGCGCACGCCGTGGTGATGGCATAGTTAGGCCCTTTCATGCCGTACACAATGGACAGGTTGCCGGAGATCATGTTGATGATGTTGCTGGGCACAAAAAAGGGTGAAATTTTACGTGGGCCGCCCTTGTGGTAGGCATCGTGCCCTTTTTCGATGCCTGTCAGCCCGCCAATACCGGAGCCGATAACCACCCCGATTCGCTCGGCATTTTCGTCGGTGACGTCCAGACCGGCATCACGCACCGCCTGCATGCCAGCGGCGATGCCGTAGTGGATGAACAGGTCCATCTTTTTGGCGTCTTTGCCGGAAATATATTCCGTGATATCGAAATCGCGCACCGAACCGCCGAACCGCACGGAATAATCACTCACGTCCATGTGGGTGAGCGGCGCAATACCGCTGTTGCCAGCCAACACATTGGCCCAGGAATCGGCTACGTTGAGCCCCACGGGGGAGACCATGCCTAAACCGGTGATGACTACGCGTCGTTTTGTCACGGAAATACCTCTAACTTCTTCCGGTCGCCGCCGGATTTTCTCATGGTGCTTAAAACAAAAGGCCGCAACCACCGGTGAGGGTGTCGCGGCCTTGAAACCGATGACGGGACGTTATCAGCTGCCGGAGTGGGCGTTGATGTAATCCGTAGCCTGTTTCACGGTGGTGATTTTTTCGGCATCTTCGTCAGGGATTTCGGTATCGAATTCCTCTTCCAGTGCCATGACCAGTTCTACAGTGTCCAGGGAATCGGCACCGAGATCGTCAACAAAAGATGATTCGCTGCTGACTTCTTCTTCTTTCACGCCAAGTTGTTCAACAACGATTTTCTTGACTCGTTCCTCAATGGTGCTCATTTCGGATGTTTCCTCCACAGGTTATTCAAGGCAGCCTACTGCCGCGTGGCGGTATTTTAGTGAAATACCCGCCGGGTTACAAGAAATAAGATACTTTAGGTTAATGTCGTATATTATTGATTTTATTGTTTATTTTTATGATGGTCGATATTAGGCCATGTACATTCCGCCGTTTACATGCAGTGTCTCGCCACTGATGTAGGCCGCTCCAGGAGATACCAAAAAAGCCACAGCCGCCGCAATTTCCCCAGGTTGCCCCAATCGATTTAGCGGAATCCCGCCGAGCAAGGCCTCGCGTTGCGCGTCTGGCAGCGCGCGAGTCATGTCCGTGTCGATGAAACCGGGGGCCACCGCATTCACAGTGATGCCCCGCGCACCCACCTCCCGGGCCAGGGATTTGGTGAAGCCCACCAGCCCGGCCTTGGCCGCCGCGTAGTTGGTCTGACCGGCATTGCCCGCCGCCCCCACCACCGAGCTGATGCTGATGATACGGCCCGTGCGGGCCTTCATCATCGGGCGCAGACAAGCCTTGGAAAGGCGGTACACCGAGGTGAGGTTGGTGTCGATAATATCAGCCCACTCCTCTTCTTTCATGCGCATCAACAGATTGTCGCGAGTAATGCCAGCGTTGTTCACCAAGATACCTGGGGCGCCAACGCCCTTGGTCATGGCGGCCAGCAGTTGGTCCACGGATGTCTGATCAGTGACATTAAGCAGCATGCCCTGCCCCTCAATGCCGGTTTCCTTAAGATAAGCAGTAATGGCATCGGCACCTTTTTGCGAGGTGGCGGTGCCTACCACCGTGGCACCCATTTCACCCAGGGCCAAGGCAATGGCCTGACCAATGCCACGGCTCGCGCCGGTGATCAGCGCCACTTCGCCTTTCAATAGTTTATTTGTCGTATTGTCGGACATCGTTATTCTCCCCCTTCAATAGCCTGTAAGGCCTTGGCCATCATACCGGCATCGAGGATGGCGTATGCCGTCATTTGACGATTAATGCGTTTGTTGAGTCCAGACAAGACCTTGCCCGGCCCACATTCCACCACCTGTTCAATGTTCTGGGCGGCGATGGCGTTAATCGTTTCTACCCAACGAACGGGGCTGAACAATTGCCGTTTGAGGGCGGCCCGAATGGCGTCGGGCTCCGTTTCTGCGCTCACATCCACATTGTTTAGCACGGGTATCTGCGGCGCCACGATGGCGATGTCGGCCAGGCGTTCGGCCAAACGTTCGGCCGCAGGCTGCATCAGGCTGCAATGGGAAGGCACGCTCACTGGTAATACGATGGCGCGCTTAGCCCCCGCTTCCTTCGCCAGTTCCACCGCTCGATCCACCGCAGCAGCATTACCGGCCACCACCACCTGACCCGGCGAATTGAAATTGACGGCGGTCACCACCTCACCCTGAGCAGCGGCCTCGCACACGGCAATGACGTTATCATCCTCCAACCCCAGTATCGCGGCCATGGCCCCCACCCCGGCGGGCACTGCCTCCTGCATAAAACGGCCGCGATCCGCCACCAACGCAGCGGCATCGACCAACGACAGGCTGCCTGCGACCACCAGCGCACTGTATTCGCCGAGGCTGTGCCCGGCCAGCATTGCCGGGGCTGGCCCACCTTGGGCTTGCCATGCGCGCCACGCGGCAACGCCGCCAGCCAGCATGGCAGGCTGGGTGATGTGGGTCTGATTCAGTTCGGATTCCGGCCCATTCTGCACCCGTTGCCACAGGTCGTAGCCTAGGGCCTGCGACGCTTCCGCGAAGGTTTGCTCGATTTCGGGAAACTGCACGGCCAGCCCGGCCAGCATGCCGACGGATTGGGACCCCTGTCCTGGGAAAATCATTGCGAATGTCATGAGTCTGCCATTTTAAACACGTAAAGTTTTAACGAGGTTTTTTTGGTACAGCAACTAGTACCGCAACAATGCAGAGCCCCAGGTAAAGCCGCCGCCGAAGGCTTCCAACAGCACAGTATCGCCACGCTGGATGCGCCCGTCGCGCACTGCCTCGTTGAGCGCCAGCGGCACCGATGCGGCCGAGGTGTTGCCGTGTTCCTGCACCGTCACCACCACATGATCCATGGGCATTTTCAGCTTTTTAGCGGTGGCGTTGATGATGCGAATATTGGCCTGATGCGGCACTAGCCAGTCCACATCGGATTTCTGCATATTATTGGCAGCTAGGGTTTCATCCACGATACGCCCCAGAGTGTTGACGGCCATCTTGAACACCTCGTTGCCCTGCATGGTGATGTGCACGCCATCAACGCCGTTTTCGAATCCTTCGGACACACCGCCAGTGGTGGACAGAAGATCCTTGTAGTGGCCGTCAGCGTGCAGGTGCGTGGACAGAATGCCAGCTTCCTCGCTGGCGGCCAGCACCACGGCGCCCGCACCGTCGCCAAACAGCACACAGGTGCCTCGGTCTTTCCAGTTCACAATGCGGGACAGGGTTTCGGCCCCCAGCACAAGGGCACAGCGATGGCTGCCGCTGCGAATAAATTTGTCCGCAATACCCAACGCGTACACGAAACCAGTGCATACCGCCTGCACGTCAAACGCGGCGCAGCCCCGAATACCGAGGCGTTCCTGTAACAAACAGGCGGTGCTGGGGAAAATCCGGTCCGGTGTGGTGGTGGCGAACACAATCAGGTCCACATCGCTGGGGGACATGCCAGCGGCTTCCAGGGCGTCACGGGCGGCGTGCTCCGCCAGATCGCAGGTGGTTTCGCCGTCGCCGGCGATGTGGCGCTTTTTGATACCCGTGCGGTCGGTGATCCACTGGTCCGAGGTCTCGACCATTTTTTCAAGGTCGTGATTACTGAGGACCTTTTCCGGCAGGTACCCACCAGTGCCAATAATGCGCGAATAGATCAAGTCACCTGCCTCTTTGTCATTGCCGCCTCGACATGTTTGCTAATGCGTTCCGGCACATTTTTTTTGATTTCGATCACCGCCTCACGAATGGCACTGCCATAGGCGAGCTTGTCCGCACCGCCGTGAGATTTCACTACAATACCTTGTAGCCCCACGAAACTCGCGCCGTTGTAGCGCCGGGGGTCGATACGTCGTTTAAGCGCATTCAGCACCGGCATAGCCACCAGCGCAGCCAATCGGGTGAACAGGGAGCGTTTGAATTCCTGGTGCAAGAAATGGCTGATCATCTTCGCCACCCCCTCGGTGGTTTTCAGGGAAATATTGCCCACAAAACCATCACACACCACCACGTCCACAGTGCCTTTAAAGATGTCGTCGCCCTCCACGAAGCCCACATAATTAAGGTCGCTAGCAACCAGAATACGCGCGGCTTCCTTAACTCGCTCGTTGCCCTTCACCTCCTCCTCACCAATATTCAGCAGGCCGATGGTGGGGGATTCGATATTGTCCACCGCGCTGGTGAGTACCGAGCCCATGACGGCGAATTCGAACAGGTTTTCGGCGCTGGTATCCACATTAGCGCCCAAGTCCAACATGTGCGTGTGCCCCTTTACGTTGGGCAACACGGACACGATGGCGGGACGATCAATCCCCGGCAATGTTTTCAATACAAAGCGAGCCGTGGCCATCAGCGCGCCGGTATTCCCGGCGCTAACACAGGCCTGGGCGCGCCCTTCCTTCACCATATTGATGGCTACGCGCATGGAAGAATCTTTTTTGGTACGCAGAGCCACCGAGGGTTTTTCATCCATGGCCACGGTTTGCGAGGCGTGCTGGATGATAAGTCGCTGGCCAGATGTGCCATTTTGGCGGGCGACTTCTTCCGTTATGGCAACCTCGTCCCCCACCAAAATGATGGACATCTGTGGCGTTTCCGCCAGGGCGCGCAAGGCCGCAGGCACAACCACAGAGGGGCCATGATCGCCGCCCATGGCATCAAGGGCGATACAAAATTCTTGATTCATAGTGTGAACGTGCAGGTTTCCGGAGTCTGTCCAGTCGCGGCGACAACGCCACTACTGGCGTCAATTGACGAAATGAAGAACACAAATGTTATGCGCTGAGTAGGCGGGCGGAGCGAATGTCGGCCCCGCCGCCCTCAAAATTACTCGGCGTCCTTAGTATCAACGACCTTGCGGCCACGATAAAAACCATCGGCGCTGACGTGGTGACGACGGTGGGTTTCCCCGGTGGTGGGCTCAATGGACAAGGTCGGGCCTTTCAACGCATCGTGGGAACGACGCATGCCACGACGAGATTGAGTCACCTTGCTTTTTTGCACTGCCATAATCTAATCCTCATTATTACTGATTGTTGCTAGTTGTTATACGGTAATCGTTGCTACGGTTTATCCTGGTTCATCAAATCTGCCAACGCGGCAAATGGTTTTTTGCGTTCGCTGCCGGACATGGAGTCACCCTCATTTTCGGCCAGATCCCCTCTTGGGCAATCCGCCACTTCGTGCATGGCCACAATGGGCAATGCCAGAATCAGCTCATCTTCCACAATGGACGCGGCCGACACGTCGCCGTCTGACAACATCAACGGGTCCAGCTCACTCGACAATTGCCCCACCGCTTCGCGGTTACGCACAATGCCCAAATTGATGTTTGCGGTAATCGGGCATACCATTTCCTGCATGCAGCGCTGACACTGCAAGGTCACCACTGCGCGCACCGTCCCTTTTACGAAAGGCGCACCGACAGGGTCCTTATCAAAATCCAGTTCGAACGCCACATCCCCGGATTCCGCACGCAACAGCGGCACCAGCCGCGGCAACTCTGCCACCGGCAGCTGCCCGGACAGAGTCCGCCGCTGAGTAGCCAAGGACAGGGGTTCTATGATGTCTGTAGGTTGGGTCGGCATAAACGGCTAATTTTATAAGGATTCTTAATAACTGTCAAAGTCGGAAACACCTGCCAAGACTGCCGAGGGCTTGCAATGCCAAAACACATGGCTTGACACAAAGACGAATGTTCCGCGATATTCCCGAACTAGCCTTGCCATGCACCTGCCCCGAATGAGCGTGCAGGTGGTTCAAGGTTACACGCAAATTGTCCGAAACTGACTGTACACAAGAAGACAAAAGAACCACCGCACAGCGACGCGAACAGGTACGCCATGATAAAAAAAATACTTATCGCCAACCGGGGCGAAATCGCAGTACGCATTGTACGCGCCTGCGCTGAAGCTGGCATTAAATCGGTGGCTATTTACACCGATGCGGACCGGTACTCCCTGCACGTCAAAAAAGCCGACGAGGCCTACAGCCTCGGGCCGGACTCGGTTTCCGCCTACCTGAATGTTCACCGCATTGTCGACCTGGCCAAGGCCGCAGGCTGCGATGCCCTGCATCCTGGTTATGGTTTTTTGTCCGAAAACCCGGAGCTGGCAGAAGCCTGCGAGAAACGCAACGTGCGTTTTATTGGTCCCACGGCGGAGGTCATCCGCCGCCTGGGTGACAAAGTTCAAGCCCGCGCCGCGATGATTGAAGCCGGTGTACCGGTCACCCCCGGCAGTGAGGGCAATTTGGCGGATGTCGAAGCAGCGCTGGCGGTGGCGGAAACGACCGGTTACCCGGTGATGCTGAAGGCCACCACCGGCGGCGGCGGTCGCGGCATTCGGCGCTGCGCGAATCCGGCAGAAATGCGGCGTAATTTTGACCGGGTGGTCTCCGAAGCCACCAAGGCTTTCGGCAGCGCCGAGGTATTTCTGGAAAAGTGCATCGACAACCCGCGTCACATCGAGGTGCAAATCCTGGCGGACCACCACGGCAGCGTCATTCATTTGTTCGAACGCGATTGCTCCATTCAGCGTCGGCACCAAAAACTCATCGAAATCGCCCCCTCCCCCCAGATCAGCGAAGAGCAGCGTAAAACCATCGGCAAGCTGGCGGTGAAGGCGGCCAAATTCGTGGGCTACACCAACGCTGGCACCGTCGAATTCCTGTTAGATGCCGACGACCGTTTTTATTTCATGGAGGTGAACACCCGCCTACAGGTGGAGCACACCATCACCGAACAGATCACCGGCATCGACATCGTGCAGGAACAAATCCGCGTTGCCGCCGGCCTCAAGCTGAAATACAAGCAGCGGGAGGTCAAACGTCGGGGTTACGCGATGGAATTCCGCATCAATGCCGAAGACCCGCAAAATGATTTCCTGCCCAGTTTCGGACGCGTTACCCGCTACTTCGCCCCCGGCGGCCCCGGCGTGCGCACCGACGCGGCGATCTATTCTGGATACGACATCCCACCCTATTACGATTCCATGTGCGCCAAGCTCATTGTCTGGGCGCTGGACTGGGATTCAGTCATCGACCGGGCGATACGGGCGCTGCGTGACATGGGAGTCTACGGGGTTAAAACCACCATCCCCTATCAACTGGAAATCCTTAAATCGCCGCAATTCCAGACCGGTGTATTCGACACCTCATTTGTCGAAAAACACCCCGAGCTGACACAATATTCCGTTCACCGTTCCAACCGTAAACTGGCGGCGGCCATCGGCGCCGCCATGGCCGCGCACATGGGGCTTTGAAGAAACACTGAACCACGTGACTAAAAACACCACCAAAACCCAAACCTGACAGGAAAAACCCATGTCGCAAGTGCACATCACCGACACCATTCTGCGCGACGCCCATCAGTCGCTACTGGCTACGCGTATGCGTACCGCAGACATGCTACCCATTTGCGAAAAACTCGATCAGATTGGTTATTGGTCGCTGGAGGTCTGGGGTGGCGCCACCTTTGACGCCTGCGTCCGTTTCCTGAAAGAGGACCCGTGGGAACGCCTGCGGCAGTTGCGCGAGGCCCTGCCCAACACCCGCCTACAAATGTTACTGCGCGGCCAAAACCTGCTGGGTTATCGGCATTATTCCGATGACGTTGCTAGAGAGTTCGTGAAGCTGGCAGCCCAAAACGGCATTGACGTGTTCCGTATTTTTGACGCGCTCAATGATACCCGCAACATGCGGCTGTCTATCGAAGCGGTTAAAAAAGCCGGTAAGCATGCGCAGGGCGCCATCAGCTACACCATCAGCCCCGCACATTCTATCGCGCAGTTTGTCACTATGGGCAAACAGCTTCAGGACATGGGCTGCGACAGCATCGCCATCAAAGACATGGCCGGTCTACTGACTCCCGACACCACCGCCGAGCTGGTCACGGCCCTGGTGGACACATTGGAAATACCGATCCATCTGCATTCCCACGCCACCGCCGGGCTGGCCAGTATGTGCCAGCTCAAAGCCGTGGAAAACGGCTGTCGACACATCGACACGGCTATTTCCAGTTTCTCCGGCGGCACCAGCCATCCTCCAACGGAAAGCATGGTCGCCGCCTTTCGAGGCGGACAATACGACACCGGGCTCGACCTGACAGCCTTGCAGGATATTGGCTTTTATTTCCGCGAAATCCGTAAAAAATATCACCAGTTTGAAAGCGAATTCACCGGCCTCGATACCCGCGTGCAAGTCAACCAAGTGCCCGGCGGCATGATTTCCAACCTCTCCAATCAATTGCGGGAACAAAGCTCGCTGGAGCACATGACGGCCGTGCTGGAAGAAATCCCCCGAGTCCGAAAAGACCTCGGCTACCCGCCGCTGGTCACCCCCACCTCGCAAATTGTCGGCACCCAGGCGCTGCTCAATGTGCTCTCTGAGAAACGCTACCAAACCATCACCAACGAAGTGAAACTGTATTTACAGGGACGTTATGGCAAGCCCCCCGCCTCGGTGAATACTGCCGTGCGCCGACAAGCCATAGGCAATGCCGACATCGTCACCTGTCGGCCTGCCGACCTGCTGGAACCGGAAATGGACACGCTGCGCACGGAAATTGGCGAATTGGCCAAATCCCCGGAAGATGTCATTACCTACGCCATGTTCCCCGACATCGGACGCGAGTTTTTGGAACAGCGCGCGGCGGGCACCCTAGAACCGGAACACCTGGAACCGGCCCCCGGCGAAGCACCTATTTATTGTGCCGCTGCCACCGAGTTCAACGTCGCCCTGCACGGCGAGGAATATCACATCAAGGTGACGGGCACGGGCCACAAAACGCAGGACAAGCGTGCCTTTTTCATCAAGGTCGATGGCGTGCCGGAAGAGGTGATGGTGGAGGCCCTCGATGAAATAATGCCCAATGGCAACGCAGAACCGACGCATACATCTAGCAGTAGCAAAGGTAGCCAGCGCCCCAAGGCCACCGCGCCGGGCCACGTCACCACCGCGATGCCCGGCGTGATTGTCGAGGTGTTAGTGAACATTGGCGACAAGGTCAAGGCGGGGAATCCCGTGCTGGTCACCGAAGCTATGAAAATGGAAACTGAGGTGCAGGCGCCCGTTACCGGTACAGTCAAAAACATCAATGTCGAAAAAGGCGACAGCGTAAATCCGGATGAAATATTGATGGAAATTGAATAACCGTCGTCACAAATACTTCTGCCAGCAATATGTCAAAGGCCCACTGATTTTTCCAGCGTGTCGGCGTATTCATTCAGCGAGTCCAGTAACGCCCGCTGTACATCGCTAAGATCACCCTGCTCGCGCAATGCGGCCATCTGCGTTCGGCACTGTTCGATGGTCAGCCCTGCGCCGTGGCTGTCTTCCGTCAGACGTTGTCGTCGAAACGCATCCCAACGCGCGCGATCATCCGCATCCAGCATGTGCGGATAATTGCGCGCACGGTAACGAAACAGCATCTCCGGCAGTCGCGCATCGCCAAACGGAAACGCTATCTCCTGCAATGCCTCCGGCCCGGCGGTATGAACGTGTTCCATGCGTTGGCGATCCTCGTTGGAAAAAAATCCACCGCTATACAACATAAAATCCGGGTCGGTCTCAGGCTCAAAATCACGGTCTGAAAAAGCGGCCCGCAGATTTTTGATGAAATCCGGACGGCTCTGAATGACCAGTAAATATTCCTTTGCGGTCTGCGGGTCGATGCGCCATTTTTCTGCGGCGTCCACGTTTAGCGTGGTCGCTGGCACCACCACCGGGCTTTTGTTGATGTGTACCGTCTTGACAGGCAAGCGCTCTTCGCCAGCCTTTAATTCCTGCTGCGGCGTGAACAGGCGCTCGCGCAGTTGCCCGGCATCCATTTCCAGATAGGCGGTAGGATCAACCCGCAAATCGTAAACAATGATTTCGTTTTTGTTGATGGGGTGCATGGCTAACGCTGCCACCAGCGCAATGCAGCCCTTTTCTGCTGGGTACATGGACGAGACATGTAGCACCGGCGCAGGTGCGGACACATTCAACAGTTGGGCTACTGCTGCCTTGCTGCGATGATCAAAAAGATAATGATAAAGTCGCGGCTGATGGCTGCGAATCAAACGGGCAACGGCAATGGTGGCGTGCACATCGGATAAGGCATCGTGCGCAGATTCGTGGGCGATGCCGTTGGCCACGGTGAGTTGATCAAGCCGAAAGCTAGGTTTACCGTCGTCCCGCTGCGGCCATTCAATGCCTTGCGGCCGCAGGGCGTGAGTCAGACGCACCACGTCGATCAAATCCCAGCGCGAATTGCCGTTTTGCCATTCGCGCGCGTAGGCGTCAAAAAAATTCCGATAGAGAGTAAAACGCGTGACTTCATCATCAAAACGTAGATTGTTGTACCCCACCACACAGGTGTCCGGTTGCGCAAATTCCTCGTGAATACGGGCAATAAACTCGGCTTCCGGCACACCCTTTTCCAGCGCCTTCTGCGGGGTGATGCCAGTCACAAGACAGGCTTCGGGATGAGGCAGAAAATCATCTGCGGGCTTGCAATACAGACACAGCGGATCGCCGATGATGTTGAGATCGAGATCAGTGCGAACCCCGGCAAACTGTGCGGGGCGATCCCGCCGGGGGTTTACGCCAAAGGTTTCGTAATCGTGCCAGTACAGGCTAGGGCCTTGCACCTTTTTGTTACTGCTATTTGTATTGTTACTAACATTCTGCATAACCGGATCACCGCAGTGTTGTTTGAATCATGCTACCGCAGCGAAGCGACAGACGCTATTCAAACAATGCGGAGGCGGACCTTATTTTATGTGGCTTGTTACTAAGGAGTACATTGGGTAGCTGTGGATACACCCTAAATAACCTACTAGTGTAATGTCCTGAATATACACTCTGTTTAGGACCTGAGCACATCCCAGTTCCAGGCAAGACCACGCGTAGCAATTCCCACCGTCGACTGGCTACCGCCGCGGCAGAGGATCTTGAGATTTTCGATGGTAATAACGCAACGAAAGGGTATCTCCTAGCTTTAAGCAGGCCTAACATTGAGCGGTAGGTTGTGGGGTCGGTGGAAAAAACCTGCGCCTGCGTTCCATGCCATGAAAAAAGCAACACCAATGTGACAAACAGCTGCCACAGACTCCTCGTTCCAGGTTCCGCGTGAAAATACCTAACTGATGCTACGCACTCGTAATAAGAAATCAATAACTTATGGTTTTTCACATGATGCCACAACTCGTATTCTGGCTAAGGTCTGCGTAACACATCCGCTAATTACATTGGTGACCGGATCAATACCCGTAGCCACCGCAGTGCCAGCATCAACATAGCAACGAAAAGCAATTCCAGCGGCCCCTGGTTTCCGCCGCCGCCAGTACCACCATCGTTATTACCATCATCGCCTCCCTCGCCGGAGGGCGGCCTCATCAACACCGTGACGCTGGCAGTGCCAGTGACGGACTGTCCACCCAGATCACGAGCGCTGAATTGAAAACTGTCATCACCCACAAATTCAGAACTAGGGGTATACACCAGTTGATTATCAATCACCTGTGCACTCCCATTTGAGGGTTGCGAAACAATGCTGACAAGATGAGTATCAGCGACATCCGGATCGGTCACCAGTGCAAACACACCGCCACTCTGCGTGTCCTTGTACGTCGTGATACTGGCGCTGGTAGCGGTGGGCGCGCGATTAGCAATGCTACCTCCCGCCATACGCAACAAAGCGCGTCCCGTAACCGTTCTGCGGGTACGGTTAGCGGCAGCTTCATCAGGTCGCGTCCTGCTCCAGCGACGGTCGGGCTTGTCCCAGATTTCCAATGTGATCTCGATATCGTCGGCGTTGACCTCAGTCACCGTAGTGGGCAAGAAAACGGTGATCGTATCCGGTGAGCCATTTATCTGGGGGGTGATATCAACACCATTGGCGGTTACGCTGAAGCGGGTAAAATCAAGTGGGGAATCATCCCACAGCCCGACTAAAATACTATTCACACTGGCACCACCTACGGGCGTGAGGGTCATCACCGGGCGCATCATGTCATTATGTACATTGAGCTTGGGCGCGCCGATATCCAACCAACGGGCAATCAGGCGTTTCTCGGCCTCCGGCATATCGGAGACGTAGGCAAGATGTTCGCCCACCTTGGGCCAGATTTCCGGGTATTCCTTACCCCTTTCGTCCACGACGACTCTGCTACCCACCGGCGGCAAGCCAGTGCGTGGGTCACGCCCATCTAAACGCTCACCATAGAGAGCCCAGACCAACATACTGGAACGTGCGCTATTGACAGAGACCCAACGTGATACCGTACAACATCGATTGCCATTACGTGAGGTTATGCGATCCCTATCGGGAGCATCAAGATCTGTGAGTCCATCTCCGGATTTGAAACCGGAGTCGATGACAGTCCCATCCTCGCGCGTGTATTTATTCTTGATGAGCAGTTCATAGGTACGTTTACTGCCATCCAGACGCAAACCGGTGAGCTGCTGAGCCGACTCGCCTTCCGCATGACAGGAAGCACAGCGATTTTGCACAATCGCCGCAATATTATTATCCCAATCCATAGCAAAGGAACGCCGGGCTGTAGACCCCGCCTCTCCGGGATAAGTGGCCTGGGCACTGGCAATTGTGGGGTAACCCTTAGCGTCCTCACCCACAAACAACGGAGCGCTAGTGCCAGTGAAATCACCAAATTTGTTGATGTCGGTCTTGGCTCGCGAGGCAGAAGGATCCATTCCTTCGCGGGTATGTACGTGACAGCCTGAGCAAAACTGCTGCTCGCCACGCACAACCGAACGTGACGCTGTTTCGATATCCAGTGCCATGCCTCGTTTATCGATGGTTTGCATCAGAAAGGGGGTATCGGCGGGTACCCGGACGATGAAGCTGGTATCCGGATGACCTTGATCATCTGTGGGCTCCACGCCGCTACCATCGGGTTTGCGCACGGGATATTCACCAAGAATTCGCAGATGATGCCGCTGAAAACCAACCCATTTCTCTGCTCTGATATAAAGCTCAAGATCTTCAGGGATCTGTGGCACGGGCATCAGGACACGTATCCCGAAAATTTCATCATTATCAAAAATAGCGAGTTCCGCGCCACTCACGGCAAGATTCATGTAGGTGCGACCTGACATCGCACCGCCACCGTCCCTCATATTCCATGGCGTGCCATTCAGCGAGAGAGTTTCCCTATCGTACATCGAAGCCGCGCCAGTGAGACCATAAGGCGCGCCCGCAGGCAGGCGTTGGTCCTTGGTGCCATCGTTGCTGGTAGGCGGACGGGTATTATTGGGATCGGGGCGCGCAATACCATAAATATCCTGATAACTCACTACAGCGCGTGGCATGATTTCGTGGTACTCAGGGAAATCCACGACAATCCGGGCATCATCGGCAATATGCCCTATCTGGCGAAGGCTGTTAGGTTCCAGAGGTAACAACCAGATGCCAGCATCCTTGCCTATGATTTTCATGGTCGCTTCAAGCGTAGTATCACGAAATACTGAGGAACTGATAGTAGAAGAACCACCAATGCTGTATGTGGCCAGTAAATCATTGTCAGGCGCAGCTGCGGGATGGGTGAATCGACCATTCATGGTCACGATGCGGCCCCCCACGGGGTGCACAAAATACTCCGAAGGATCATATGGGGGCATCTGCGTATCGCCCGCACCAGCGTTTGGTGTAAGACGAAACTGCTCGGGGCGGGCAAAGGGCACCAATCCAGTGCCCGATATCCAGGTATCCGGCAGCGTGGCGATCTCGTCCCCGATATGACTGCCGCGGTTAGTACGATGCACAAAATCCGGCCCCGGAGGATTCACCGGAAAACGCTCCAGTGCCCCCAGCCCGGTCTGCTGATGGTTGTAATACAAAGTAACGACGATGTCACCGTCCGACAGCTGGGTAACGTAGTGATACGACCAAAACGTGGCGTCGTTTTTGCCCGCAAAAATAAACGGCGCGGAGCCATCGGGATTGATCTCAAACAAGGAAAAATTATTATTGGTAGTACGTTGCAACATACGGTCGAAGTTAGTATAGACAATGCGGCCGTCCATCAAGGTGACGGGGTGCAACTGATTTTTCATGGCACGATGACTCAACACTTCCATATTTCGCCCATCACGGTCCATAGCGAACAGCTGGAACATGCCAAAACCCTCTTGGCGATTGCTGGTGAAACCAATGCGACCGTTAGGCATGAAAAATGGGCCTGTGTCCATCACCGGAATATTAGATGTCCATTCCAGTTCTTTTCCGGGATGAGCACGCCCAGCAAACATCTTGCTATCAGGAGCCACCTGGGTTTCAGTATTTGTCTGCAGATCGTAGATGAAAACCAGCACCGGATTAGCATAAGGTTTCAGGTCACCGTAAAGCTAATCCGCGAATAGGTTGCCACCGATTTTACCCTCCGGATCAAGCCTCATAAAGGCCTGAAAGCCTATCGCAGTAGCTCCCCTGATACCAAAATTCGAGAGAAACGTACGGGTATCAGTAAACTTGGTGTACACCACATAGCGAGCATCAAAGGAAACATTGGGGTCTGCCACCGAGCACACGGGACTTGATGTGTCATTTTCATCGCAGTTTACCAGCACCTTCTCTGCAGCGGGGTCGCCGGGGGTCTTGCTGGAGTCATGTAGAACCAGGTCACAACCAGGCTGATGATAAATGTTGTTGGTGGCCGACAACCACAGGTCGTTGACACCGTTCCAATTCAGTAAATCCCGGGTTCCATTGCGAGAGACTGGCTCTTTGCCCCGAGGACAACGCACGTACACCACGTCGTAATCAATACTGGCAAACTGAGCCTGATGTTGTGCCGCAGATGCTGTTTCAGACAAGCCCAAACCCACTAAAATGCCGAAAATGGCCCCTGCGGGGAGGAAATATTTGGTCATATTAAAAGGACTCATATTGAACGGATTCATACTTCTTAATTCTCCATACCAGCCAACGCGATAAAAGGGTGCCAAGTTCCCATGCATGACCATCTCGTACTTTTATTTATTTTGAGGTCGGGTACAGTTTTGAGCGTGGCAAAAACTGTCCTTAGTACCCACATGCTCGTGCTTGAGTGTGAACGTGTGCCTCACGAAAAATGACACGCTCTCTGCAGATCGGCTTCACACACCGAACCTTAATCATGAGTAAACAATTTTTGCGGCCCGCACCACATTTTACTCACTGATGTTACGCAGACCCCAGCCAAAACATGGGGTATAGCATCACGTAAAAACTGTAAGTTATTGATTCATCACTACAAGGGTGTAACATCAGTTACTCAACCAGATTAGCTGGTAAGTAAACCAATGGAATTATGAAGGAAACTACTGAGCCCGTAAAAACAATAAACTACGGCAACATAACTCATCGAATAAATCTTTTCCTGCTAGGTTTAATCAACGCAGATGCTAACCAGAGATACTAAATTTGTGGTGCGTTTAACACAATTGCCCCAAAAGAAACGGCATTAATTTTCCGATAATATGGATCAATATCACCGCTACTTCGTCTATCAATAGTCGCTACCCGTACATGAATTCATATGCCTTGGCAAATCAGCACAGCTCCTGGCATTCTTTCCGTACAGCTTCACACTGATACTAACTATTTTGTAGCACGGCGCCACAGGACGATTACACGTAATGAAACTCAGCAACCAAAATCTGATCGGTAAAATTTGCACAATCCTCGTATTCAGCGTCATTCTCAATGCATGTAGCAAGAGCGCTAATGATCCTAATAATGATGTTCCCACATTCCCGGCACTGCACGTTGGAGACATTAATGTCACCGAAGGTAACTCCGGCACCACGACGGCAGAATTCACTATCACCCTGTCTACCGACAGCACTGATACTGTTACAGTCGATTATGCAACCAGTGGCACTACCGCCACTGCTCCGGATGATTATCAAAGCAAAACCGGTACTCTATCCTTTGCTCCCGGAGAAACCAGCAAGACGGTTACGGTCAATGTGGTTGCTGATACTAATATGGAACCCGATGAAATATTCAAACTGACCTTATCCAACCCCAGCAATGCACAGATAAACAAGGCTGTTGGTATGGCGACTATCATTAACGACGATGTTTCCGCACTCCCGGCATTACAAATTGGAGGCACCAGTATCACTGAAGGTAACTCCGGCACTACGACAGCAGAATTCACCATCACCCTGTCTACCAGCAGCACTGATACTGTTACGATCGATTATGCAACCAGCGACATTACCGCCACTGCACCGGATGATTATCAAGGCAAAAACGGCACCTTATCCTTTGCCCCTGGGGAAACCAGCAAAACGATTACTGTCAATGTGATTACTGATGTCATCGCAGAACTTGATGAAACATTCAAGATGACGTTATCTAATCCCGGCAATGCTAACTTAAACGACGCTGTTGGTGTAACAACCATCATCAACGACGATACAGATTCGACAGTATTGTTATCTAACCCCGGCCCACAGTCGTTTGACGAGGAACAGGAATACACTATTGACATCACAGCCCGACAGAGTGCCCGAATCTTTGTCAGCGGCATGCCGCCGGGGATGCACTGGGATGAAGTTAACCGCCGCTTCGATTTTCGCCCGGATTTCATCCAGGGCGGAAAATCGTGGCAGGTAACACTGGAAGCAGTGGATGGCGCTGAAACTGAAACCGAAATATTCAAGGTGACCGTCAATAATACCATCCAGCCCCCGTGGCCCGAGGTGCTTGGCGAACCCCAGCAACTAACCGGTGTACTCAAATATGCGATGCGTCAGATAACCGATGACTTTCTGGACAGCCCTGGCTACGCAGGCCGCGAGTTCAAGGCAAATTTAGCCATACCCACGGCAGCCAGTTCGACCAACCTGCTGCCCGTAAGGATTGGATTGCATGGTTTTGGTGGCAGTCCCGGCACGGTGGGGAGAGCGGGTTTCTTTGGAATTGCACCCCACGACGCTAACAACACTTGGTGGACCGGTTACAGCGATCAACGGCCTGATGGCGCAATAAACATAGGCACCGTTCCAAATTACACCCAGCGCAGAGTGATGCATCTGCTCTCCTATCTGACGGAGGGTTGCCCGGGGATGAAGGATGGCTGTCCCGGCGCTGATCCTGAGCGTGTCATGGTCATGGGTCAATCCATGGGGGGTACCGGCAGCTATTTTCTGGCGATTAACTATGGCTACCATCTTGCGGGAGTAAGTTCCCGCATTGGTGCAACCACTCCCTATTTTTTAAGCCCTGGAGGGCGGGATGGACTTACCCGCTTTCATTGGGGATCAGTAGACATCGGGTTGCCAAGTGACACTGGAGTAGACGTTTGGGCTCTGTACGACTCCAGTCGTGCTGCGCTAGAAAACAGACACTTTCGCAACCTTCACTTTAGTGCGATAAACGGCAAACTGGATCCCACCATTCCGTTCAGTTCCATGGTGAGTCTCAGCCCAGTAACAAACAAATCTTTCCTTGCAACCCTACAAAATGAAGGTATTGGACACCTTATCGTTTGGGATCAACGAAGCCATTCCAATACAGAGGGCCCACCTCTAGGCGCAAACTGGTGGAACCCGCTGGACGAAATTTCTTTCCTAAGCCGCAATCTGGCATTTCCCGCCTTTTCGAATGGTTCAGCAGACGAAGAGGCTGGAGAACCAGATGGTCAGGGAGGATACACGGGGGCCTTGCGAGGCACTAAAAATCGTTACTTGCGATGGGATAGTGCAAATATTATCGATACACGTAACCAGCTAAGCATGCCAATTAAAGCGGATATCGATACGACAGGAACACCGCCCGATTTAGGGTACCCACCAAAAGGAAATAACTATTACGGACAGCTCCCAATTACCGCGGATGTAACAATACGTCGTATTCAGCAATTTCAGATGCTGCCAGGGGAAACCATCCAGTGGAGTTACAATGGAAAGTCTGGAACAGTGTCTGCTAATGATGACGCTTCAGTAACTGTGCCCAGCTTAGAAATGACAACAAGCTTTACCCCTCTTGTTTTCACCCGGCCCTGACAAATCACAGACACGAACGGAATCAGATGTTAAGGGGAAACGTCCAGCATACGGTTCAACGCCAACAGCGCCTGTTCGGCTTCCACCGACGGCACAGTGATTCGGTTCACCACATTGCCTTCCAGCAGGTTTTCTAACACCCACAGTAGGCTGGATGGGCCGATGCGAAACATGGTGGAGCACATGCTCACAGTGCCAGACATGAAGTGCACATTTGTGCCTTCGTGTTTGAACTGCTCATGCAGGCGATTCACCAAGTTTAGCTCGGTTCCCACCAACCAGCGAGCACCCGGTTCGGCATCACGAATGGTGTTGATGATGTATTCCGTGGAGCCCACGTAATCGGATTTTTGACACACCTCGAAAGAAGACTCGGGATGGGAAATTACTTTTGTTTCAGGGTATTTTTTCTTAAATTCGTCGATGTACTCGGGCCTGAACAACTGATGCACTGAGCAAAAGCCTTTCCACAGAATCATTTTCGCTTTTTTGATTTGCGCCGGGGTCAACCCACCTAACGGTAAGTCGTAATCCCATACCACCATGTCATCCAGCGGGATATCCATACTGAAACCGGTGTTGCGACCCAGGTGTTGATCGGGGAAAAACAGCACTTTTTCGCGCTGTTCAAACGCCCACTCCAGCACGTGACGCGCATTGGTGGAAGTGCAAACGATGCCGCCGTGGCGACCACAAAAAGCTTTTAAATCTGCCGCGGAATTAATGTAGGTCATCGGCGTAATGTGTTCGTCCGGTGCCAACACATCGGCCAATTCACGCCAGGCGCGTTCCACATTGGCGAGATTGGCCATGTCGGCCATGGAGCAACCGGCGGCGAGATCGGGCAGGATGGCGACCTGCTCGGGACGGGAAACGATGTCCGCCACCTCGGCCATGAAATGCACGCCGCAAAACACGATGTACTCGGCCTTGGAATTGGCTGCACTGCGCGACAGTTTCAACGAGTCACCACTGACATCGGCATGCCGAAACGTTTCTTCACGTTGATAATGGTGGCCAAGAATAATCAGCCGATCGCCCAGCGCCGCTTTAGCGGCAACAATGCGCTCTTGAATAGCAACATCACTCATGGTGATGAAATCTTGCACGTCGATTGGGTTTGCAGACATCTGACAATCTCTCAGTTACGCCGATGAGATGATGGTATCACTTTGTATTTGAAGCACAACTCAGGAAGGGAGGAGGCACGCGCTTTTTGGCTCCTGGCAGGAGTCCAAAATAATGTGACATGCGGATTGTTTAAAGGGCTTATTTTTGATGGGAAGCGTCATATGCAATAAAAGCAAAAACGCCAATAACAGCCAACAAAACCACGACTGACAACAATTCCATTACGACAGCTCTTTTAAAGTTGAAATCATATATTCAATACGTCTGTGTACAAAATACGCTGACACGGTAATCACACCTATTCCAATAATAGCACCGAATGCCCTAAAGTCAGGCGTAATGCCTGCATTCGAAAGCACCCAACCCACCAGGCTAATATCAGAAACCACCATAACCCCCAGCCAAAATTTGAGGTAAGCTATTGTTTCTTTTACAACATCCGTTTGAGACATGCCTCCAGTTTAGCCCTAAATTGCTCAATAAATCATTTTTCACGGACGTAGAAAATCAGCCCCTAAACAGATTCTCCTTCCACCGAATCTGGGGTGACTTTAGGCTTACTGCGTAATTTAATACCCAGTTCACGCAGCTGCACATCGCTCACATCAGACGGTGCATTGGTGAGCAAGCAGGCGGCGGTCTGGGTTTTCGGGAAGGCCATTACTTCGCGAATGGAGGATGCACCGGTCATCAGCATCACCAACCGGTCGAGACCGAAGGCAATGCCGCCATGAGGCGGACAACCGTATTTGAGTGCGTCCAACAAAAAGCCGAATTTTTCCTGCGCTTCTTCGTCGGAGATACCCAGCTGGCGGAACACTGTCGCCTGCACGTCCGCGCGATAAATACGCTGCGAACCACCACCCAGTTCGGTACCGTTGAGCACCATGTCGTAGGCGCGGGACAGGCAGTTGCCGGGGTCGGCTTCGAGCTTGTCGATGTCACTTTCTTTCGGCGCGGTGAAGGGGTGATGCAGTGCTGTCCAGCGCTTGCCATCATGCTCAAACATGGGGAAATCCACCACCCACAGCGGTTTCCAGCCGTGCTCGATCATGTTGCGGTCATGGCCAAGTTTGACCCGCAACGCACCCAGTGCCTCACTGACGATGCTGGCTTTGTCAGCACCAAAGAACACCAGATCACCATCTTCGGCGCCGGTGCGGCTCATGATGCCGTCGACGGTCTCGTCCGGCAGAAATTTCAAAATCGGAGATTGCAGACCATCGCGGCCCTTGGCCAGCTCATTCACCTTGATGTAAGCCAGCCCTTTCGCACCGTAAATGCCCACATATTTGGTGTAATCATCGATTTCCTTACGGCTTAACTCGTTGCCTCTGGGCAGGCGCAGCGCGGTAACACGCCCATTGGGGTCTTTGGCTGGGCCCGCAAACACCTTGAAATCCACGTTTTGCATCAGATCAGCCACATCCACCAGTTCCAGCGGGATGCGTAGGTCGGGTTTGTCGGAACCAAAACGCTGCATGGCCTCAGCGTAAGACATGCGCGGAAAAGGTTTGGGCAACGGTGCTTCCAGCACATGCGCAAAAATATCGCGCATCATGTCTTCCATCAGTGACATGAGTTCTTCCTCGTCCATGAACGAGGCTTCGATGTCGAGTTGGGTGAATTCGGGCTGGCGGTCGGCGCGTAAATCTTCGTCGCGAAAACAGCGCACGATTTGGTAATAACGATCCATGCCGGACATCATCAGTAACTGCTTGAACAACTGCGGCGACTGCGGCAGGGCAAAAAATTGGCCAGGATGAGTGCGGCTGGGCACTAAATAATCACGTGCACCTTCCGGCGTAGCAGCGGTGAGCATGGGCGTCTCTATATCGAGAAAACCCTTTTCATCCAGTGAATTACGCAAGGCGCGAGCAATTTGTGAGCGCAGTTTCAGGCGCTGAAACATGGCTGGACGGCGCAGGTCTATGTAACGGTAGCGCAGCCGGTGCTCTTCGGAGACCTCGTCGTCTTCGATGTCCAGCATAAACGGCGGGGTCTCCGCACGATTGAAAATTTCCAGCTCCTTACCCAGTACCTCTACCATGCCGGTGGGCATATCCGGATTTTCGGTGCCTTCGGGGCGCTTGCGCACACGGCCCACCACTTTTAACACAAACTCGTTGCGCACACCTTCGGCCAGGGAAAAGGCTTCAACAGTATCGGGGTCAAACACCACCTGGCTGATGCCTTCGCGGTCGCGCAAATCAATGAAAATCACCCCGCCGTGATCGCGGCGACGATGCACCCACCCGCACAGGGTAACGGTGTCATCAATATTGGATTCGTTAATCTGGCCGCAATAATGGCTGCGCATGGTGATTCTGTCCTATCAGTAGTGACTTATTTTAATGAGGCGGGAATGGTACGGATTGGGCTCTCTGCTTGCAACCTGGGGCACCGATTTAGACAGGGGTTTCAGGCACCCGGGCTTGTCTTGGCCTTATCAGATTCCAACGCATTTTTTTTGCCCGGCCCCCATTCAGGAACCACCACCCCGGCGGAGATAATCATTTTCAGCCCGTCATCCACGTTCATGCCCAACTCGATGACATCTCTGCGCGGCACCATGATAAAAAAACCGGAGGTAGGATTGGGTGTGGTGGGGATGAAAACATTGATCACTTCCTCTCCCGTCTTGGCCTGCGCCTCACCCCGAGTGGTGCCAGACTGAAAAGCCAGGGTCCAGAGTCCCTTGCGGGGATACTCTATCAGCAACACCTTGCGAAAAGCCTGCCCCGACGAAAATACGGTTTCCAGAATTTGTTTCACGCTGGCGTAAATGCTGCGCACCAGCGGAATGCGGGCAAGCAACAACTCCCAGCCCTGGACCAGTTTTCGACCGAACAGGTTGGCCACGACCACACCAGTCACCATGACAATAATCGCCGACAGCACCATACCGATACCGGGCACATGAAAACCCAGCAGGGTATCCGGCCGATAGGCCTCCGGCAGCCAGAGCAGCGTCTTGTCCATGATGCCCACCAATAGGTTGATGACCATCACGGTCACCCCCAGCGGCACCCACACCAACAGGCCGGCGATAAGATAACGTTTCATCTATTTATGGTTCTCAACTGGCGATTAATGGCAGCCGCAGCTACCGGAACCACACCCCCCGCTAGAGGCTTTGGGCTTAGGGCTGCTTTCGCTGGGTTTTCCAGCCGAATCATCCTTAACCACATTTTTTTTGCCGCTGTTCTTAAAATCCGTCTCGTACCAGCCGCCACCCTTAAGGCGAAACGCCGCAGCAGAAATCAGTTTCTTCAACTCTGGTTTATTGCAGGCAAGGCACTCCACCAGGGGATCATCGTTCATTTTTTGAATCGCTTCCTGGCGATGGCCACAGGCCTTGCACTCATATTCGTAAATTGGCATTACTACTTCCTCACATTTCACTCACGCGTATCACCCTCAACCAGACCACGGGATATGGGGTCAGTCGCGATAATATCAATGGGGGATTATACCTGCCCGCGCAACCACGAACACCCGCTAGCGCTGCCACTCGTCCCCACACGGGGAATGCTGATAAACTGCGCGACCATTGCCATAGGCACCCTGCACCAACCACTCAACCCATGTAACGAGCCATTTCATGACCCAGAAAAAGACCTTCAAAGGCATCAAAATCACCAGCGAAAACAAATGTGGTTTCTGCGACGGTGCCAAGTGCTGCGCCTACATCACCGAGCAACTGGAAACGCCCCGTTCCATGCACGATTTTGATCACTTGCTGTGGCAGATCTCCCACGAAAATATTCGCATCTACAAAGACGACGAAGGCTGGTATTTACTGGTAGAACGCACTTGCCTGCACCTGCAAAAAGACGGCCGCTGCGGCATTTATGATGAGCGCCCTCACGTGTGTCGCCAGCACAGCAACGATTACTGTGAATTCGACGCTCCGGCCGAGGAGGGTTTCGACCTGTATTTCCACGACTTTGACCAGTTGACGACATACTGCAAAAAACGCTTCAAAGGCTGGGGAAAACGTTTCGTTAAATTTGAAAAAGAGTATGAATAAATGACCACGATCTATGTTGAGCCACCCGATGGCATGATGTCGGCAAAACTACGAATCGCCGCAAACTCACCCACATCCTTGTCTGGCGCCTGCGTATCGGGCTGGTGCACACACAGCAGCGCCCCCATGCCGTATTCCTGAGCCGAACGCAGCACCGGCAGACTGTCGTCCACCAGCAGGGTTTTTTCCCGCTCGAACAATTCCACGGTTTGTAGTTTGTTCCAAAAACCTGGGTCTTCCTTGGGCACGCCAATGTCATGCGCGCAAATAATGGCATCAAAATGACCCGCCAACCGAGTGCGCTCCATTTTCAGCGTGAGGCTTTTCATGTGTGCGTTGGTCACCAGCACCACCCGATGACCCGTGGCCCGCACTGCCTCCAAAAATTCCACCACATGAGGATGCACTGCGATGAGGTGTTCCACTTCCTGCTTGAGCGCCGCCACATCCATACCTAGCTTTCTCGACCAGTAATCCAGGCAATACCAGTCCATGGTGCTTTCGACCTCCTCGTATCGGGCCAGCAGCTCCGCGCGAGCATCTCCCAAGGGTATTCCGCGCTCCTCCGCATAACGCCGAGGCATGTGTTCTAACCAAAAATGGTTGTCGAAATGCAGATCCAGCAGGGTACCATCCATGTCCAGCAGCACCGTCTCAAGATCACCCCAGTGAATCATGTGCCAACCTCAGCGGAGATAATCACCTCAAAACGCTCCAGCCCACCCGGTACCGGGCCACCACTGTCGATGGCTTCTTCAGGCAAGGGGTTTTGATGCGCCCGCCTGAAATCTTCGCTACCCACCCAAGCATTAAAAGCGGCCTCACTCTCCCAGGTGGTGAGCACCACATAAGGTGTCGCGTCACCCACGGGCCGCAATATTTGCATGCGCACAAAACCCGCCTGCTTTTCAATCTGCCCTGCCCGCGCACGAAAACGCGCCTCAAAACGCTCCTCCCAGCCTGCCGCCACCGGCACTCGATTGGCCACTACGTACATGTTTTCCTCCCACATCACATCAACTACTTTATATTGACGGGCTTTTGTTCTAAACCCTACCCGGGAACTGCCGACGATACAGTATCACTTGCCGTAAATTCACCCAATTGGCACAATTCACCCGCGCACAAACTCATGCAAAATAACGCCACCATTTCCGCCATTCTGCAAAAACTGCCGGTATTCGCCGGCCTCAACCTCGACGAATATGAGCATATTCGCCAAATTTGCATCCCCTCCCAGCACAATGATGGGGAAACGGTATTTGTGGAGGGCGACAGCAGCCCCTGCATGTATGTGCTGCTATCCGGCGAAGTGCAATTGCGCGCCCATAACCTGGGGGTGATTCACACCCTTCAGCCGGGCGAACTGTTTGGTGAGATCGGGCTGGTCAGCCAAAAACCACGCACCGCCACAGCGGTGGTCTGCGCCCCCAGCGTGCTACTGCAAATCAACGACGACGCCTTCCAAACGCTGCTAAACCAGCATCCCCGCATCAGCTTCACCATCATGCGCAACATCACCATCAACATGGCCAATCACCTCGAACGCATGAACCATAGCGATACCCTCGATTATCTGCCCCCTGGGCGGGCGTAAATCACCTGCGGCTAACATTATCAGCCACCGCTATCGGCCACGCATCCCCGAACGGGCCTCTACCTGCACTGTTTTCGCCACCGGCAGGTAACGAAGAACCAGCCAGCCTTCAGCCAGACCCAGCGCGATGCCAATCAACGCCCCGCTCACGACCTGGCTGGGATAGTGCACCCCCAGATAAACACGCGACAGAGACACCAGCACCGCCAGCATAACAAACCCCACTGCCCAGCCACGCCAATGCAATACATAACTACTAAAGGTGGCAAACAGAAAAAAATTCAGGGCGTGATTGGAGGGCCAACCATTGAGACGATGACTACAGTTGATGTGAAATAAGGTATCCACGCGGCGTACGGCGTCACCCAGCTCTGCACAGGGCCGAGGCTGAGCCATCAGGTATTTAAGCAGCGCCCCCAGCTGGTCACCCACTCCCACCAACACAATGGCCACTAACCAGAATTTGATGCCTGCTTGACCAAAACGCCAGCCGAAGAAGACCAGCACGCCCAGCAGCAGTGGGATGGAAAAAGCCTTGGACTGTGATATCCAGGCGAAAAAAACATCCAGCCCGGAGGAGCCCCAGCCTTGGTTGACGGCAAGTAAAAGTTGTTGGTCCATAGCTTGCTTTAAAGGGCGGTGGTCACCCGCCAGCAACGCGGACGTGACCTACGCAGAGTGAAAACTGTCCCCAAAAGCAACATTTTACACAGCTCGTGAACACAGGACATGAATTCATACAAAAAAGTGGCCTCTGCGTCCCGGGGTGGACGATCAAAACAGCTCCACCACGGCGGCCAGTTGCATCGGGTATTGGGCAAAATCGCTGTTTGTGGAAACTAAAGCAAGCCGTACTCGACAAAACCGGTTCGCTGGATACTGGCAAGCCGCGCTAAGAGGGCCGAGACATTGGGTCAAAGCCCTTTAGGGATACTCTGCGAGTAAGCCTGCCTCCTTGAATAGTGCCACATGAGGTTGACCGATGAATGTCTAGTGGCCCTGTATCTCGCTATGGATGGCGAAAAATGTAGGTAGCGGTGAGACCGTAATAAGAGACCCTCGTGTGTGTTTTCTGCAGGCACTTTGCCTAGCGGTGACGATGACAGACGAAGTATTCGATTTTGCTAACGGGTTTTTAGTTTGGTTCTTCAAAAAAGGGCCGAAAAAGATAGTTAGTGTCTATTGACAGAGAAATGGCTCATATGTCTATTCGCGAGAGTGCACCGCCACTCTGCGAAAATCAAATTAGGCACCCAGCATAACCATGCAATGATTGGATAAGCAATGGCAAAATCGATGCCGCCAACCATAGAAATGGGTAGATATAATCGCAAGGTAACCGCGGCAAATGTTAGTGAATAGTTACGAATCATCCACTTTTGGTGTTCCTTAACTGAGCCTCGGCGAATAGCAAGATAAGCGCGTAGCCCTGTGTATATCCACAAGACAGCAAGCACTGCAAAACCAAGCCTTGCTACAGTTCCTCCAGACGCATACTGGGACATATAAAGCCCAGCCAAACCACCAACGACGACCCCTATGGCTAAATAACCACGCCCCAGCCAACGATGTAGACCCGGTCGATTCTCTCTAAGACGAGTAGAAAACTGAAAAGGTCCGATGGCTAAAGCAACAATTGATGCAAATGCATGTATGTATATGCCATAGGGATGCGCGAGAAAAGATTTTTGCATCTCTGGCGCCACCGACGAACCCAGCGGCAAAAAACCATAAACAAATGCAGCGTAACCAGAAACCCCTAAAGCAAGGAAATAGAGAATCCCTGTGCTAATTGATTTCACTATTCTTCCTCACTGAGGAATCGTATCTTGCCATTGGAGCATCAGCAAAACTCAATATCTCAGGCAAAAAAAATGACAGCAGCGGCCGAGCCGGTAATGCTATTTATTGAAAAGGGTGGCGTAAAATAATCGTCTCGTTGCGGTCCGGGCCGGTGGAGATAATATCGATGGGCGTTTCGGTAATCTCTTCAATACGATTGAGATAGGCCTTGGCGTTATCCGGCAGCTCGTCGTAATTTTTCACGCCCACGGTGGATTCAGACCAGCCGGGCATGTCGATATACACCGGTCGGCAATCGGCAAAGGCCTCGGCGCCCACCGGCGGGGTGCGTCGCTCTTCACCGTTGCAGGTGTAACCGACGCACAGGCGGATGATGTCCAGACCGTCCAACACATCCAGTTTGGTGATGCACAGACCGGAGATGCTGTTGATCTGATTGGAACGGCGTAGCGCCACCGCATCGAACCAGCCACAACGACGCGGACGGCCGGTGGTGGAACCGAATTCGTGGCCCTGTTTCGCCAGGTGCTCACCCACACTATCCAACAGGCCTTCGCCGTCGTACAGCTCGGTGGGGAACGGACCAGAACCCACGCGTGTAGTGTAGGCCTTGGTGATGCCGACGATATGATCGAAGCTGGCCGGCCCTACACCACTGCCGGTGGCTGCGCCGCCCGCAGTGGTGTTTGATGAGGTCACGTAGGGGTAAGTGCCGTGGTCGATGTCCAGCAACGCACCCTGCGCACCTTCAAATAAAATGCCGCCACCCTGTTTTTGAATTTGATAGAGCAGTTCAGGCACGTCCGCCACCATGGGTTTAATGCGCTCGCCCATGGCCAGTGTGTCATCCAGTACCCGCTGAAAATCCACAGGCTCGGCCTGATAATACTGTTGTAACACAAAGTTGTGGTAGTCCAGCACTTCACCGAGTTTGGAAGCGAAACGCTCACGGTGAAACAAATCACCCAGGCGCAGACCGCGCCGCGCAACCTTATCTTCATACGCAGGACCGATACCACGCCCGGTGGTACCAATCTTAAATTCGCCACGCGCCACTTCCCGCGCGTTGTCCAGCGCAATGTGATACGGCAGGATCAGTGGGCAGGCCTCGCTGATGCGCAGGCGCTCGCTGGCGGGTACACCACGGGCTTCCAACATGTCGATTTCTTCGATCAGCGCCGAGGGCGATACCACCACGCCATTGCCAATCATGCACAGTACGTTGTCGCGCAGCACACCAGAAGGAATCAGATGCAGAACGGTTTTTTCGCCATCAATCACCAGCGTGTGACCGGCATTGTGTCCACCTTGAAAACGCACCACGGCCTGAGCTTGGTCAGTGAGCAGATCGACAATTTTACCTTTGCCTTCGTCGCCCCATTGCGTGCCGATGACTACAACATTTTTACCCATGAGAGTTATCCATTAAATTTGTCTACTTACAGTTACTTACTATTCGTCTGCCTGTATCAGGCCATTTTTTTGTCTACGGGGACGACCGTCCACTGCCCGTCAGTACGTTGCAATACACGCTCACAACCAGCCGCAGCGGAAGCACCGGACTGCCCTGGTAATTCACGCACCACCCGCTCACCGGCTGCGCGCAATTCGCGTACCTTTATCGCCAGTTCTGCCGCCAGTGCGGCATCGCCTTCGGCAGGTGCGAAGATACCCGTCACGGGACACTCATCCACCGAACCCAAGACAATCAGTGAGCGCAGATTGGTGCTGAACCCGGTCGCCGGACGCGCCCGGCCAAACACTTGGCCAATATCATCGTAACGTCCACCTTGGGCGATGGCACTACCCTGCCCCGGCTGGTAGGCCGCAAACACCACCCCGGTGTGGTAACGAAAACCGCGCAACTCGGCGAAGTCAAAATGCAGCGCCACGTCCGGGCGTTGCTGACGGATGTGTTCCGCCACGTGGGCCACTTCGCCCAGCGCCTTCATCACCTCGGCGTTGCCGGAAAAACGCTGGCGTGCCTCGGTCAATACCGCCGCACCACCATTGAGCCACACCAGGTCCACAAATGCCTTGCGCATTTCTGTGTCCAACGCCAGCTCGGCCACCAGGGCCTCGACCTCGGGCACCGCCTTGCGTTGCAGGGCATCAAACAGGGTGTTTTCCTGCTCCGCATTCAAACCGGCCCCCTGACTCAGGGCGCGAAAAATACCCACGTGCCCCACGTCAACGTAAACCGGTTGTACACCGGCCAGCTCCAGTGTTTCCAACATCAGGCACACCATTTCGGCATCACTCTCTACACCGGCGTGACCATACAGCTCCGCGCCAATCTGGGAAAAACTGCGAGAACCGCCCAGCCCGTCGCCCCGAGTATGCAGCACAGTGCCCTGATAACACAGACGCACCGGGCCTTCGCGATCACTGAGCCGGTGGGCATCGATACGTGCCACTTGCGGCGTCATGTCAGCACGCACACCTAGCAGACGACCGCTGAGCTGGTCGATGAGTTTGAAGGTTTGAATGTCGAGGTCGTTGCCGGTGCCAATGAGCAACGAGTCGAGATACTCCACCAGCGGCGGCATCACCAGTTCGTAACCCCAGCGCTGAAAAAGGTCCAGCAAGGTACGGCGCAAATTTTCCAGCCGCCGGGCCTCGGGTGGCAATAATTCTTCGATGCCCTCGGGCAGCAACCAGCGTTTGTGGTTCATGGAATACTCACGGAGTGTTCATTGATGGTGAAAATATCTGATTCCGATGATTCGGTGTGATCACTGCCTGTTCCAGCATTTTGCATGCCGTCAAGCGCGAATCAGGTAAAGCAGGATGACGCCCGCGACCATGCTGAGCAGACTGGCAACCCGCAGCTGATGATCTCCCATCTCCGCCGCAGTCCGCATGGCGTTACGAAAACCGGCAGGATTCAGGAACGGCAGCAAGCCTTCGATGACCATCACAAGCGCCAACGCGCTGAGCAAATCATGCCACATGCTGCCCACTCATTTTCCAATCAAGGCGGTTTGTCGCCCACTGTTTTGCACAAACTTTGATGCAACAGCCAGCGGGCGACGAAACCAAGCACGAATTACTTAAAGTATTTGAAGAACTCCGAGTCCGGCGCAACTACCAGCACATCGTCCTTGCTGGCAAAGGTCCGTTTGTACGCGTTGAGGCTGCGATACAGGGAGTAAAATTCAATATCCTTACCATAGGCTTTGGCATAAATTCCCGTGGCGGAGGCATCGCCTTCACCGCGCAACACTTCCGCATCACGAAACGCATCAGCAATGATCACCGTACGTTGACGGTCCGCCTCGGCACGGATTTTTTCCGCCGCTTCAGCACCGCGAGAGCGGAGATCCTTGGCAACGCGAACCCGTTCCGCACGCATGCGCCGATACACGGAATCATTGATGTCCGGCGGAAAATCGATGCGTTTAATGCGCACGTCAACAATATCGATACCGAAGGCCTGGGCCTGCTCGTTGGCCTGTGCCGTGATGTGGGTCATGATTTGCTGACGTTCACCGGACACCGCCTCTTTGATCGTGCGCTTGGCAAACTCACCGCGCAGGCCATCTTTGATGATCTGCGACAAACGTAAATTAGCACGCACCTCGTCACCACCCGTCGCAGTGTAATAGTTCGCCACATCCTTGATGCGCCACTTCACGAACGAATCCACGATGAGGTTTTTCTTCTCACCGGTAAGGTACCGCTCCGGCTCTGCATCCAGGGTCTGGATACGTGCATCGAATTTTAGGATGTTATTCACAAACGGGGTTTTCCAGTGCAGACCGGGTTTAAAATCGGTCTTCACAATTTCACCCAAGCGGAAAAGAATCACCTTGTCACGCTCGTCCACCGTAAAGACGGAGAATGAGGCGATGACGATGACAGCCGCCAGCGCAATACCGCTCAGCATTTTAAATGATCCCATTAGCGTTCTCCCCTGCCACGCGAGCTGCTGCGGCCGCGTGGTTCCGACTGTGTTCGCGAGCCGCTAAAATTTTCCACCGGGCGGCGCGGCGTTGAGTTGCTCGACGTGCCACGATTCATCAGACGATCCAGCGGCAGATACAGAATATTGTTGCCACCCTTCACGTCCACCAGCACCTTGCTGGTATTGGCCATGACCGATTCCACTGCTTCCAGGTACAGACGCTTGCGTGTCACCTCCGGCGCCTTTTGGTATTCGGTCAACACCTGGGTAAAGCGGGAAGCCTCACCGGTGGCCTCGGCAATCACCTGCTCTTTATATGCGTTGCCTTCCGCCATCTGACGCGCCGCCTTGCCGCGCGCTCTGGGAATGATGTCATTGGAGTAACCTTCCGCCTCGTTGACAGCACGTGCTTGATCACCCTGCGCCTTCACTGCATCCGCAAAAGCATCCTGCACCTGCTCCGGCGGTTGAGCGTCCTGCAAATTGACCGTGGTAATAAACAGGCCGGTCCCGTAGGTATCCATAATCTCCTGCACATGTTCACGGGTCTGCGCAGTCACTTCGGCACGGCCTTCCTTGAGGATGTAATCCATGTTGTTTTTGCCGACAACCTCACGGACAGCGCTCTCAATCACCTGACGCAGGGAAACCTCGGGATCTTTGACGTTGAATAGATAATCACTGGCGCTCTTAACTTTGTATTGCACGGCCAGCTTGATATCGACGATGTTTTCATCCTGAGTCAGCATCAACGACTCACGTCCCACCGAGCTGCCAGCGCCGCGACCACCCGCCCCCGAAGAACGAAAACCAATGCTGAGGCTGCGAATCTGTGAGATATCCACAATCTCCACACTGTCGATACCACGCGGATACCAATGTGGCCCCGGCTGGGTGGTTGTATTGTATTGCCCAAAACGCAACTCAACGCCACGGGTACCTTCATCGACGATATAAATGCCGGAAAAAATCCACACGCCAAGAAGCACCACGGCAATCAAACCAACACCAATGGAGCCTGCCTTGCCGCTACCGGAGCCGCCGCCGCTACTACTACTGCCGCCACCTTTGGCGCCACCGAACAGGTTTCCAAGTTTTTCCTGTAATTTTTTTACCACTTCATCAAGGTCAGGCGGTCCTTGATCTTTACCGCCACGTCCGCCCCAGGGATCTTTGTTCCCGGAACCACCAGGTTCATTCCAGGCCATTTAGTTACTCCATCTGTGAAAAATTAATTGAGCGCCGACCGCAAGCCGACACAGGTGCTGGATTTTAGATTCTTTATGGGTGCAGCCGCAACTGTTTAACTGCAACAATTCACGCCCAGCAATGGGAATTGCACACCTTCGGTTTTTTTTAGGCCATCGAGATCCTTGCGCGCCATTTCCACTTGCAGCAATGAATCGCCATCCTCTTCCACGCATTCCTGAAGCACTCGCCCCAGAGAAAACAAGCGCGCCCGCAGTCGGCCATTGCCGACGGGCACCCGAACCCACTCCCGCACTTGGGCCGGGCGGCAGTGTTCCGCCAAGGCCGACATAAGCAGACCCACCCCCTCACCGCCTGCAGCGGACAGCCACACGCGGCGCACAGCGCCATTTTCATCGCGATCAACCCGGGGCTTGTTATGCTCCATCAGATCGAGCTTGTTGAATACCTCGATCTGCGGTACATCCTCGGCACCGATTTCCTTGAGCACCGCATTCACCTCAGCCATCTGCTCAGCGTAATTTTCATTGTGCGCATCCACTATGTGCAACAGCAGATCGGCCTGCCGCGTTTCTTCCAGGGTGGAACGAAAGGCTGCCACCAAATCGTGGGGCAGCTGACGGATAAATCCCACCGTGTCGGCCAAAATAATGCGCTGCTGGTCCGGCAGTTCCACCCGTCGCAAAGTGGGATCCAGGGTGGCGAACAACTGGTCTGCGGTATACACGCCAGACTTGGTGACACGATTAAACAATGTCGATTTGCCCGCATTGGTGTAACCCACCAGCGATACAGTGGGCACCTCCGCCTTGCGACGTGCGCGACGGCTCTGGCTGCGTTGGTTTTGCACCTTTTCCAGACGTTTGTTGAGCTGCTTGATACGCAGCCCCAGCAGACGTCGATCCGTTTCCAGCTGGGTCTCACCCGGACCCCGCAAGCCGATACCCCCTTTCTGCCGTTCCAGATGGGTCCAGCCCCGCACCAGGCGGGTGGAGATGTGTTTCAGTTGCGCCAGTTCCACCTGTAGACGGCCCTCGTGGGACGAGGCCCGCTGGGCAAAAATGTCGAGAATCAAGCCGGTGCGATCCAGCACCCGGCATTGGAGCAGTCGTTCGAGATTACGCTCCTGCGACGGCGCCAGCGGATAGTCCACCAGCACCAGGGTGGCCTTGTGCTGCTCGATACAGACCTTGACCTCCTCGGCCTTGCCAGTGCCGATGAGATATTTGGGATCAGGCGTACGCCGGGAGCCGGAGACCACGGCCACCGGTTCAGCACCCGCAGATACCGCCAGCTCACGAAATTCATCGAGGGCTTCGCTGTCGGTCTGAGAGGAAAAATCCAAGTGGACCAGAATGGCGCGCTCACCGCCGTCGCTACCGTCTTTGTTGCCGGATGGGGGACGCTCAAACAATGGCGTCCCCCCTGGCCAGTTCCGGGCGTGCTGAATCAGGAATTATGCGAATCAGGAGCACCGTCTTGAACTATGGGCAATTTTACGTTGCGCGAAGGCACCACCGTGGAAATCGCATGTTTGTACACCATTTGGCTGACATTGTTTTTCAGTAACACGACAAACTGGTCAAATGAATCGATTTGGCCCTGCAGCTTAATGCCGTTGACCAGAAAAATCGCGACCGGAATACGCTCCTTACGAAGGGCGTTGAGGAAAGGGTCTTGTAGTGATTGCCCTTTTGACATGATGTTCTCCTTTTATAGTTATCCTTATTTTATTATGGGCACCCGGAGGCCGACAATTCGGTCCCAAACTTTCCCGAATCTCACAGGAATCATTCGTACAGCCAAACGACGGAAATCCACTACCACGATCCGGTGCCCAGCCTTTACATCCCTGTAGGTCTCATATGGCACTAGCGGCAAGATATTTCAAGACCTTAGTGTGAATAAGAGTGGAGGTGGCCTCAAATTTAGCCTCCTCGGGCTCATGCCGTAACCAGGTGCGCTGACGTTTGGCCAGCTGGCGAGTGGCGATGAGGCCCTTTTCCACCATGGTGTCGTAATCATACTCACCATCGAGGTACGCCCATATCTGCCGATAACCCACCGCGCGCATGGACGGCAGCCCGGCATGCAGATCACCGCGAGCGAACAGCGCTTCCACTTCGGCCACGAACCCCTGTTGCAGCATGGCCCGGAAACGCTGTTCGATGCGTTGCTGCTGCGCGGCGCGGTCCTGCAATGACAACACCACCTTCACCACCCGACAGGGCAGCGCCGTGTCCGCTTCCCGCTGATGCCAGACGCTGAGGCTTTCGCCACTGATGTCGTACACCTCCAGCGCCCGCAGGATGCGCTGGGAATCATTGACATGAATGCGTAGCGCGGCCTGCGGGTCCACCGACGCCAGACGAGCATGCAAGGCGGCCAGCCCCTGCTCTGCGAGTTCCGTCGCCAACCGGGCCCGCACCACCGGGTCCGCCGTCGGCAACGGTGACAGACCGTGTTCCAGCGCACGGAAATACAGCATGGTGCCGCCCACCAACAACGGAATGCGATTTCGGGACTGGATCTCCAGGATTTCCACCAGCGCCCGCTCACGGAACTGGGCGGCAGAAAAAGGCTCGGCGGGGTCACAAATGTCGACGAGGCGATGGGGAGCCGTAGCCAGGGTGACGGCGTCAGGTTTGGCGGTGCCGATGTCCATACCGCGATACACCAACGCGGAATCCACGCTGATGATGTCGCAGGGCAGCTCCCCCGCCAGCTTCACCGCCAGCTCGGTTTTACCGGCGGCGGTGGGACCCATCAGAAAAATCACGGCGGGTTTGTCCGGCGCATTACCTGAGAATATCGCGTTGCTCACCGAGTTTGATTACTGCCAGGCCAACAGACAAATGGCCAGAATGACAGCATCCTCCCGTCCATGGTCTGCGGGATAATAATCTTTGCGGGTACCGATTGGGTTAAAACCCATCTGGTCGTACAACTGCAACGCGCTGATATTGGAAGGGCGCACTTCCAAAAACACGTTTTCCACCTCCAGCTCCGCAGCAGCATCCAGCAGACCTTCCAGCAGGGAACGCCCCAGACCGCGCCGCCGGAAGGTTTCCGCCACACACAGGTTCAACACGTGAGCCTCACCCGCACCGATGGACATCACACCGTAACCCACGAAGACATCGTCCAGCTCTGCCACAAGACAGCGATACCCCACGCGCAGACAATCGGCAAAAATACGCCGGGTCCAGGGATAGGGGTAAGCAATCTGCTCAATGTCCATCACGGTATTCAAATCAGCCTCGGTCATGGGGCGCAGCTGCAATGGAGGCGTCTCAAGCACGGCGCTCATGGTGTCTGCCGACCGGTAGCCTGCGCGAATTTGAGGTCTTCCCAGGCCTTGGCCTTGTCGCTGGGTTTGCGCAATAGATAAGCAGGATGATAGGTCACCACCAGCGGGGTATCCCCGTAGCGATACACTTGCCCGCGCAAGCGCGACAGCGGTGTATCCACTTTCAGCAAATTGTGGGCCGCCACCCGCGGCGAGAATCACCTTGGGCCGCACTAATTGCACCTGGCGTTGCAGGTAAACCTCGCAACAGGCGGTTTCTTCAGGACGCGGGTCGCGGTTTCCGGGAGGCTGACATTTGAGGGTGTTGGCGATGTAGATCTGCTCACGCCGGAGACCGATAGCCAGCAGCATGTTGTTGAGCAATCCGCCTGCCCGCCCCACGAAGGGCTGACCCTGGCGGTCCTCTTCAGCCCCAGGAGCCTCGCCCACCACCATCCAGTCGGCCTGTTCATCACCGACACCAAACACGGTTTGAGTGCGCGTTTCGTGCAGGGGACAGGCCGTGCAGTCACGCACCGCCGATTTCAACTGCGGCCAGTCCAGCGTCAAAACCCGGCTCACGGCGGCGTCCGGCGTTTCCGCCTCCGATTGCGCAGCAGACGCTGCAATATTGGCGGCGTATTCCTCCGTGGGCGGGGGAACCTCCTCCAGATGAGGGGGCATGTCCGCCGCCACCGGCGCGGGGAGCGGCGGTGGCGATTCAACCATCGCGGGAGCCGGAACATCGGCAACGACCGGCTCAGCCACCGGCACGGCAGGCCCCTCCCGCCGCACCCAAGCCTGAATGCCCATGGCGGTGAGATAGGCCCGTGTTTTTTCCGGACGTTGCGCCAAGTGTTGCTCCGGGGTCTGGTCCGTGCTGTTCACAATGATCGCCTACCCCTACACTTGCGGATGCTGGCGATCCACCGGGGCCAGCATTTTGTTCAGCGCGTTAATGTAGGCCGTGGCAGAGGCGATGACGATATCGGTGTCCGCACCCTGGCCGTTGACGATACGCCCGCCCTGCTCCAGCCGCACGGTGACTTCCCCCTGTGAATCGGTACCACTGGTAATATTGCTCACCGAGTACAGCTGCAATTCGGTGCCACTACCCACCACCGCCTCAATAGCCTTAAAAGCAGCATCCACCGGCCCACTGCCCTGAGCCTGGGCCTGCTTTTCATCGCCATCCACATTCAGAGTCACCGAGGCACCGGGGATTTCGCCGGTCTCGGAGCAGACCTTGAGCGACACCAGTTTAACCCGCTCATTTTCGGCCTCAAGACTGGCCCCGGTCACCAGGGCCTGCAAATCTTCATCGTAAATTTCGTGTTTTTTATCGGCAAGTTCTTTAAATCGCACAAAGGTGGTATTGAGCTGTTCTTCACTGTCAAAGCTGACCCCCAATTCCTGCATACGGGTACGGAAGGCATTACGGCCGGAGTGTTTGCCCAATACCATACGATTGGCGCTCCACCCCACATCCTCGGCCCGCATAATTTCGTAAGTTTCACGACTTTTGAGGACCCCGTCCTGATGGATGCCAGACTCGTGGGCGAAGGCATTGGCACCGACAATGGCCTTGTTGGGCTGCACGTTGAAGCCGGTGATACTGGAAACAAGGCGTGAACAGGGCACAATTTGACTGCGGTCGATGTGGTCGACGTTGGGAGCGAACACATCGCGGCGGGTGCTCACGGCCATCACCACCTCTTCCAGCGAGGCGTTGCCAGCCCGCTCACCAAGGCCGTTGATGGTGCACTCCACCTGTCGCGCACCATTGGCCACCGCGGCCAGTGAATTGGCCACTGCAAGCCCGAGGTCATTGTGGCAGTGCACGGAAAACACCGCCTTGTCCGAATTGGGTACGCGTGCGATGAGGTTGCCGATCAGCTCGCCAAACTGCTGCGGCACGTTGTAGCCCACGGTATCGGGGATATTCACCGTGGTGGCACCAGCGTTGATCACCGCCTCCAATACACGACACAGAAAATCCTGCTCCGAACGACCGGCGTCCTCGGGGGAAAATTCCACATTGTCGGTGTACTGGCGGGCGCGTTTCACCGCACGCACTGCTTGCTCCAACACGGCGTCGGGCTCCATGCGTAACTTCATTTTCATGTGAATGGGCGAGGTGGCGATGAAAGTATGGATACGCGCAGAGTTGGCGCCTTTGAGAGCTTCACCGGCACGGTCAATATCCTTGTCCAGGGCGCGGGCGAGGCCACAGATGGTGCTGTCCTGAATGGCGTTGGCTACGGCCTGCACCGCGTCAAAATCGCCCACACTGGCGATGGGAAAACCGGCCTCGATCACATCCACATGCATCCGCTCCAGGGCCTTGGCAATGCGCACTTTTTCATCGCGGGTCATAGAGGCGCCAGGGCTTTGTTCACCGTCACGTAAGGTGGTGTCAAAAATAATCAATGCATCTTTCATTTGGTTTTTTGTGGTGTTTTTCATCTGAGTGGCCATGAAATAGGCTCCTTCAATACGTCACTATCTTAACAGCGGTGCCGCCACATTTCAGTGACGGTGGGCGCACGACAGGCGTTGTTCGGGAATGGCGTTGCGCGAAGCAATGCGCACCCCAAGGGCACTTCCTCAATATTGTTTTCAACAATATGAGGGGCGCAGTACGGAAAAATTGGGTCTATTTTGGAGGAAAGTTGTCTGCCCTAGGGCAGCAGTCGTAGCGACAGAAGGGAAAAACCGACAGTGGAACGCACGCTCAACACAGCCGACTCACGCCGGGTTCCCGGACGGGCATCGGTGGCAATAGCGTTGTGGTGCTGAAATTCCATAAGACTCACTATAGCGGCGCTCGCGGCATTTGCCAAGCCGTCAATCCTCACTATTGGAAGAAGGTTTGCGTTCGGCGCGCCGACGACGCAAGGTCATCAGCGTTACCACCGGCCCCGACACGGCATAACTGGCGAACACCAACAGCAATACTTGCGGCGGATCGATGGACACCAGCACAAACACCAGCACCACGGCCAAAATAGTCACGAATGGCACTTTGCCCTTGAGGTCCAAATCTTTGAAACTGCGATAGCGCACATTGCTCACCATCAACAAACCCGCACAAACGGTCACCACAAAAGCGAAGACGGAAATGCCCAAGCCTTCGACTTGATAGTCGTGCCCCACCCAAACTAAACCCGCCACGACGGCGGCCGCAGCAGGGCTGGCCAAACCTTGAAAATAGCGTTTATCGGCACTTCCCACCTGAGTATTGAACCGCGCTAGACGCAATGCGGTACCGGCGGTGTAAACAAATGCGCCGAGCCAACCCAGTTTACCCAGATCAGAAAGCGCCCACACGTACACCACCAACGCCGGAGCGAGGCCAAAGGACACCATGTCGGCAAGGCTGTCATATTCCGCACCAAAGGCGCTTTGGGTATTGGTCAGGCGCGCGACCCGGCCGTCCAGCCCGTCCATGATCATGGCGATAAAAATAGCGATGGCGGCGGACTCGAAGCGCCCCCCCATGGCAGCGACGATGGCGTAAAAACCGGCAAACAGACAGCCGGTGGTAAACAAGTTCGGCAACAGATAGATGCCGCGACGAGGACGTTTGATTTTCCTTTCGTCGTTTTCTG
>JAADHZ010000059.1:61082-76353 GCA_013151575.1 Gammaproteobacteria bacterium
ATTTCGTGTTTTCGTGTTTTTGATTCATTGTCAGCGTCTAAGCATTTGTGCCCCGCACACAGTTCAGCATGGAGTACAAATGTTTGTTGGACTATGCCGCCCCTACCAGGGTAGCAGTTTGTGGGGATTGTATTGAAAGCGGTAGGGCTTGTCGAAGGATGATAATACCATTGTGGCTGAATTTATATTTGATAACAGACGTTGATCAGCCCCTTAGCCATTTTTTATTTTTTAAAAAATGTACCTGAAGCGGAAAATAAAACGGCCTTAAAGACATAACCCATTAATCATAGTACCTTTTCTTCCTTACAAAGGGATGAAAAAACATGGATTCAATTCGTATAGAACGCCTGGATCACCACGAAATAGTTACCGGCATTAAAAAACCTGCGCCGTGATACGCCAATCAGCGCCGACGGCACACATATCCACTATTTGCAGTTTGATTGCCTGGTCCATTGTGTTTAATTCTGGCAGGTGAAACAAACCGCGTGCGGCATCGCCCATTAGCAGCGGTGCCATGTACACGATGATTTCATCGACTAATCCCGCTTGTAACAACGCGCCGTTAAGGGTGGCACCGGCTTCGACGGTGATTTCGTTGATTTCTTCGCGACCGAGGAAATCCAGCAACGCAGGCAACGATACATGGCTGTTTTCCGTCGGCAGGCAATGCACTTCGACACCGACATCCGTCAGTACGGCGATTTTTTCCGGGTTGGCAACTTTCGTGCAGCAAACAATAGTGCGCCCTGGCAGTGACAACATGCGTGCATCCATAGGCATGCGCAACTGACTATCCAGCACGACGCGCACGGGTTGTTGCACGGTTTCATTTGTATTCAACCGGACGTTCAGCGAGGGATCGTCGGCCAGTACGGTGCCAATGCCAGTGAGTATGGCCGAACTGCGGGCGCGTAGGCGGTGCACATCGCATCGTGCGTCTTCACTGGTGATCCACTGGCTTTCGCCGGAGGCCATGGCGGTGCGGCCGTCGAGGCTCATGGCCAGTTTGCAGCGCACGAAGGGGCGACCAGTGCGCATGCGTTTGATGAAGCCGGGGTTCAGCGCTTCAGATTGGGCTTGCAGTACGTCGCTGCGAGTTTCGATACCTGCCCTTTTGATTTGGGCCAAGCCCTGCCCTGCGACTTGTGGATTGGGGTCTTCCATCGCGACCACTACTCGCGAGATACCGGCGGCCCGCAGGGCGTCGCTACACGGTGGTGTGCGACCGTGATGGCAACAGGGTTCTAACGTGATGTAGGCGGTTGCATCTTTTGCCCGGCCACCGGCCAGGCGCAGTGCATTGATTTCCGCGTGGGCTTCACCGGCCTGCTGATGCCAGCCTTCGCCGACGATTTTTCCATCTTGCACCAGTACGCAGCCGACGCGTGGATTGGGGTCGGTGGTGAACAGACCGCGCTGGGCAAGCTGAATCGCGCGCGCCATGTGTGCAAAATCGTTGGAGTGATCAGGGTTTTCGGTCGTCATCGTCGATCAGGTTCATCTGGCTACGATGCTGCTCTGAGGTAGGCGCTTGTTCAAGCCGTTCGATTTCTTCACGAAATGCATTCATATCTTCAAAACTGCGGTACACCGATGCAAAGCGCACGTAAGCCACGTGGTCCAGATCGCGCAGTTCATCCATCACCCATTGGCCTAGATTTTCCGCCGTGACTTCGCGGTCACCTGTGCCTCGCAGGCACTTTTTGATGCGGCCCATGGCAGATTCGATGTCGTCGGAACTGACGGGGCGTTTTTCCAGTGCGCGAATAATGCCAGCGCGCAGCTTGTCTTCATTGAAAGGTTCACGACGGCCGTCGTTTTTGATCAGCTTGGGCATCACCAGCTCTGCGGATTCAAAGGTGGTGAAGCGTTCTTTACAGGTCAGACACTCCCGGCGGCGACGCACTTCGAAGCCCTGATTCGCTAGACGCGAATCAATGACTTTGGTGTCTTCGGCATCGCAGAAAGGACAGTGCATGAAAAATCAACAAATCAGGTTATTGTGAAAGGTATCGCATCAATTTTGTGCAGTCCTTCGCGCCCGTAGCACGGCAACTTAGGATTGATCGAAAATTTACTGTCCCATTTGCGGCGTAATGGTATAAATCCATTTTGGCGGTGTACTGTGAAAGTTGACCGCCTTTCATGCGCAAAAATCGACAGTTATTATTCGAGCGGTCCTTAACCGTAAACCGGCAGGCGTTTGCAGATATCCAGCACCTGCTGTTTAACCCGTTCGATGGTGGCCGTGTTGTTGACGTCATCCAGTACATCACAGATCCAACCGGCCAGCTCTGTGGCATCATTCTCCATAAAGCCGCGTGTGGTCATGGCCGGGGTGCCAATGCGAATGCCGCTGGTGACGAACGGTGATTGCGGGTCGTTGGGCACGCTGTTTTTGTTAACGGTAATGTTGGCAGCGCCCAACGCGGCGTCGGCGGCTTTGCCGGTAATGCCTTTGTCGATGAGGTCTACCAAAAACAGATGATTGTCAGTGCCGCCGGAAACGATTTTGTAGCCACGTTCCTGCAATGTGCTGGCCATGGCGCGGGCATTTTTCACCACTTGTACCTGATACGTTTTAAACTCAGGTTCCAGCGCCTCTTTGAAGGCTACGGCTTTGCCAGCGATGACGTGCATCAACGGCCCACCCTGGCTGCCGGGGAATACCGCAGAGTTGAGTTTTTTCTCGATTTCCGGGTTGGCTTTGGCCAGGATCAGGCCGCCGCGTGGCCCGCGCAAGGTTTTATGGGTGGTGGTGGTGGTGATATCGGCGATGGCCACCGGACTGGGGTATTCGCCGACAGCAATGAGGCCGGCGACGTGGGCCATGTCCACGAACAGGTAGGCGTCCACGCTGTCCGCAATGTCGCGAAAGCGCTGCCAGTCCACCACGCGGGAATAGGCGGAGAAACCGGCGACGATCATTTTCGGCCGATGCTCCTTGGCCAGCGCTTCCACCTGGGCGTAATCAATTTCGCCGGTGGCCTCGTCCAAACCGTATTGGATGGCATTGTAGAGTTTGCCGGAGGAGCTGACGTGGGAGCCGTGGGTGAGATGCCCGCCGTGGGCTAGGCTCATGCCGAGGATGGTGTCGCCAGCTTGCAGCAAGGCCAGATACACGGCGGCATTGGCCTGGGAGCCGGAATGGGGCTGCACGTTGGCATAATCGGCACCGAACAATGTTTTGGCGCGATCAACGGCCAGTTGTTCGGCCACATCGACGTTTTCGCAACCGCCGTAATAACGCTTGGCTGGGTAACCTTCGGCGTATTTGTTGGTGAGCACGCTGCCCTGGGCTAACATCACGCGGGGGCTGGTGTAGTTTTCGGAGGCAATAAGCTCGATGTGTTCTTCCTGACGGACTTCTTCGGCCTGCATGGCGGCCCATAGTTCGTCGTCATAACCGGCTATTTCCATCTCTTTGCTGAACATTCTCTCTTCCCCTGGCTCTGTAAACTAGCAAATAATATGCGGCGAAACGGGTCCGCGAAAGACGCGGATTGTAGCATGGATATCTCCTTCCCCAGTCCGTCAAAAACTGAAAAAAACCGCCTGAAACCTTCAGTCCGCATGATTTTCCGCCGACAACAACGGGAGACCCTATAAACCGCTTTACAACGTGAGAACAGTGACCATCGACCCGAGCATGAGAATGCCGCATTTTCGATTGGGAGTGCGCCAAAAGGTATTGCTGGTGCTGCTGAGCGTGCTGCTAACCGCCCTGACCGCCAGTGGCTGGCTGGCGTTTCGGGAAGAAAAAGCCAGTCTGCTTAAAGAACTCAACCAGCGGGGTTCCTACATTAGCCGGTTCGTGGCTCAATCTCTTTCGAGTAGTGTAGCGAGTTACGACGACCACACTATTCAGCCGCTGCTCGATGAACTCACTTCCTCCGTTGATATCGACTATGCCAAGGTCAGCAACGTCAACGGCAACCTGCTGGGAGAATCCGGTCGCGTTGACGTTAATCAAATGACGGGGACTGATCTGATGATGTTCACCAACGACATCATCAGCGACGGTGACATTATTGGCGTGTTGCACTTGGGCCTCAACACCCGGTATGTCACCGTCCGTTTGGAAAATCAGAAATTTGCGTTGTTCAAACGAGAAGTGTTGCTTATTTTGTTGATTGCATTTGGCGGATTTTTTGCCCTCTCCTACATCATCGTGCGCCCTGTGGACAAACTCACGGATTATCTGCGGCACAATGTGAACGAGGAAGGTCAGCTGGTGGGCGAAATTCCGGTAATCAGCAATGATGAATTCGGCCAACTCGCCCAGCAATTTAACATCATGGGTAAGCAACTGAACGAGGCGAACAAAAAACTGCACTCCAAAATTGAATCGGCTGACAGGCGCATGCTGGAAACCAACCAGCAACTAAAACAACTCAACGACGAATTCCGGCTACTTTCCATCACTGACCCGTTAACGGGGCTGTTCAATCGCCGACATTTTGATGCCCTCATGAAAACGGAACTTAACATGAGCAGTCGTCACGGTGACCCCAATAGCATTTTGCTCATCGATATCGATTATTTCAAAGCCATTAACGACACTTACGGCCACTATGTTGGCGATACCGTGTTGAAGGCATTGACCAGAGCCCTGAAAAAAAATCTGCGTCATACCGATGCGATATGCCGCTTGGGTGGTGAAGAATTTGCGGTGTTATGCAAAAGAGCTGACCCCGATGGCGCAAGGGAGCTGGCAGAAAAACTGCGGAAGATCGTTGAGATCACACCAATGGCCCCAGAAACCGATGATGAACTCATGATCACCATCAGCATTGGTGTGGCCAGTGTGGCCAGAAACACCAAAAACAACACGAAAACAACGCCGGAACAACTCTACAAAGATGTCGACGCGGCCCTGTACTACAGTAAAAATCATGGACGAAACCGCGTGACCCATGTCAATGAACTTTATCGTGAAAACAAGCGGTAACAGCCAGAACTTTTTGCGCTGGGGGGAAAATTAGGCGATAAACATGAATGCCAGCATTTTATTCACCGCGCCTCCAAACAAAATACAGTTTTTTGGCGTAGGGCGGGCAATGCCTTACAGAAAGCGAAATTGCTTAAACAACCCGCAGGAAACCGTTACGGAATATCTTCCAGGTCCTCGCCTTCTTTTTCCACCGGCATGAGGTCGACTTTGCTGATCCCCAGCATGAGAGCACTGGCGCTGGCGACATAAATAGACGAGTAGGTTCCTACCACAACACCGATAATCAATGCCGTTGCAAAGCCGTGAATCAATTCCCCGCCCACCACAAATAAGGCAATCAACACCAGCAAGGTGGTGATGGATGTCATCATGGTGCGCGATAATGTCTGATTCAGCGAGGCGTTGACCACTTCCTCACTGGAGCCCTTACGCATTTTCCGAAAGTTTTCACGAATGCGGTCAAACACCACAATGGTGTCGTTGAGCGAGTAGCCAATCACCGCCAGCACCGCCGCCAACACGGTGAGATCAAAGTCCAGCTGGAATAGGGAAAACACTCCCAGGGTGATGATCACATCGTGCGCCAAGGCCAACACCGAACCAATGGCAAGGCGATATTCAAAGCGAAACCCCACATAGATCAAAATAGTCAGCAGCGCGTAAATCATCGCCAGGCCGCCATCATTGGCCAGTTCATCCCCCACTTGCGGGCCCACGAATTCCACGCGACGCATGTTCACTTCGCCCCCTTCCACACCGCGCAGAGTATCCATCACAACCGAACTGATGTCGGCATTACTCCGGTCTTTGTGCGGAGCGATGCGCACTAGGATGTCTCGGGAGGTACCGAAATGCTGGACGACCGCCTCAGGAAAGCCAGCCGTCTCCAATTGGCCCCGTACTTTGGTGAGATCCACGGGGGTCTCGTAGCCCATTTCGATGAGCGTGCCACCCGTGAAATCGAGGCCAAAATTGAGGCCTTGTGTCACCAGTGAACCGAGGGACACCAGCAGTAGGATCGCTGAAAAGACCATCGCAGGGACACGCTTGCCCATGAAGTCAAAATGAGGGGGTTTCTGGAACAGCTGCATGAGGTTTTCCCGGTTCAATAATCCAATAACGCCTGAGTTAATCGGGAGGCGCATTTTTTGCGCCGATCCGGTTAACGATTGTTATGCATTGACTATGAATCTAATGTAATGACTCGTGTGAGCTTGCAAAACTGACTGCCAAAACTATCATCAACTCTAACATTAACGCCTCTTTGCGTGGCTTGTGCAGATAACAATAATGACAATGTGGCTTGATACCCAGGATCATTTTTATCCAACGTTATCCAATAGTCACTTGTGCAGGTTAAATCAGATACATCAGGCCTTGGGTTTGTCTGAACCAAAATATTACCATTTTGTGACCACACGGATATAAGTTTAATTTTGACATTATTGGAATCTTTATAAGCAGCCATAGATTGTGCTGAAGTTACAAATAGTATTATTGCAATTATTGTTTTAAATTTTTTCATGTCCTCTCCTTTCTAGAATAACAATAAATAGTATTCCGTCACATTTTATCACCGTGAAGTGAAAAATCAGATGGACAGTTTTTCGATGCGCCGCCCGCCATAAATCAAGTTCACCACGGCTCGGGTGCCCATGATGGCGGTAAACATGGAGGTTGCGATGCCGATGGACAGGGTGATGGCGAATCCCTTAATAGGGCCGGTGCCAAATCCGAACAGAATCACCGCCGCAATCAAAGTGGTGATATTGGCGTCGGCAATGGTGGAAAACGCCTTGGCATAACCAGAATTAATGGCTGCCTGCGGACTGATGCCGTTACGCAGCTCTTCGCGTATGCGCTCAAATATCAGCACGTTGGCGTCCACCGCCATACCCACCGTGAGCACGATACCGGCGATACCCGGCAGAGTCAGGGTGGCTTGCAACAGGGACAGCACTGCCACGATCACGATCAAATTCAGCCCCAGCGCCAGATTAGCCACCAGCCCGAAGCCGCGATACCACATCGCCATGAATACCAGCACCAGCACGAAACCGATCACCACCGAGGCCATACCCTGGTCGATGTTGTCCTGTCCCAGGCTGGGGCCGACGGTGCGTTCTTCCACGATCTCGATGGGGGCAGCCAGAGCGCCTGCACGTAATAACAGGGCCAGATTGTGCGCTTCCTTCGTGCTGTTCAGCCCGGTGATCTGAAAGCGCTTGGACAATTGATCCTGAATACGCGCGACATTAATCACTTCTTCCACGGTGCGACGGATTTTTTGTGGCTTACCATCCACCATGCGGGTTTCGGTTTTTTTCTCGATGAAGACCACCGCCATCAGCTTTTTGATGTTCTCGCCGGTCACTTTGCTGAAAATGCTGGCGCCCTTGCCGTCGAGGGTGATGAAGACCGCCGAGCTGCCGGTCTGGCTTTCGAGACCACTGGAGGCATCGATGATGTAGTCACCGGTGAGCATGACGCGATTTTTCAACAGCGCATGCCCGCCATCACGCTGGGAATACAGTTTAAGACCCGCGGGCACACGACCGGTGCGGGCGGCATCTTCGGCATCATGGGTTTCATCGGCGAGACGGAATTCCAGGGTCGCGGTGGCGCCGAGAATTTCCTTGGCGCGGGCGGTATCCTGCACACCGGGCAACTGCACCACGATACGGTCATCACCCTGCTGCTGGATAACCGGCTCCGCCACACCCAGCTCGTTGACACGATTGCGTAGGGTGGTGATATTTTGCTTCAGCGCCAGCTTGCGCACTTCCCGGCGTTCTTTTTCCGCCAGCGATGCTAAAAGGTAATAGCTGCCATCACGGTCCTGCGGGGTGTATTTCAGGTCCGGGTATTCCCCATCCAGCACCACCTCTGCTTTGTCACGGACCTCGGGCGAGCTGAATTTGATCTCGACAGCGCTGTTCTCTCCCCGGATGTAACGGCCAATTTTGGCGTAGCGCACTTTGCTCTCGCGCAGCAACCCGCGAAAATCGCTGATGTAACGCTCCTCGGCCTGATACACGGCGGCTTCTACATCCACTTCCATCAAAAAATGCACACCACCGCGCAAATCAAGCCCCAGGTACATCGGCGATGCGTTCAGGGCACGCAGCCAGTCCGGTGTGCGTGGCGCCAGATTCAGGGCCACCACGTAACCGCGCCCCAGCGCTTCCTTTACCAGATCCTTGCCTTCCAACTGGCTATCGGTATCCGGGAAACGCACCATGATTTGCTCATCAGCCAGGGTAATGCTGCCGTAAGGCACGGAGGCATCATCCAATAATGTGCGTATTTTCTCCTGCGTGCTGGAGTCCACCGGCTGACTGCGGTCGGAAGTGATCTGCAGGGCGGGGTCTTCACCATACAAATTGGGCAGGGCGTAAAGCGAACTGCCCACCAACACCACAAGAATGAGCAAATACTTCCAGACAGGATATTGATTCATCATAAACTGCTACCGATTTTCCTTTAGTGACGAACGACCCGTGCGGACCGTCATTATTCGCCTTTCATCGTGCCCTTGGGCAACAGGGAGGCTACAGACTGCCGTTGCACTTTAACTTCCACGCCGTCGGCAATGGTGATGCTCAGGAAATTTTCACCCACATTTGTAACTTTGCCCAACAACCCGCCGTTGGTGACAACTTCATCGCCCTTGGCCAACGCCCCCACCATGTTTTTATGCTCCTTGGTACGCTTGCTTTGCGGACGAATTAGCATGAAATAAAACAACACGAAAATCAGCAATAACGGCAGCAAACTGGTCAATCCTCCGTCCATCGAGGCAGCACCTGCAGCAGCGCCACCTTCGGCGAGGGCATCGGAAATAAAGAAACTCATAACGGGGTCTTCCTATATCAAATAACAAACAAAGCGCGGGCCGGACCTGCATCGGCCGACCCGCGCGAAAAAAGGCGGACATTATTACATACTTGCCGGATGTTGTGCGTTTCCCTTGCCCGTCTGCGAGTCCAGCCCCCGCAAAGCATAAAATGCCGCCACGTATTCGCTCAGGCGACCGTCGGCAATGGCCTCGCGCAGCTCCCGCATCAGTTGCTGGTAGTAGTAGAGGTTGTGGGTGGTATTCAGCCGCGAACCCAGTATCTCACCCGTTTTGTCCAGATGACGCAGGTAGCTGCGGCTGTAGTTCTGACAGGTGTAACAGCCGCAGGTTTCATCCAGTGGACGGGTGTCGAACTCGTGACAGGCATTGCGGATTTTCAACACACCCTTGCGGGTAAAAATATGGCCATTGCGGGCATTGCGAGTCGGCATGACACAGTCGAACATATCCACCCCGCGTCGCACCGCCTCCACCAGATCCTCCGGTTTGCCTACGCCCATCAAATAACGCGGCTTGTCGGTGGGCAGCAACGGCGTGGTGTGATCCAGCACTCGCATCATATCTGCCTTGGGCTCACCCACGGACAGACCGCCGATGGCGTAACCATCGAAGCCGATATCCACCAACCCCGCCGCAGATTCCGCACGCAGCTCTTCGAACATGCCACCCTGCACAATGCCGAACAGGGCATTGGGGTTGTCGGCAAAAGCATCTTTTGAACGCTGCCCCCAGCGTAGCGACATCTGCATAGAATCCCGCACCTGCTGCTCATCCGCCGGATACGGCGTGCATTCATCGAAACACATCACGATATCCGAGCCCAGGTCGCGCTGCACCGCCATGGATTCCTCTGGGCCGAGAAACACCTTGTCGCCGTTTACCGGCGAGCGGAAAGTCACACCTTTTTCGGTGATTTTCCTCATCTTGCCCAGACTGAACACCTGAAAACCGCCGGAGTCCGTGAGAATTGGTCCCTGCCAGTGCATGAAATCATGCAAGCCACCGTGGGCTTTGATCACCTCGGTGCCGGGGCGCAGCATTAAGTGAAAGGTATTGCCGAGGATAATTTCCGCACCCATGCCCGTGAGCTCTTCCGGGGTCATGGCCTTCACTGTGCCGTAGGTGCCCACGGGCATGAAAGCCGGAGTTTCCACCGTTTTTGTTGCTAAAGAGTCACGATCAAATGTCAGACGGCCACGACGAGCGGGACCATCGGTGTGCAGGAGGTCGAATTTCATAAGGGTATTTATTCGTGCGGTGTATTTAACGCGAGGTTCGCGGGGGCTCAGAAAAAAAGAGGAACGAGACTTCCAGTTTGCCATTTTGGTGCAGGCCACATCCCGGACTCAGGATAACATTACCTACTCATTTGCCACGTCATTCACGAATACACGCTCAGCATTGGCTGCACGGTAGCTGCGCACCAGACGCAGATAAAAACGCAGCCGCGTATTATCCCACGGCGCAATGCGCGGCATTTGAAAAAAATCGTCAGTATGCTGTGCTGCCGCCCACGCCGTTGAAAAGGCGGCATCGAAGCCTGCCGCTTTTACCAAATCAACATGCTCCGCCTCATAATCTTGGCCCGGCACACCATTGGGGTAGGCAAACAGGGTAACTTCTTTTCCGGTTAATGCTTCCAACTGCTGCTTCCCGGACTCAATTTCCTCTCTGGCTTCATCCAGGCTGATTTTGCTGAGTATGGGGTGATTGATTGTATGTGCTCCCACCTCCATTCCCGCCCTAACCAGTACCGACACCTGATCTTCACGCATCATGGGCGCGTATGCAGCGTCAACATTCAGCTCATTTTCAAGACGTTGCACCTGGTTATCCCTTTCCTCACGCGGCAGATGCTTTAATTGTCGAAGTACCGCATTCACCATTTGTAGCCGCGCATCCATGGAGGTGATTTCGTATTCACCCAGTCCCAGATTCAACAGGGACAATTTTTGTGTATCCACGTTTCTCAGCGATTCAATAACACGATCATTCCACATGCAACCGTGCCCAAAAAAACCTGTGGTAAGGAAAAAAGTGGCAGGCACAGCCCGGCGCTGTAAAATCGGCAAGGCCACTTCAAGATTATCAGCATAACCATCATCAAAGGTGACGCAAACAGCATTGGCGGGCAACTTTCCCTGCCGAAGCAGCTCCATGGCATTCCCCAACGCCAGTGGCGTGAAATATCGAGCTAGAACCTCCATTTGCCAATCGAAGGTGTCTGCATCAACATCGCAGGGGCGCAACGGATCAGCATGCGCATGCACACGATGATAAAACAGGATGAGCAATCGGGCGCTAACACCTTTTGAAGAAACAACGGCACTTGCCGCCCGAAGCAGTGCCCTCATTTTTTTATCCTGCTTATGGCAGGTATAGAATAACCCTTCATTGCTTTCGATACCCCTTTATCACAAAACCATGACTCAGCAATGATCCAAGCAACGGTAGTGCATGCAAAAGCCAACGCATCCCCCTTGTTTCAAAAGCCCATTGATAACGATGAAAACGATAGGGCAAAATCGGAATCCAGTACCGCCTGAGCTTCACCAACCCCGCATCTGCCATGGCACGATGCAGTTGACGGGGTGATTCATAACGCAAATGCATATCCTGTTTCAGCAGTGTTCGTTTTACACGACCAACAAGATGCGGCAGGCAGGCACTGTTCAGTGCATCAATCCACACTTCCCCGCCTGGTTTGACGGCAGCGGTCAATTCCCGGGACACTTCGTTCGAATTTGATAACGCCTGAGTGACGCCAAAACAGATGGCTCCGTCAAAACTGCCGGTCGCAACCGGCAACTGCTTAACGTCAGCAACACCCCACACTATGCCATCGCGGCTCCGGTCTACCGCCTTTTTCACTGCGGGATAACAATAATCCAACCCGACAACCTGCTTTCCCCTGCCTGCCATAAAGCGGGAATAGGTGCCTGCACCACAGCCGGCATCCAGCCACGAGCGCGCTTCCGACATCGGTGCCCACAAGACATCAAAATTACGAACACGGGTTTCCAGCCCACTCCGGGTCCAACCGGCAATACCCGCATCATCATCCCTTGCATCAGCATATTGGCCAAAGCGCTTTTTCCAGCTACGTTCAAAACTGCTGTCTTTTGAAGAATCTTCCCGGGGCATTAATACCTACCTCTGCGTTGCGCAGGCATTTTCCGGTTATGCTGTAACAATTTCGATTTCCCATTCCCTTTTTCCGCTGCAAGGGATTGTGACACCTGTAACTTCAGCAAAACCATCAACGCCAGCAAATGATATACAAGATCAAAATACGCCAATGCTAGAAATGCCCCGCCCACAGCATATCCCACCAAACTCACCTGGATCATTCCACCAAGATCTCTTGCCCACGATAAACTGTCGGAATCAGCCGCATGTTTCATCACCCATGCCCCTGTACGCCAGGTAACAAATCCCAACATCAAAAAAATAAATAATCCGACAAAACCATGCTCCCCCAGTACACTGAAATAGATGCTATGAGCCCCCTGATAACGGCCATCCGCTTTTTCCAGTAAAATCTTCACGATCTCAGGAGCATAGGTGTGATAGTTTATCGGTGTAAAAGACTCAAACCCACCTCCCAGGAATCGCCCTTTTGCCAGTTCAATTGCAAACAACCACGCAGTGACACGCCCCATGGCGGAAGAATCTTCCTCATAATTTTGCACCGTCTGCATACGCCCCATCCAGCGGTCCGGCATAAATGCAATAGCCACAGGGATACACAAAACCAGCACAACGATCATCAATCCCCGTTTTTTGCTTTTGAGTAACATGAACCCCCCCATGGCAATGATTGCGAGCAGGGCTCCCCGGGAATAGGAACCCAGTATCGCCAGTCCGGTAAACCCCATGGCGGCGAAAAGCCCTCGCCGAACCCATTTGTTATCTGTCTGTAGTTGTAAATAACGCATGAGGGGAAATACCATCACCAAAGCCAGGGCCAATGACGTATTACCTTCAATAAAGGTACCTGGCGGCCCAACCACATGAAACTGCCCTCCGGTCAGCAATGTGAAAATCCCGCCTTTCACACCATAAAACCCTAATGAGATAACAATCACCCACACCAGATTATGAATTCGCTCCCTGTCGTTGAACAACATCAGGGTGAGGAAAATCATGACCTGTATTTTAAGCACCTTGATGAATTGAGGCACCGAATCGTCGTGGCTGGTGGCGAATATCGTTGTAATACCCATCCACACGAGAAACAGCAACAGAGTTATTGTGATTGAGGTCAGAGGGATACGTTTTGGTTCTTTTGAGAACAACAAAGCCACGAAGGTAACTGCCCCCACAAGTGCAGCAAAGGGTAAAGTTGAAGCAAACCCCCAGCCCAATCGATGAGGCGCCATATATCCGATCCATGACCACACGTAGACACCAATATGGGGCCGCATCAATATATACGGTAACGTACCAAAAACGATAAGCGTTACAGCGATATCTCTCATTTACCCGGTTCTCGTGATTATGAATATTACGTTAAAGGTACGATTCTCACGGAAAGGTGAGGATGTTTTATTGGCTATTAACCATACATGTCAAACAAGTATTCAACCGCTTTACTCGCGCATCCCAACTGTTCTTCTTTGCCACTGCGCGTCTTTCCTCAGTGCTCCCTGCACCTTTACCCAGTAATGCGGCTGCTATTAATTCTGGCCATTGACCAGCGGTTCGTGCAATGGCTACATTTGATTCGAATGGGGTCACGCTGGGGATATCGGAACTGACAATGGGCTTTCCAACGGCGAGATATTCGTGGAGTTTTAACGGGTATCCCCCCCGTGCCCACACCCCTGGCTCCACTCTATAACACATCAAATTAACGTCCATATTGGACGCGTAACGGGGTATCTCACGAAAGTTTTTAGCACCGAGAAAGTGGACATTTTTCAATGCAGTACAGTCATCGAATCCTTTTTGAGTGGGAGCATCAAGTTTTCCCACCCCGCCAACGAATACAAAATTCCACTGTTGATGAGTTTTTGCCATCGAAGCCACTAATGGGAAATCTACCTTAAGATTTATATTTCCTACGTATCCAATTCGCGGATGTGCAATACCCGCGAGATCATCGGGTTCCGTTAAGCTACCCGTAGACGCGCGGTAAAAAGCATCAAAATCTGCGCCATTAGGCAGTGTTTCAATAGTCTTTCCACTGATCGTGGCAAGTTCCTCGGCAATAACATCCGATGATGCCACCACCAGATCAGCCATTGCCAAAAGCTCCCGTTGCTGCTCGTCCAGCTCACGGTTCCATTCAGGCGTCAGACTGAACATGTCATAGGCGTGATAAACCACAAAATCAGGCCGGATTTTTTTGACGTAAGGATAAAACTGCGGGTGAAACAAATAGGCCACTCGTGGAGAATCTTTATCTCCGGTATATGCACGCATCCAACGACGCGCACCCATGCGCATTGCCAGAGAGTCAAACGCCGAAAACCTGGGCCAGCGCAACAAAAACTTTGGGGAGAGGTCCACCAGCACCTGATCTTGAACGCTGAAACTACCAGTGGCTGGCGCCTCTTTCCACGCGGCTTGATGTCTGTCCCACACTATCCACAAACCATTGGTATAAATAATGTTGTGCTGCGTTCCCAGCCTTGAAAGCAGCTGTTGCCGGTTCATCCATGGGCCATCCCACGCATTGGGAGCCATGGCAACAATATCCAGCTGGAGCGAATGGGCAGTATCGTTCATTTTCATACCAATGAGTGCTTTACATGCACGATGCTTAATAACATCGCAAACAGGGAATGGGTTCTTTCAGGCTCACGAGGCTGGCACAGGCTTGGCACTCACTCCCCGATCCGTCAATTCTATCGTGTATTGTGAACCATTCACATCCACCTGTATTCTGCGCATATCATCGGTACCGTCATCTTTTCGAAGTACCTTCAATGGTGCCTCTCCAGATTGCAGCGCCCATAAAAATTCTACCTGTTCCCCGCTGGCAGAATGCATCAAAACTGGTGCTGCACGAGGCAAAAAGGAAGTATCAGTGTACCAGCCACAAGGAGCGGGCTGTTCCCTGCCCCTGCACACTTGTGTATCAACCGACATCAGCTGTTGCGTCCGGGCAATCACCTTTCCATTTTTTTCGATAACCCCGGCCTTCCCGTTCAGCACAACTGAACTATCAGGTGAAAAAAGAAACTGCTGCGAATAGTGATTGACCTTATCACCACGAAGGCGATCCCAAACCAGCAACAAATGGGGGCCTGCTTTTACCACCGTCCTGATTTGTTCCACACCCGCGTAGGTTGTATGTCTCGCGGTGACATAATCAACAATCCCTTTACTGCCAAAATTCAGAACTTCACCTCCACCAGGCACCGAGCGCTCCTGAAGGCTTCGCCGGTCAAGCTGATGCCGCCGACGAAATTCCGCAAACCAGTCGGCAAGCCCTGCCGACTCCA